>CAYMZV010000029.1:0-24742 GCA_964394965.1 uncultured Chryseobacterium sp.
CATAAGCCGAGTCATTTTTGAAAATCAATTTGTTGCCCTCATAAGTTTCGATGATACGTTTATAAAGCGAAACATTCACGGCATTCAATTTCACGGCATCACCCTTTCTCGGAATAAAAATCGGTCCGTAATTATCCAGGTTCCATTTCAAATCCGGATTTCTCGGGAAAACACGCAAACTCGCGTTTCCCTTTTCCGTTGCCTTTTGAATGGAATCGACTTTCGTACTTGCCATCAATTGTTCTTTCAATTTTTCTGTCAGCAAAAGCTGGTAGTGAATCTTGTCGGAAGAAATGTAAGGCTCCTCAATATTCATTTTCCTGAAAAGGGAATCCGGTTGGGCACCTTCTTTCATCACAACTGCATATCGCAACTGTACTGATTCGGGATCGGGAAGTTTTTTTCCGTTGACAATTATTTCCCCATTTGAGATCACCAATGTATCGCCGGGCAATGCGACACAACGTTTTATGAATGGCGTGCGAATGTCAATCGGCAAATTGTCTTCCGTCGGCAGATTAAAAACAATCACATCGTTGCGGTTGACCTGCGAATAGCCCGGAATGCGGTGATAGGAAAATTCAACCCAGTCCAGATAAACTCCATCTTCAGAAAAGGGCAATGAGAACAAGGTGATGGGCAATCGCGGTCCGTATGCGACTTTATTGACAAGGATATAATCCCCTTCTTCAAGTGTTCCTTTCATGGACGAAGACGGAATGTACATGATCTGAAAAAAAAAACTCCGGACAAAAAGCCAAATGAAAAAAACCGTTGCAACAAGACGAACGTATGATCCGAACTTCAATCGCGAAAGCAAGTTTCCCTTTTTCCCTGGTTCACCGGAATTTTCCTGTTGTTCCATTTCGACCAAAAATAGAAGTAAAATCCCGAGTTTTCCCAGCCATCCGATTTTTCAGGGTTTCCCATCGGAAAATAATCATGGAAAATTTTATCGCAATGTTTCTGCAAATAAAAAATGGGGCCGCTCGAAAGATTTCAAGCAAGCCCCGGGGGAAAATGATAATCGCGGTTACTGTTGCAGTGTCATCATTGTTCGCCGCCTGTACTCGTATTCACGCGCACGGGCGTACTTCCATTCGTGATGATGAGTTTTGTATTCGGTGACGTAACCAATCCTTTTGAAATCTGGACACTTTCATATTGAATCACCTTATCGGTCAGTGCGGAAGCTTCGAGTTGCATCGCTTCCTATTTTGCATTCGCCTCAATGAGTGTTCGCTTGGCTTCGTCTTTCTGTTTTTCAATGGCGAATTGTTCCTGTGTTCGCTGTTCCTGAATGTCGGCTGCCGTTTGCATGCTGTCTTTTTCAATCGCAAATTTTTCATCCATCCGTTGTTTCTGGATATTCGCAGCCTCCTGCATACTGTCTTTTTCAAGCGTGAATACCTGTTCCTTTCTCTGCTTCTCGATTCCAAGTTCTGTGCTCTTGACATCTTGCTGTGCCCGCACCTGATCCTGGATCACAGCGTCAACTTCGCTTGGAAGGTCAATGTCTTTTACCAGCAATTCGTCCACAACGATTCCATAAGGGCCAACGGCAGATTGCAAACTGTCCCGCATCATTTTTTCAAGATTATCCCTTTCGTTGATGATGTCTTTTGCATAATAGTTCAAGGTCGCTTCGCGGGAATCGGCAATAAAATTGTTGATGACCAGAATCCTTCCGTAATTCAATCCGAACGTTTCATAAATTTTCTGTGCCGCTTCGGGTTTCAGGTGATACAGCAATGTCATGTCGGCACTGACCTCCACGCCTTCCTTGGTTGGGAGATCCATTTTTGCGGAATACTCCACAACATGCAAATCCATTTTTATGACATGTGTTCCGAATATTCCCGAAACATGCCTTCCACTGCTGAATGTTTTCGTTTGCATTTTTCCATAATGCATGACCAGGCCGATTTCTCCAGGTCGTACTGTAACACAACTTTGGAATAAAAAGAGAAAGGGGATTGCGCACAAAAAGAATTTAAACGCGTTTTTTTTAAGGGGCTTAAATTCAAGGAGAGAATGAACGTAAGTTGTTTCCATACTGTTTGTTTTGGTTAGGTTGGGATGTGATAAATGGGAGCATGGCGTTTGTTTTTTACGAGCAAAAACCCAACCACAGTAATCGTCAAAAAGTTAATTATCGTTAACCATGAATGTTTCCATCCAGTGTGAAAAAAATAAAAAAACCATTCCGGCAAAAGTCGAAATGCAAATGAAAATGAAATTGTTTTTGAAAAAACCGGAAGACAACAACCGGTCACGGAAATAACATTACTTAACTTTTGACAATATCCTTCGCCATCAATTTTTTCCCTTTCAGGATCACTTTCAGCGTTCGGCGTTTTGTGGAAATGTGAATGTTGCGGTGGGTATCGCTGTGCAATTTCCTTTCGTAAGAAGTCAGGATGTCCCTGTAACTGATGGTGCCGATGATCCGTTCATTGTTTTTGTCAATCACCGGCAACAGGTCCTGATCGCTTTTCATCATTGCATGCAATGTAGCCTGCAGGTTATTGTCAGTCAAAACGGAAAGCACTTGCGCATTGACGATGTCCTTGATTTTCAAATCGTCCATGAAATTTCCCTGCAAGATATTTTTCTTGTCAATGGTTCCCGTCAATTTCATTGTCTCGTAATCGACCACCAGCAACGTGTGGCAATCGTAAAACAGTCCATCATTCATCAGCCATTTTTTAAGATCGGCCACACTGTTTTCCGCACTCACCAACGGTGTGTCTTCACGGTCACCCAAAGCTTCAAGTACATCGGCAACTTTTGTCACGAGCAACAAATCGGGGATATAACTTTCCGGTGTGACAATTCCCCTGCGTGAAATTTTTTCCGTCATGATGGTCGTTCGCATGAAAACGAATGAAATCATATACGATGTGACACAACCTGCAATAAGGGGAAGCAATGTGTTTTCCTGCATTGTCGTTTCAAGCGCAAAAACAACCGACGTCAACAATGCGCGTGATGCACCTGCGAATAATGCGGCCATGCCTACGAGTGCAGCAAGCGGAAGACTGACATGCGCCTGTGGAAAATAATGTTGGCAAACAATTCCGAAGAGACACCCTACCGAACTGCCGATGGTCAATAACGGGGCAAGTGTTCCTCCCGAAGTTCCGCTGCCCAATGCAATCGACCACGAAAGGAATTTCAAGACGCAAAGTGAAAACAAAACATTGATCGCCAATCCTCCCGTTAAGGCATGTGTGATATTGTCATAACCGACGCCAAGTGTTTCAGGCGCAAAATATCCGATCACGCCAACTGCAACTCCTCCAATGGCCGGCCACCACATCCAATGAATGGGAAGTTTTTCAAAACCGTCTTCAATCAGGTAAACCGCTTTCGTCACAAGTACAGAAACAAGTCCGATTGCCAAACCGATTATGGCATAGGCAATCACGCCATTCCTGTCGGGCATGGCAACTGTCGGCATTGCAAATGTTGGTGAAGTGCTGAACAATAAAAAATGCATGCACGCACCCGTTACGCATGCAGCGACAACGGGGATAAAACTTTTAGGGGAAAATTCAAACAGCAACAATTCAATCGCAAGAAGAATGGCTGCAAACGGAGTTCCGAAAATGGCTGTCATTCCCGCCGTTGCTCCCGCCGCAAGCAGGATTTTCCTTTCCTGCGCTGTGATTTTCAAAAGTTGTCCGAGGAAAGACCCGAGAGCGCCACCCGTTGCGATGATGGGACCTTCAGCACCGAATGGTCCGCCCGTGCCAATGGAAATAGCTGCCGAAATCGGTTTCAGGAAAGTGATGTGTGGTGGGATTTTACTTTCCGCTGTCAATATTTTTTCCATCGCTTCCGGAATTCCATGTCCTCGAATCGCTTTCGATCCGTAACGTGCCATCACGCCAACCAGCAAACCGCCAATGATCGGAATGAAAATGACCCAGATGCCGAGATGGTTGTTGATCGGTGAACCGCCTTGAATTGAAAATGATCCGTGGAATGAAATGTTGGTAATGAGTGTAACGAGATAGATCAATCCTTTTGCAATGAAGCCAATGGCAATGGCAATCAGGAATGCGAGCGATGAAATGAAAAGCGTTCTCCTCACCGGCACGGATTTTTGCTGTTGCATGTGCTCACGCATTAGCGTAGGGGAGATCGAAGTGGAAACAGGTATCCGCTGTTTATCCGAAAAATTGATTCTTATCACGGCTGTGAAAATTTAAATGGCCAACACCAACCTTCTCGTTTCACACAGGGGAATTTGTGAAATGGATTTCTCCTTCGCTTCGGGTTGTAAAGTTAAGGAGTCTGTTTTTTCAGGGACTTTTTTCCGCAGTTATTTTCAGGAAAAGAATTGATCTTCGAAACAAGGCTGATTGGCACTCTCCACGAACTTAAAATTCCATTAGAAACGTCAATGGCAATAGTTTATATTTGTTTTCAGAAAAATCACCCATGAAAAAAATTCTACTCTCCACTTTTGTCGGAATCCTGTTCTTGACTTTTAATGCAAAAGCGCAATTGACATTGGCCACCGACAGTATTCTCCAACTTTCCACCTGTGCCGGAGGAAATATTGTTGTTCCGTATACGGTAAGCGGAGGGACTTTCACTTTCGGAAATACTTTCACCGCACAATTGTCCAACGCGTTCGGATCATTTGCAAATCCGGTGAACATCGGAAGCCTATTTTTCTGGCAGAGTGGAATCATTCTCGCTACCATTCCCGCCAATACAGGATTCGGATTCCTTTATAAAATCCGTGTGATTGCAAGCAATCCTGCCGATACCGGCACTGCTTGTCCGAATACATTGATCATTACACAAGTGGCACAATTGAATCAGATCGTTCCTTTTCCCAGTGATACCATTTGCAACGACACAACCCAATTGACAGCAATCAACTTTGCGAATTCCTATGCCTGGTCAACCGGCGACACCACCATGTCCATCCATGTTACCACGCCCGGCATTTATACCGTCACCACCACCGATGTGCTCGGTTGCCAAAGCACCACAAGCGATACGGTTGTCCTTTATTGTTTGGGAATCGAGGAAAACGATCTTGCCAATGCCATTGACATTTACCCGAATCCCTCCAATGGGATTTTCAATGTCAGGTGGAATGCGAGTGGAACGCAGAAGCTGAAACTATCGATATACAATTCCATGGGCCAGGAAATCATGCATTCCGAAAATTTCGGAATCAACAGTGCCGCTGAAAAACAAATTGACTTGAGCGGATTCCCTTCCGGCATTTATTTTGTTTCCATTGAAAACGGTTCCGGCGCATCGGAAAAACGATTCGTGAAAAGGATTGTTGTGGAGTAAACAGCTGGAATCATTTGCTGAAAAAAAGTCACTGGATTATCCCTCTCCCTTTGAATAGGGATTTTTTTAATTGACACTTGATACCCAGGAAGCTTTTTTGAAATGACCATTCCCGAATGAAAAGTGTCGAAGCATTGAATCATTGAATTTTCCCAATACGTTAGTTGTATCTTTGTCGGATGCACAAAGCAGGTTTTGTCAATATCATCGGAAATCCCAACGCGGGGAAGAGCACGCTCATGAATGCGCTTGTGGGGGAAAGGATTTCAATCATCACTTCGAAAGCGCAAACGACACGTCACCGCATCATGGGAATCGTGAACGGGGAGGATTTCCAGATCGTTTATTCGGATACGCCGGGGATTTTGAAACCGCGATACAAATTGCAGGAGGGAATGATGCAGTTCGTAAGTTCGGCATTGGCCGATGCGGATATCCTTTTGCTGGTGGTGGATCTCACCGATGACAAGCCGATCGAAGCGGAAACCTTTGCGCGCATAAAAAAAACATCCATCCCGATTTTATTGCTGCTGAATAAAATCGATCTTGTTGTCAATACAAAAATCGAGGAAGAGGAAAAGCGTTGGAGACGGCAATTGCCCAATGCGGAAATCATGACCATTTCCGCCCTTGCAGGGAAAAATACCGAAGAGGTTTTCAAGAAAATAATTTCCATTCTTCCCGAACATCCTGCGTATTATCCGAAAGATGAATTGACGGATAAACCGGAAAAATTTTTCGTTGCGGAAATTGTGCGTGAAAAAATCCTGAAAAATTTCCAGGAAGAGATTCCCTATTCGGTGGAAATCGTGGTGGAGGAATTCAAGGAGAATGATGTCATCGTGAAAATCCGCGCCGTGATTTATGTGGCACGCGAATCGCAAAAGGGAATTTTATTGGGACAGGGAGGAAAAGCCATCAAGAAATTGGGAACCGATGCGCGATTGGACATTGAAAAATTCTTGCAGAAAAAAGTCTTTCTCGAATTGTTCATCAAGGTCGATAAGGATTGGCGCGACAGCGAACGGCAATTGAAGAGGTACGGCTATCTGTAAAATCTTGGATTCTGAATTCCTCGTTTTGAATTCAAAATGTAAAATCCAACGGCACATATAATTCAGCATTCAGCTTTCAAAATTCATAATTACTTTTACACCATGTCAGATTTAATTGCAATTGTTGGTCGGCCCAACGTGGGGAAATCCACTCTTTTCAATCGTCTTGTTGGACATCGTCAGGCCATTGTGGATGCGGTTTCGGGTGTAACGCGTGACCGTCATTACGGACATGCGGAATGGAACGGAAGGAAATTCTCGGTGGTCGATACGGGCGGATACTCGGAAGGGTCGGAAGATGTTTTTGAAAATGAAATCCGACGTCAAGTTGAAATTGCAATGGAAGAAGCCACCATTATCGTTTTTGTGGTGGACGCTCTCGAAGGGATTACGGCACTCGATGAAGTGATTGCAAATATCATCCGCAAAAGCAAGAAGAAATTTTTTCTCGTCGCCAATAAGGTTGATACGAGCGATAAACAGCATTTTGCCGCTGAGTTTTATCAATTGGGTTTGGGTGATCCATTTGCAATTTCCGGTGTGAACGGTTGGGGCTCGGGAGATTTTCTGGATGAGTTGGTCAAACACTTGAATCCGGAACCGCCCGAAGAGGATGCGAACATTCCGCGCGTTGCAATTGTAGGCAGACCGAATGCGGGAAAATCCTCGATCGTGAATGCATTGATCGGGCAGGAAAAATTGATTGTGACGGATGTTGCCGGTACCACACGCGATTCCATTGACACACGTTTCACCGGATTCGGTCATGATGTGATTCTGATTGACACGGCAGGACTGCGCAAGAAAACAAAAGTGCACGAAGATCTGGAATTCTATTCCGTGATGCGTACGATCTCCGCGATTGAAAATTGTGATGTGGTTTTGTTGGTGGTGGATGCAACTGAAGGATTCGAAGGCCAGGATATGAATATTTTCCATCTCGCGATGAACAATAAAAAGGGAATCGTGATTGTCGTGAACAAATGGGATCTCGTTGAGAAAAATACAAAATCAACAAAGGAATTCGAGGAACGGATTTTTGAAAAGATAAAACCGTTCAAGGATGTTCCGATCATTTTCACCTCCGCAATTTCGAAACAGCGCGTATTGAAATCGCTTGAAATCGCAATGGCTGTTTATGTCAATCGCCATCGCCGCATTCCTACCGCGAAACTCAACGATGTCATGTTGCCGATCATCGATGGCACTCCGCCACCTGCGGTAAAGGCGAGTTATGTGAAAATAAAATATGGAACGCAGTTGCCGACAAAAACGCCTGTGTTTGCCTTTTTCTGCAACCATCCGCAATACATCCAGGAATCATACAAACGATTTCTCGAAAATAAATTGCGTGAGAATTTTGATTTCAACGGCGTACCGATTGCCGTTGTGTTCAGGAAAAAATAGCCGCAAATTTTACCGATTAACGCAGATTCCAAATGGAAAATCAACCTTTGTAATTTAAGGCTGATGATTTTGCCTTAGATTTAAGTGATCTTTCGGATATGCGGATTTTCCTTTTTTTGATTTTCCCCTTTGTGTTTTATTTTTCCCTGCCTCAAGGAAAAGTTTCGATTCCCCATTGCATTTCTTCCAAAGACACGCTCACTGCCACCGATTCCATTTTGCAATTCTGGTTGAAACCGGATGGAGTGGATGATGATAAGCCGATTGCACGGACTTTTTATTTCTGGACAAGTGTCGCTGAGTTGGATTCCGTTTCGCAACAGCATGCTTTGCTTCGTTCGCAATACAATCAGGATTGTTTTATCGCCGATCATGCCGACTACAGGAAAAAATTGGAAGACAAAAAGTGGAATAAAAATCCGGTTGCGAATTTATTGCGTGAAGGACAGTTTGGAAGAATGCGTTCTTCGTGGCCGTGTTATTGGTCGGAATTGATTTGTGATACGTCCGATCATTTGCAAACACAATTGGTGAAAGTGGAACTGGAAGACAGTGCATTGCTTGTAGTCTTCCGTCCACAAAATAAAATTCCCTGGGAAGTTTTTGACTTGAATGGGAGATTGATTCCAGAATCTGAATTCGAAAAAAGACAAGATCAGGTTGCGGCAGTTTATTATTCGGATCACGTCAATATCAAGGTTGGCGGTTTCAAATTGGATTATTTTGAACGGACCTTTTTTCTCTGCAATGAAAAAATGATCAGGGTTTGGCACCATGATGTTCCGGGAATGCAGAAAAGGATAATGGATGACATAAAATACCTGCTGTTGCTCGATGCCTATTTTGGTTCAGATGCAAAAAAAACGTTGGCTCCCGGAGAAAATGGGAAAAATGTTGTTGGCTGTTGGAATGGCGAACCCAAGGATTTTTCCATTGCACAATATTATTTCCGGACACAACTTTTTGCCGATACGGACAAACCCGAAGCATTCCCATTTGCGATAGATGAAATTATCGGAACGCTGCGATTCCGTTTTCCGCGACAGGTGAATCCGATGGAAAATTTTCCTTCGAAAGGGATTCGATAATTCGAGTCAACCGATTTTCAGTCCGTTTTCAATTGGCCGTTCGGGTTGCAACAAAATCACTTCACCCTCATTTCCATAAACGCCGAGCACAAGAACTTCCGAAATGAAATTCCCGATTTGCCGGGGAGGAAAATTCACGACGGCGATGATTTGTTTTCCCATCAGGTTTTCCTTCGAATACAATTTTGTAATCTGTGCGGATGATTTTTTTATTCCGAGTTCACCGAAATCAATGAATAACTTCCACGCTGGTTTTTTGGCCTCGGGAAAATCCTGGACATCCTTGATTGTTCCTGTGCGAATATCGAGTTGTTTGAAATCATTGAAAGTTGCCATGGCGAGAATGGATTGGGAGAATGAAATTACGATTCAAATTTTGATGATAGCGAAAAATAAGAATCGGAAAAGCATTCAGCGCGTGGACGATGTTTTTGTGCCGGGATTTGAAACGGCTGAAAAAACCCTGAGTGAATCGATTTAGGCAGAGGATTGTTATTCTCAAATTCCATTCACACTTCCCGTTCGATCGGGGATTTTACTTTTGAATGAAGTATCTTAGCTGTGGATCATCATTTTCCAACATGAAAAAACTTTTTCCCCTTTCGATCATTTTCATCTCCAGTATTTTCTTTTTTGCAACAGGGGAAAAAATCGTTTTTGCCGTCGCCCCCCAAGGTATTTCCTATTCGACAATGACAAGTCACATGAAGAAGTATTCGGTTGCATTGGATGATTTCGGGAGGCAGGATTTTTATTCCTGGACAACTCCCGACCAGATTGACGGATTGAAAAATGGAGATGATTTTCTTTCGAGAAGTGAATCGCCAACCAATGGCAAGGCGCTTTATGACATCATCCTTTCGGACACCGCATTCGACAAATTTCCGATGGCGACAATCCTGAGAAGGGAACAGTTTGCAAAAAAAAGATTTGCATGGGTTGACGGTTGGGCAACGATCATGGGATGGGAAGGCGAAAATTACGGCAACCAATTATTGAAAATCCATTTGAAAGACAGTGCGATCATTGTCGCTTTTTTACCTTATCAATGTGCTGTCAACGTGAACAAGGGAAAATATTTTTCATACAGTGATGTCAAGGGAAAACCACTGACAGAAGAATTCGCGTTGGCACATACGAACAGGATTGCAGCGATATATTTCTGCGCCGACAAGAATGGCTCGCGTACCGAAGTGATCGGTTCTTACGGAAAGGGGAAAAAATATTCCGACATAAAAATCCGTTACCGTGAATATGTGATCTGCAATGAGCAAATGATCGATACATGGGAAAGTGGAACCGAGAATGTCCTTTCCGAAATCAAGAATGAAAAAAAATTCCTCAATGAGTTGGGCTCTTATGCGATGCAAAAGAAAATAAATCAAATGGTTTATTATTCTGGCAGTTCATGCTGGGAAAAATCACCGGCAGACAAAAGTGCGTACCCGATCAATGTTTACGATTATACGATCGCCCTTCCGAATGATTTTTATTTGCTGAATCCCAAATGCATTTCGGCAATTTCAAATATGTTGAGTGTTGCGTTGGCTGCACACAAAGCGGCAATTTCACATACGGTACAATAATTTTCAGGAAGCATGTCCCATTTCATTACACGTGAAAAAGCGATTCTTGAAATTGAGAAAAACAGAAACGAGGGCGAATGCCTGATCTGTTCCTTGATCAACGGGAAAGCGAATTTCATTCTTGAAAAAAATGACCGCATCACTGTTTTCCTTTCGGAGTATCCACGCTTCAAAGGGCAAATCATGATTGCACCGACTCTTCACGTCGAACAATTTTCCCGGATGAATGAAGAAGTTTGGAAAGAGATGAACGGTTTTGCCCTGAAATCGGCACGCATTCTTGAAAAATTATTTCTGCCCGCCCGCTGTTACATCGCCAGTACCGGTTCTCCCGAAAATCTTCCCATGACCTGCCCACACATTCACATCAATGTGATTCCGGTATACGACCGCACACTAAAGCCGGCGCAAGTGTTCACATGGGCGCACGGCGTGTATGCGGGAAGTGGGGAAGAGTGGAACGGATTATTTTCTGAAATCAAAAATGAATGGAGCCACTGATTGCGCTGATTTTCGCAGATGGAAATATGACTATCGGATATAAAAAAAACAGCACCCGTTTCCGGATGCTGTCTTGAATCTTGCCTCTTGAATCCTATTTTAAGGAAAACTCTTTCTTCAACGCAGCCACTGCATTCAATTCTTCCCAAGGAAATAATTTCACTTTCACTTTTTTCTCGTTTTCTTTTCCCTTGTTGAAAGTTTTCTCCACCACTTTTGTCTTGCGGCCCATGTGTCCGTAGGAAGCGGTTTCGGAATAAATCGGAGTGCGCAAAGCGAAACGTTTCTCAATGAAATAAGGACGCATATCGAATTCAGGCATCGCACCGATTTTTTTCGCGAGTTCTCCGTCGGACATTTTCAGTTTTGAAGTGCCGTAGGTATTCACATAAAGTCCAACCGGTTTTGCAACACCGATTGCGTATGCAACTTGCACAAGCGCTTCGTCGCAAATTCCTGCAGCCACCATGTGTTTCGCAATATGACGAGCCGCATAAGCAGCCGAGCGATCCACCTTTGAAGGATCTTTTCCGGAGAATGCACCGCCGCCGTGAGCGCCTTTTCCACCGTAAGTGTCAACAATGATTTTCCTTCCCGTCAATCCGGTATCTCCGTGTGGTCCGCCGATGACGAATTTTCCGGTTGGGTTGACGTGGTAGGTGATTTTATGATTGAATAAAACCTGAATGCGTTTTGGCAATTTTTTCATGACGCGGGGAACCAAGATGTTGATCACGTCTTTCTTGATGGTCTCCTGCATTTTTTTCTCCGTTGCGAAATCATCATGCTGTGTGGAAATGACAATCGTGTCAATCGCTTCAGGAACATGATTGTCGCTGTATTCGATCGTTACTTGCGATTTTGAATCGGGACGGAGATATTTCATTTGTTTTCCTTCACGGCGGATGGCCGCCAATTCCTCGAGGAGAAGATGTGAAAGTTCAAGTGGCAATGGCATGAAGTTGTCGGTGTCGCGATTGGCATAACCGAACATCATTCCTTGGTCACCGGCACCTTGCTCTTCCGGTTTTTTCCTTTCCACACCTTGATTGATATCAGGGGATTGTTCGTGAATGGCGGAAAGCACGGAGCAGGAATTCGCTTCGAACATATAATCCGCTTTTGTATAACCGATTTTACGCACAACTTCCCGTGCAATTTCCTGAACATCGAGATAGGCTTTTGATTTCACTTCACCCGCAAGGAAAACCTGACCGGTGGTTACCAGTGTTTCACAGGCAACTTTGGAAGTTGGGTCATAAGCGAGAAAATGATCGATCAATGCATCGGAAATCTGGTCAGCCACTTTATCGGGATGACCTTCGGAAACTGATTCGGAGGTGAAGAGGTATGACATTGGAATTTGATTTTTTAAATGAGTGCGCTAAAGTACGATTTTTCACTATTTGCACATCCTTTTCATCCCTACTATCCTCACATTCTTATATGGATTTTGATAGTAAGTTTGTCAGGTGAAAATAAGTGACACCCGTTTCAGTAAAACAATCCATCACTATTGGGAGGAAAAGCCACTTCTGCTGATCCTTCTTGCCGGAACTTTTTTCAGGTTGCTTGCCACCATTTTTTCAAAGGGTTTTGGTTTTTTCGACGATCATTTTCTGGTCATCGAGGCCGCGCAGTCATGGGCCGATGCACACGATTACAATCATTGGCTTCCCAGTTCGGGTGCAACTTCTCCAAGCGGCCACAGTCTTTTTTATCCCGGACTCCATTTCCTTTTTTTCAAATGCTGTCATTTTTTCCACTTCGATGATCCGCAGGGAAAAATGTATGTGGTCCGTTTTCTCCACGCCGCTTTTTCATTGGTCACCGTTTATCTCGGCTACAAAATAGCATTCCATTACTCAGGAAAAAAAACGGCGCGGATGGCCGGCATTCTGCTTTCACTTTATTGGTTCATTCCCATGCTCAGCGTTCGCAATCTGGTGGAAGTTTTTTGCATTCCCTTTTTGCTTTATTCCACGTGGCTGCTGATCCGTGTATTGGAAAAAGAGCGGTGGCAGTTGTATCTCTATGCAGGACTTGTTGCGGGAATCGCTTTTTCAGTGCGCTTCCAGACCGTTTTTTTCATTGGCGGAATGGGATTGGTGTTGCTCTTGAAACGGAAATGGAAAGGCGCATTCATTTTCGGCTTCGGCGCTTTGTTTTCCATCGTCGCCGTTCAGGGACCGATTGATTATTACAATTGGGGATACCCTTTTGCAGAATGTCTCGAATACATCCGTTACAACAATACCAATGCATATAATTTTTTCACGCAGAAATGGTATATGTATTTTTCCGTGTTGATTGGAATCCTTATTCCCCCGGTGAGCATTTTCCTTCTCTTCGGTTTTTTGCGGAAATGGAAAACCCATCTTTTGCTTTTTCTTCCTACGGCAATCTTCTTCGCTTTCCATTGTTATTTTCCAAACAAGCAGGAACGTTTTATTTTGCCGGTCATCCCTTTTGTCATCATTCTCGGAATGATCGGTTGGAATGAATTTGTGGATCACTCTTCCTTTTGGCAAAAACATAAAAAGCTGTTGAAGGGAATCTGGATTTTTTTCTGGATCGTGAATACGATTCCGCTGATTTTCATTTCCGTTTCCTATTCAAAACGCGACCGGGTGGAATCCATGACGTACCTGATGAACAAGGGGGATGTAACCACTTTTGTAGTGGAGGCCGGCAACCGCGATGACTTTATCATGCCGCCGCTTTATTATCTCAAGCAGTGGCCTGTGACTGTTTATTCAATCACAAAAAGCAGGAATTGCGATTCGCTGAATGAGAATGTCGATCGGAACCCGAAAGAATTGGAACCGAATTATGTCATTTTCATGGAAGATGTGGATTTGCAGAAACGTGTCGAGGATTTCAAGGAAGGTTATGCCGACATTGTTCCTGAAACGGTCATCCAGCAGGGAATGCTTGATGAATTGTTGCACAACATGAATCCGGTGAACAAGAGCCAGACCTGCTACATCTATCGCATTGTGAAAAGGAAAAAGGAGAGAGGTTCTTCAACAAAATGATTTCGGACTCCGATTGAATCTGTTTGGAATATTTTTTGCAACAGGGGTACGGAGACACGGAGAAAAAAAACGAAATTTGTTCAACATGAAATACGGGATTTTTTCACTCTTGTTCTTGTTTTCGATTTCCCTTTCGGCGAAAAAAAAGATTCCCGAATGGAAACCGGATGGCTTTCAGACTTCACAAACGGGAATCCGCTATTCCATCGTTCAGCCTGGCAAAGGTGATTCGATCAAGGACGGTGATTTGATTTTTTGCTTTTTGTACCGTTACGATTACAAGACGAAAAAATACGATGAGACTTATATCTCTTTTTCCGATGGTGAAATGGATACGAAAAGTGATGGCTCTTATGTGACGTTGGATAACAAGGTGACTTCAGTGGGGATCATCGATGCTTTTGAAATGTTGCGGTCGGGAGGCACGGGCTATTTCATCATTCCACCGGCACTCGACCAAACCGATCCTTACAATCCGGCAATCGATTCTACCTGCTGTTTCATTCGCGTCGTCAATATTGCCGCTTCAAAAAAAAACGTTGCCCATCCACAGGATGCTGTTCGGGCCGACACTTCAATAACTTTCCGGATGCCGGATCCGGATAAAGACCGTTTCGGTGATTCCATTCTCACCACGATGCAATTGGTGGAAACACCTTTCACCGTTTATTGTCATGGCAGCACAGTGACAATGCAAGCCGTGAAATTCAGCATTTCCTATTTTGACAATGGCACAAAACACAAAAACGTTTTGGTTTTCATTGATTGTCCGGATAAGTATGGAAAAGATTTTTTTGTGCCCGGCCGCGATTATATGATTACAGCCATTCCATTAATGGAAAATCACAAGGACGGAAAGCAAGTGCAGGATTCCTATACCAATGAAAAAGACGATAGCTATTATTGTTTGCGGATCAGGAAAATGAATTGATCCTTCGAAACGTCCAGACATTTCATCCGGATGCATAAGCTTATTTCTTCGTCAACTCCTTGAACACATCTTCCAGCTTTTTCTCTTCGCGTTGCATTTCCAGAATCGACATTCCGTTTTCGACGGCGAACTTGAAAAGCTCGGGACGGATATCCTTGTCGGGTTTTGTAACGAGCTCGAATGAATTCCCTTTTATCCTTTTCACACTTTCCACACCCGGCAGATTCTTCATTTTATTTTCATCCGCATTCTTGTCGAATTCAACACTGATCAACATGCGGTGTTCATCACCTTGCTGAAGTGTGACGGTCGACTTATCGGTTTTTATTTTTCCTGCATCGATGATGATGACGCGATCGCAGAGAATTTCCACTTCCTGCATGATGTGCGTGGAAAGCATGACTGTTTTTTCCTTTCCCACACGCTTGATCAGTTCACGGATTTCTGCCAACTGATTCGGATCCAAACCGGTTGTGGGCTCATCGAGAATCAGCACTTTGGGATCGTGAATGAGTGCCTGTGCAAGTCCCACGCGCTGGCGATAACCTTTTGAAAGCGCACCGATGCGTTTGTGCTGTTCGATTTCCAAACCGGTCACATGAATCATTTCCTTTACACGCGCATCGACATTTTTGATTTTGTGCAGTCCTGCAATGAATTCCAGGTATTCACGCACGTACATGTCATGATAAAGCGGATTGTGTTCGGGAAGATAGCCGACACTCTTGCGTACGTCGAGCGACTGGTTCATCACGTCAAAACCATTCACGAAAGCTTTTCCTGAGGAAGGCGGAATGAAACAGGTGAGGATTTTCATCATCGTGGATTTTCCCGCACCGTTGGGTCCAAGAAAACCGACAATCTCTCCCGTTTTCACTTCAAACGAAACATTGTCCAGCGCATATTGCGTTCCGTAAATTTTCGAAATGTATTCTACTTTGATCGACACGATAGTATAACGTTTGATGTGGTACTAAATTACTCAATTGCGGGAGAGAATTCTGTTAAGGAATGAAAAAATATGGACAGTGCAAACCGCAAAATAAATGAGGTCAGGTGAAAATGTGTGAATGCTACAACTTATTTAAAAAGTTATGCAACAAATGCCGATGCTTATGCAAACACCTTTGCGGTAAGAAATCATTCTTCAATAAAACAAAACAAAAACATGAAAAAATTATTTTCAATGATTGTCATGATCTCCATTGGAGGTTATGCAACTGCTCAAATGGTATTGGAAAAAAATGTGCCTAAAGCCGTAACGGATGAGTTCACTGTGCTTTATCCTACGATTAAAGGCGAAAAATGGGAAAAGAAAAAGACAAATTATGAAGCTTCATTCGATCAGGACAAGATGGAAATGAAAGTTTCTTTTACTCCCGCAGGTGCACTCGTGTGTACAAAAGAAGATATTGAAGTTTCTGCCTTACCGGAAGCGTCAAGGGATTACATGGAAAAAACATATCCGGGCAAAAAAGGATCCGATGCCTGTAAAGAAACAACCGCAGGTGGCAAAGTGAGTTACAAAGTCAAAGTGGATGAAAATAAATTGACTTTCGATGCCGATGGGAAATTCGTTTCTGTAAAAACAGAAGAAAAGGCAAAGGCCAAATAGAAATTCCTTTACAAGTGAAAGGATAGGGAAATGGATCGAATGAAAAGGATGGAAAGGGGATTTTAGATTTCCGTTTTTCTTTTCTTCTATCTATTTCCCATCCCTTTTTTTAAAAGTTACCTTTGCAGCAATGTCAACCTTCAAAGGAATCGTCACAAAATCAACGGGCAGTTGGTATACCGTTCTTCTCGAAAATGGGGAACGCATGGAGTGCCGCATGAAAGGACAATTCCGCATCAAGGGATTGATGAATTCAAAAAACACAAATCCGATTGCGGTAGGCGATTCGGTGGAAATTGAAATTGATTCGGTGGAAGGGGTTGGAATAATTTCCGTTTTGCACGAAAGGAAAAATTACATCATCCGCCGTTCCACAAAACTTTCCAAACAGACACACATCCTCGCCGCGAATATCGATCACGCCTATGTGATGGCGACATTGATTGAACCGAGAACATCGACCGGATTCATTGACCGTTTTTTGGTGACTGCGGAAGCGTATGGAATTCCCGCGTCCGTAATTTTCAACAAAAAGGATTTGCTCGACGAAGAGCATACCGATTACGTTTTGGCATTGATCGGTTTGTACACGAGTCTGGATTATTCCTGTTATTTCATTTCGTCAACGAACGAAGAGGAGATTTACGAGATCAGAAAAGTGATGCAGGGAAAAGTGAATCTGATTGCGGGACATTCCGGTGTAGGAAAAAGTACGTTGATCAATGCACTGATTCCTTCACTCGACATCAAAACCGGAATCATTTCGCGCGTGCACAGCAAGGGCATGCACACGACTACGTTTGCGGAGATGCACGAGATGGAAGGAGGCGGATTCATCATTGACACACCCGGAATAAAAGAATTGGGAATTGTCGATCTCGAAAAAAATGAACTCTCGCATTATTTTCCGGAAATGCGGAAACTGTTGGGCCATTGCAAATACAACGGTTGCCGCCACGATCATGAGCCGGGTTGCGCCGTGAAGGAAGCTGTAGAGAATGGGAAAATCGCATTGACACGTTACGAATGTTATTTGCAGATTTTAAATGGCGAGGAATTATTGAAAGAGTATGATGATTGAAAAACAATTTCCGATTGCCAATTGCCGATCCGGTAATTTGTGTCGGTCGATTGTTGAATCAATTGGAAATCGACAGTCAATAAATTTGAAATCCCGTGAGAGTTTTAATTCAAAGAGTTTCATCCTGTAAGGTAACCATCGACGAAAAAATAAAATCTTCGATCGGGGTCGGAATGCTGGTACTTGTCGGTGTCGAAGATGCGGATACATCCGAAGATATTTCCTGGCTTTCGCAGAAGATCGTGAACCTTCGGATTTTTCCGGATGCCGAAGGCGTGATGAATTTATCGGTGAAAGAAACCAGTGGGGAAATTCTGGTGGTGAGTCAATTCACATTGCATGCTGCAACGAAAAAAGGAAATCGTCCTTCCTACATCAAGGCGGCGAAACCCGATGTTGCCATTCCGATGTATGAAAATTTTGTGAAGCAATTGGAAACCGACTTGGGAAAAAAAGTGGGCACCGGAGAATTCGGAGCCGATATGCAAGTGGAATTGGTCAATGACGGTCCGGTAACGATTTGGATGGACAGCAAGAATAGGGAATGAAAAGAACCGATTTCATTTCACTGGCGTATATTGTAAAAAATAAATCTCATTGCAAAAGTTAGCCATCATAGGAACAGGAATTGCAGGAATGGGTTGCGGATATTTTCTGCACAAGGACTTTGACCTCACTGTTTACGAGCAGGGTGATTATGTGGGTGGACATACGAATACAGTTTCGGTTGACGAAGATGGAAAGCAAATCCATTTCGATACGGGATTCATGGTTTTCAATCATGTCACTTATCCGTATCTCACAAAACTCTTTGAAGAACTGAAAGTTGAAACAAAAAAAACAAGCATGTCATTCAGCGTGCAGCATGTTCCGAGTGGATTGGAATATTGCGGTTCCGGAATAAGCGGTTTGTTTGCACAGCGGAAAAATATTTTCTCCCCGAAATTCATTCGGATGCTCATGCAGATTTCGCGTTTCAATAAGGAGGCGATTGAATTGGTGAAAAGCGATAAAGGACAAGTGGCAGGTGAAGAAACTGTTGCTGAATTTTGCAGGAGAAATAATCTCGGGGAAGATTTTCTGCACAAGTATTTGATTCCGATGAGTGGTGCTGTTTGGTCAACGCCCCCTCTGAAAATGCTGGAATTTCCTGCGCTCACACTTATTCGTTTTTTCTACAATCACGGTTTTCTCGGATTGAATACGCAGCATCAATGGTGGACAGTGACGGGAGGAAGTAAAAATTACCGCGACAAAATAATTGCGCCTTTCAAGGATAAAATTCTTGTGAACAATGGCGCGGTTTCTGTTCGCAGGGAAAGTGATGGCGTGGTTGTGAAATCAAAAGACGGAAATGAAAAAAAATTCGATAGGGTGATTTTTGCCTGTCATGGAGACGAAGCGTTTCAATTGCTGCAAAATCAAAGTGCGGATGAAAAGCGTTTGCTGCCCTGTTTCCGCTACCAACCGAACAAGGCAACCATTCACACCGACGACTCCATCATGCCGAAAACAAAACGGGCTTGGTCATCTTGGAATTACCGCATCGTGAAAAAAAATGGGGAGGAATTGCCGGCAACCATTTACTGGATGAATTCTTTGCAGGGATGTTCCGAAAAAAAGAACTATTACGTTTCCATCAATGATGCGAATGAAGTGGATCCGAAAAAAATAATCCGTGAAATCGATTACACGCATCCCTTGTTTGATGTTCCTGCAATCAATGCACAAAAGGAATTGCCAAAACTGAATGAAACGGGTCCCGTTTATTTTTGCGGATCCTATTTCCGTTACGGATTTCACGAAGATGCACTTTTATCGGCAGTGGAATTATGTTCTTCCATACTGAAGAAACAGGTACTTTAGATGAAGTGACAAGAGGCATGTGACAAGTGAAAATGGAAACCGAACCCATGAATTCATTTTTATACAGGGCGAAAGTGATGCACAACCGGATGTCGCCGAAGAAACATCGGTTTCATTACAACGTGTTTTTGTTTTGTTTGGACATTGACCGAATGGAGGACGATATCAAACAACTTTCTCTCGTCAGCAGAAACCGTTTCAACCTCTTTTCATTTTATGACAGGGACCATTTGGAAGTGATGGGGAACAGGGGACAAGTGGCAAGTGAAAAAAAAATAAATGTCCGTGAGGAATTGAATCTTTTTTTGAAGAAAAGCGGTGTGGAGAAAAATCCTGCGCGCGTGTTGCTCGTTACGAATTTGCGCCTACTCGGGTACGTGTTCAATCCCGTTTCGTTTTATTTCTGCTACGACGGGAATGATAATCCGATTTGTGCAATTGCTGAAGTGCAGAATACATTCAAGGAAATGAAGCTGTTTTTTTTAGGGAAGGAAAATTTCGACGGCAAACAGTTTCATTTGCGGACCAAAAAATATTTTTACGTTTCCCCCTTCATCGATCACGATGCGGAATTCGATTTCAATCTGGAACTCCCCACTGAAAAATTAAATGTGAGGATCGACGATTATAAAAATGACGAACGTTTTTTCATCAGTACGCTAACGGGAAAAAGAAAGGAATTGACGTCGTGGAGATTGCTCGGTTATTTTTTCAGGTTCCCTTTCATTACACTTCAAATCATTTTTCTCATTCACTGGAACGCATTTTTATTGTGGATGAAAAAAATCCACTTTCACAGAAAAGGCGAGCACAAGGATTTGCAACGTGAAGTGATGAAGCCGTATACCAAAAACTGAAAATCTCATTCGTGAATGTCGGTATTGCTTTCGGAATTTTTTTCCGAAGGGGAGGCTTGTTTTTTCGGCGTTTTTATTTTCCTGAAGAAATGAAAAATAAGACTCAGCATGAACGCCACAAAACATCCGAATAAAACCTCTCCCGTTCTTGTCAACGCAACCATCATGGCATCTTTCAGTGCCGCATTTTCGGTCACGGCAGGCATCATCACAATGATCACTGTAACGGGAGCCAGCTTCCAACTCGAAGGATATTTATTGAATGAGGTGCCAAGCACAACGGCAACCGTTATCGCAGCCAACAGCGACCAAACCGCAACGCCGAAAACAGAAACAAAAAACAATCCGATCAAGCACCCGACCACTGTGTTGATGACTCTCGAAATACTTGCATTGCGAATGGCTTCATAATCCGGTTCGGTCACGACGATTACTGAAATCAAAGCCCAAACTTTTCGAACGTCATTGAAATAGGACAAAGTCCACCACACGATCATGCAACCCAATAAAATCCGCATGGCGTAAGAAAGACCCTTGTAGTTGATGGAGAAAAAAGACATGATGGAATTCAGGTTTGAGTTTGCAAATTTACAATAACTGTTTATGTCTTATTGGGTTACAATGGCAAGACCGTAAATCAGCATCCGCAAACCATCCTCTTTCGTATATTGCAATGAAAATCACTACCGAAATTTCATGTCAACGTTAGCCGTTACCCACAGTCCTTCCTTTTATGAACGCATTGTACTCGACATGCTTTCGAAAATGAACAGGGGAAGATTGGATGTTACACTTCCCGGCGGACAATCGGTTTCGCTTGGAAATGGAGATGGAAACATCAGGGCGGACATGACGGTGAATGACAATGATTTTTTTCGGCGTTGTGTTTTGTATGGTGATGTTGGTTTCGGGGAATCGTACATGGATGGGATTTGGGAAACATCTTCGATCACGAATGTCATCAAATGGTTTTTGTTGAATATCGACAATGCACCGAATCTTTCCGGAAGTGAAGCGAAAACCGCCATTCTTGGAATGCTCAAATTCTTCAACCGGATTTATCACGCACGCCGCTCGAACACGTTGGACAAGGCGAGAAAAAACATTGCAGAACATTACGATCTCAGCAACGAATTCTTTTCATTGTGGCTCGATCCGACCATGACTTATTCTTCCGCCTATTTCCTGAATCCGGAAATGACATTGGAAGAAGCGCAACATGCGAAGTATGACCGCTTGAGCAAAATGATGCATTTGAAACCGGAACATCATGTGTTGGAAATCGGAAGCGGTTGGGGCGGAAACGCAATTCACATGGCAACGAATTACGGTTGCAAGGTAACCAGCATCACCATTTCCGAAGAGCAACAGAAATTGGCAACGGAAAAAGTAAAGGCTGCCGGACTTTCGGATAAAATAAAAATCGTGTTGGAGGATTACCGCATCATCGAAGGACAATACGATCGCATTGTGAGTGTGGAAATGTTGGAAGCGGTGGGTGCGCAATATTATGATGCATATTTCCGTCAGGTGCATCGTTTGCTCAAACCCGATGGATTGGTTGCGTTGCAGGTCATCACTTGTCCGGATTCACGTTTCGAGGAATTGCGTCGCGGTGTGGATTGGATTCAAAAACATATTTTTCCCGGATCATTGCTCCCGTCCATTGGTGCAATGAATAAGGCGATCAACAACACAGGTGATCTTACATTGATCGATGTGAAGGATCTTGGTTTGCATTATGCGCGTACACTCGCAACGTGGAGGGAAAATTTCAACCGCGTAAAGGATAAAATCGACTCGATTGGTTTTGATGAGCAGTTCCGCAGAAAGTGGAATTATTATTTGAGCTATTGTGAAGCCGCTTTTGCCATGCGGAATATCAATGTGATGCAGTTGTTGTATTCAAGACCGAACAACCTTTCGTATTAACCTTTAGTTTGGAATTTTTTGTCTGGAGAAATATTCATTGCAAATCTCCCCACTCTCCCTGTCACGCATGCCACAAGTTCTCCGTCTTCGCACAATTATTTCACGCCATTTCAAAATCTCCAATGAAAAATCCGATTTGCTGATTGGAGAAGGTCGTGTGCGAGTGAACGGGAAACCGGTTTCTCCAGCTGCGAAAGTGGAATATTGGGAAGAGATTTCCGTTGACGGAAAAATAATCCGTGAAGCGACACAATTCACGTACATCAAATTCTACAAACCGCGTGGAATAGAATGTACGCTCAACGACGAAATGGAAAACAATCTCAACACGGTTTTTGAATTCCCGAAAAAACTTTTTCCTGTCGGTAGATTGGATAAGGATTCCGAAGGTTTATTGCTGTTGACAGACGATGGACGGATTTTCAGGAATGTTGCATTGAGTGAAAAAGAAAAAGAGAAGGAATATCATGTCACGCTCGAGCGTCGGTATGATAAGGCTTTCACG
This sequence comes from uncultured Chryseobacterium sp., assembly GCA_964394965.1. Classification (GTDB taxonomy): domain Bacteria; phylum Bacteroidota; class Bacteroidia; order Palsa-965; family Palsa-965. The sequence goes on from CAYMZV010000029.1 coordinate 22,788, forward strand.
GAGGCGATGGAAAATGGCATTGTCATTATGGGAAAGAAAACACGACAGGCAAAAGTTTTTCCAATCGATGAAAATTCCTTTCGGATTATTCTCACGCAAGGATTGAATCGGCAAATCCGAAGAATGTGTTATAAATTGGGATATCAGGTAAAGGAATTGATCCGTGTGCGGATTGTGAATGTGGAATTGGGAAACCTGAAATCGGGCGAGTGGAAAAAGTTGGGTGAATCGGAATTGGAAGGGTTGTTTGAATAACTGTTACCGCGAAGTCAATTCGGAAAAACCCTCCTTGTGATTCCTGAGCTCGATCCCGATTTTTTTCAGGTCGGCGGAAGAGGGTATCTGTTTCATCTGTTTCAAACCGAGAAGATTGTCTTTTGTCACCGGCAATTTCATTCCGAAAAGATTTCCAATGCCGATTGCCATTCCAGCCAGCCAAAATGGAGCACGGATGAATGTCGGTTTTATTCCCAGCGTTTTCGCGAGATCGGAATAGAATTGTTTGAAGGGAACAGGCTCGTCAGTTGCAACCACATAAATTCCGGTGTGGTTTTTATCGACGATTTGGAAAATGCCTGCAACGAGATCATCGATATAAACGGTTTGCAAAGGCTGCTTGCCGGTTCCGAAAAGCGGAATGTTTTTTTTGCGGGATAGGTATTTCCGCATGGAATCAAATAATCCACCATCGCCAAGCACAAGTCCTGCGCGGACAACCGTTCCATTTTCTTTCAGGAACAAATCCTCAATCGCCGCTTTTTGCCGTCCATAAACGGACAACGCATTTTTATCTGCCGATAAACTCGAGATGAATAAATTCTGTTTTACATTTTTTCCCTTGAAAGTCTGCAGCAGTTGTGTTGCACCGCGCACATTCATGTCAAAAGCATCCACACCATTTTCATTCCTGATATAAGCGGCATGAATGAAAACATCGACTGTATCGGGAATAACAGCTTCCTCACCGGTGACCAAATCGAATTTCGAGTAGAGGATATTTTTCAGGTGATGGTCGGGAGAATTTCTCACCAATGCAATGACATGCCAATTGTGTTCGACAAAATGAGATGCAATATGCCGACCGATAAATCCGGTTGCACCAGTGATGACAAGTGTGGGTCTTTTTTCACTCACGAAGCGAAATTAAGTTAATTAAGTGATTGGGATGATTGAGGTGACATTGGGTGCAGGGTTTTATACCGATCACTCAATTATCCCATTTCCCATTTTTTTTTCTCATGATAAAAAAAAGTGATAACAGGAATAATGTACCGACCGTAATCAGCGATTGGTCATTCATGAAATGTGAAATTGTTTCTCCCCACGCTTCCCCAAAATTCATTCCGATCAAAATCAAGGCGATGATAAGTACGGTTTTTCCAAACGGTTTGAAGCTTTTAAAATTGATCAGGACAACGAAGAGAGCCATCTGCTCGAATACAAATGCGTTTTCGCTGGTGGAAGCGAGCAATGGAATCAATGCAACAAGCCAGGCGAAATCAAGCGAGAGATTTTCTTGCGTGGGAATTTCAATTGGTTTATTGTTTTTCCTGCTGACGAATATCCATGTGAGAAATGCAATCGCCGCCAACATGATTCCCTGGTAAATCAGCGTTGCTATCTTATTTTCAGCAATGAAACGGAAGGGGGTGTAACGGGCAATGACCGAAAACAACGTGTGGTTGTGCGGCGCAAGCAAATCCTGTTTGTTGCCCAACTCTATTTTCAATTCCGTAAACCACGCTTGGTATTGGGCAACGGTAAAATCAAATGACCGGTAAAACAGGATGGGAAGCAATGAGAGGATTGCCACAGATAAAATGAAGAAAGCCGTTTCACGGTATCTTTTTTTCAATAATAAGTAAGGAATGAAAATCAGTGCATAAGGCTTGATGTAAAGGCTGATTGCAAGCACAAGTGCGAACAGCATCCATTTGTTTTTTTTCAATAACAGA
>CAYMZV010000030.1:0-24514 GCA_964394965.1 uncultured Chryseobacterium sp.
AAATCAGTCTTGTGATAAAGAACTTCCGTTCACTGCTTTCGCTTAAACGGGCTGCAAAAGTACAACTCCTTTCGACATCTCCAAACTTTCAGAAATATTTTTTTAAAATAATTCTATAGCAAAGTCATGTTTAAGGAACTGAGATCGCAACAACTCATATTCTTAGGCATCAAAATCATCTGTAAATTGATTAAAATCCCTACCAATACTATGTTACTGCAGTTTATTAAGAACGACCCCTGTCATTAATGGGGGTGCAAATGTAATACGCCACCCCACATTCACAAAGACTTTTCAAAAAATAAATGCACTCATGCTTTAACTTACTGGATGTCAAAGGGTAAATTTTACATTGGTCTCATGGTGTACCAATCGCAACAGGTAAAATCTTGCCATTAAAGAACTTTTGACCGTGCAACGCAAACCAAACAATCCACTCGGACATTTCATTCGAAGTCAAAGGTGCCTTGTAACCGGGAAAAGCCTTGTCCAACATTTCGGTTTGAGCCGCTCCCAATGCCAGACAATTCACAACTATGTTTTTTCCCTTCAACTCTACCGCCAACAATTCAGACAATCCCGCAAGAGCCGCCTTGCTTGAACTGTAAGCCGAAAGCCCAGGGAATTTCACACTTCCCTGCACCCCACCCATACTGGAAATATTGACAACATGTGACCTCTTTTCCCCGCCCAGCAAATGAAGCAGGGCTTGAGTCAATCGGAACGGCGCAAAAACATTGACATCATAAACATGGTGCAACTCCTCAAGGGAAATCTTTTCAAATTCCTTGTTGATAATCGCTCCTGCATTATTGATCAGAACATCAATATGACCATTTATCGACTTGGCCGTGAAAACCAATTCCTGAATGTCCCTTTCCGAAGTCAAATCGACAGAAAGTATCATGAGGTTGCTCCCCACCCCCGCATTGCGTGCGGCCGCTTCCAGTTTTTCCAACCCGTTTCCGCTTCTGGCCACGGCCAAAACACGATGCCCTTGCTTGCACAACATCAATGCCGTTTCAAATCCGATTCCGCGGCTTGCGCCTGTGATTATAATATTCATTTGAGAACAAAATTAACTGAAAACATTGCAGGCAACCTTTACCTACCCATATTCGTCAATGAATTAATGTGCCACTCCAAATTCAACCTAACTTTGCATCGATGCATTTGATGAAAAGACTCGCACTGCTGATTTCATTGACTTTCCCCATTCTGATTCATTCGCAAGACCGGAATGGGACAAACAAGAATGAAGATCCATATTCCCTTTCGGACCATCTTGTTTATGGCGGGAATCTCGGATTGAGTTTGGGAAACTTCACCAATGTCGGAATTGCCCCACTGGTGGGTTACAAAGTGACCAACCGATTCATTCCCGGAATCAGCGCCTCTTACGATTATGTCAAAATACATTACACCGGTTATCCCACCCAAACATCACAAACTTATGGTGGAAGCCTGTGGACAAATTATTTTGTGCTTGACAATATTTTCGCCCACGCCGAATACGAAGTGCTGAATGGCGAATGGGATCCACATTACAAGCCGGGCGTAAGATATAACCAAAGCAGCATGTTGCTCGGCGCCGGCTATCGGGAAAATTTTGGCGGATTGTCGAGCTACGTGATGGTTCTCTATGACGTAACCGAATCCCCAGATTCCCCTTACCCGATCCCCTTCATCATCCGCGTGGGGTTTGCCGAAGGACTGTGATTTCACCATCTCGGTGAATTTGTTTTGAATTAACTTCGTGACTTAAAATTATTTTGCAATCAAGGAATTCCATGAAAAAAATAATATCCTTTTTCTGTCTCGCATTTTTTTCTTCCACTGCATTTGCACAATGGACACAATTGAATACCGGGAATGCCACTGCACAATTCGAATGCATTTCCTTCAAGGATTCCATTTTCGGTTTTGCCGGTGGAATGGAACCTGCAACGGGTTTAGGCGTGATTTATAAAACCACTGACGGTGGTGCAACATGGTCATTGACCACACTTCAAAAACAACCCCGTCCGATTCATGACATGACGGAAATAGGCGGAACCTTTTATGCAGTTGGCGATTCCGGTGCCTATTTCATTTACAATGCCGGTTTGGACGAATGGGATACGATCACAAAATTCACCAATCAAAGTCTGCATTGCATTGCGATCCGGAGCAGCGGGGAAATTTTTGCCGGTGGTGCAAATGGTGTCCTGTTCAGGACAAATCCGGTGATCGCATTGGATTCAAGAACACAATTGACAGTGAATAAAATCCTTTTGCCTGGAACAACCGAAATGATCACGTGCGGTGAAGGCGCCAACATCTGGTATTCGAACGACGATGGATTGACGTTCGATTCATTGACAAATCCTTTCTGGGGATTCCTGAATGTGAATGGTGCGGCAATCGGCAATCAATTTGGAAATGACTTTGTGCAGTTTGTAGGCGATTACGGATTTGCAACTTCTTCGCAATACCTGAATCCGGGATTGGGACCGCAAAATGTTTATGCTCCGGCAAACACTTCAGCCGATTATTATTCCATCAATTATTTTCCGGGAGGAACTGCAGGTGTGATTACCGGTGAATACGGATTCATTTTCAGGACTGCCGACGGCGGACTGACATGGAGTGCGGATTCGGCTGTGTCGCCGACTGTGAACCTCTACAATTCCTCGCTGAAAAGCGGAGTAGCTTACCTCTGCGGAACGTTGGGAACAATATTGAAAAGCAACATTGACATTTCTTCCGTGAATTCCCCGGTTGCAAATCCGGTGAGTGCCGCAGCTTTTCCGAATCCGTTTTCGGATGAGTTGAACGTTGTGGTGGATTTGAAAAATCCTTCGTCGGTTGAATTGCAAGTGACCGACGTGACGGGAAGAATTGTCCTGGATGAAAATGAAGGCAATGATTTTTCGGGAAAAAACAAATTCAATGTTCAGGGAATGTCGGCACTGACAGGCGGAATTTATTTTGTGAAGGTGATGACGGAGAATGGTGTGGCTACGTTGCCGGTGGTGAAGAGATAGCCGCAGGTTCCACAGATTTTCGCGGATTGATTTTTGTGCGTTTTTTGAAAATGAAAATCAAATGTGCGTTGCGCGCGTGAACGTGAACAATAAAAAAGTTTCCAATTAGCCCTGACAGAAACGGAAAGCCCGAAGCGTGCAGGCAAATGCGTGGACGGACTTGCAGTGGATGGCAGGATGAATGTTTCTGAACCGAAAAAACATTTCCGCTCCAAAAATTTACCTTTCAAAATCTGGAAGTTTGGAATCTGGAATCTCCAGTGTGAGTTATAACTTCCGGTCATTTGCAATCGGTAATCCATAATTAATTTTCCCCACCTGTATCTTTTTTCAGCAAGCGGCATTAGGATTGGCAAAGACAAAAACCAAAACCAAAAAACTACTGCCATGGCTGCTGGAAACCTTTCCCCTAGACAGAAGATGATCGGGATGATGTACCTGGTTCTTACTGCAATGCTCGCGCTGAATGTTTCGAAAGAAATCCTTGACGCATTTGTAACCGTGAACAATGGCTTGGAAACCACCGGCCAGAGTTTTGACAAAGACATAAAGGGACTCTATGCAAAATTCGACGAGAAAAAAAGCATCGATCCGTTGCGCGTGATGAACAATTGGAAAAAAGCGCAGGAAGCGAGAAACATCACCAACGACATTACACTTTACGTGGACCAGATGAAAAAACAATTGCTGCGCGAAAGCGAAGGATACAAACACCACGAAGAGGATACGGTTCACCTGGCGAATGTGGAAGGGAAAGAGCGCTATGACGTAACCACCAATATCCTGTGCGGACAATCGGAAGAGGGAACGGATGGGACTGCGAATGTGCTGCGCAAAAAATTGGCGACTTACAAAACCGCCATGCTTGCATTGCTTCCTCCCGACGAAGCCAAGGCCATGCACCTGAGCATTGACACTCCCGACCCGACAGACGGAGGTGAATTCCACACTTGGGAAATGAAAACATTTTACCACACACCGCTTGCCGCCGACATTACCATCCTTTCGAAAGTGCAGGACGACATAAAAGGTGCGGAGGCCGATGTGGTGGATGCATTGCTCCGGCAAACCGATGCCGATGTGATTCCCTTCGACACCGTTGCAGCACGTGTAATTTCTTCCTCGAATTATGTGATGATGGGCGAAAAATACGAAGCCGATATTTTCCTCGCCGCTTTCAACAAGACACTGAAACCGCAAATTCTCCTCGGAAAATTCGATCCCGCCACCGGAAAAATGGTGGGCGCATACGACAGCGTGAATGTGCAAAATGGAATGGGACAATATTTTGTGGATGCAAACAAGGAAGGGATTTTCGATTACGAAGGTGTGATCAACATGAAAACTCCGAAAGGGAAAATCATGCAGTACCCTTTCAAGTCGGAATACATTGTGGCGCGCCCCGCATTGACCGTGAGTGCGGACAAGATGAATGTACTTTATGCAGGATTGGAAAATCCGATTTCCGTTTCCGTTCCGGGAGTATCTGTGGAAAAAACCCACGTCAGTTGCGACAATGGAACTTTGGTTTCGCTTGGCAATGGAAAATACATGGTTACAAAACCGATCCCTGGAAAATTGTGTCACATAACAGTAACTGCCGATATGGAAAATGGCGAGAAGAGAAATATGGGATCAATGGAATTCCGCGTGAAATATTTACCGAAACCCGAAGCGACAATCAGCGGTGTCGACGGAAGCCGGACTACGGCAAACACATTGGCCTCTTCACTCGGAATGATCATTTCATACGGAAAGGATTTTGAATTCGAAGCCAAACCGAGAATCGTTTCATTCACTTATACTGTAACAGTCAACGGAATATTCACTCCACCGGTAAAAGTCAACGGCAATCTTTTCGGTTCAGCCGCACAGACAACATTCAAAAAATTACAACGGGGTTCACACGTAATCATCGACGACATTGTTGCAGTAGGTCCAGATGATCGTCAGGTGAAATTGAATTCAATCGCATTGACCATCCAATAAAAAAAAACGATTTCTCGATTGTCTTTTTCCAATCGAAAATCGGCAATCGAAAATCACCAATTTCATTCGAGCTGTTGGAACGTGCAGAAAAAAAACCGCGACAGAATTCCCCGTCGCGGTTTTTTATTTTTTCAAAATCAATATTTGAATTATTTAATCAGACAACGAATCTTTTTCCAAATCGAAAATCGGCTCCCGAAATTTCGGGACAACAAATCGAAAATCATTTTCTAAAGGGCCACCACTTCCTTCACTCCCGGAACCATCCGTTTCAACAACGCTTCTATTCCCGCTTTCAACGTCACAGTCGATGATGGACATCCGCTGCAACTTCCTTTCAGCATCACTGTCACCACACCGTTCACATACGATTGGAAAGTGATCAGTCCCCCATCCTGCTCCACGGCCGGACGGATGTATTGTTCCAACACTTCCACGATTTTTGTTTCTTCATCCGTTGTTGGAGTTGCGTGTTCTGTAAAAACAGTTGTAGTGGTCTTGAAAGTTGAATCCGTCGCCACTTCTTTCGTTGGCAATTCATCAATCACCGAAAGTCCTTGCGACAGGTAATCGCGCAACAATTCACGCAACTCGAGTGTAATGTCATCCCAAGTCACAATATCGCTTTTGGTAACCGTTATGAAATTCGCCGACACAAAAATCCCTTTCACAAATGGGAATTGGAAAAGTTTTGCAGGCAACGGCGCTTTTTTTGTTTCACCCGCATTCAAGTATTGCGCAGTCGCACCTTCCGCAATCAGCATCCTGTTCGCAACAAATTTCATCGAAGCCGGATTCGGTGTACTCTCGGCATAAATCACAGTTGGGATTGTCTTCGTTTCCATAGTACAAAGATAGACCTGAGACGTGAGACTTGGGACGTGAGACAAAAATTAATTTGATTGAAAACAGACAGTCTTGTAGAGGAGTGTACCCTTTCGCTGCGTTGCAGGTCGGGCTATCCGCTTGTACTCCTCGCAATTTTTTCCCGAAAATAATTTTCCGTGAACCGTGGGGTACCGCTGCTATTCTCCGAAGGAGTACTGCAGACCTCACGCAAAAAAGACGTGAGATTTGAGACTTGAGATATTGGAAGCTACTTCGCCTTCTCCATTTTAACCACAATCGAATCATTGTTATCAACGTCGACAGTCACGCTTTTATATCCCGCTTTTTCAAAAACAATTCCTTTGCAGCCGCAAGTGAAACCGGTGATCTCATGCACATCGAATTTTCCGTCTTTATTTGTCATTTGCGGATAATTAGAACCTTCCATGTGAAAACTCACGCTATCCAAAGAGGTTCCGGTTTGGGCATCTGTAACCAAGCCTGTACTTTGATACACACAATCACACGACATAAAAAATAGCAGGAATGGAATGGACAAAAGTTGTTTCATTTTTAAATATAAACAATCCGGCGTCATTCATCTAACGTCTCGAAGCGATAAAATAACCCCGTTCTCGTCTCAAGTCTCATCTCACAAGTCTATCTTTGCAATGAAATGCCTCAACAAACGACAGACTTCCTCATCCTCGGTTCCGGAATTGCCGGACTCACTTTCGCATTGAAAGTTGCCGCGCACGGAAAAGTGACGATGATTACAAAAGCGAACGAAGACGAATCGAATACAAAATATGCACAAGGAGGAATTGCCGCCGTCATGTACGCACCCGATTCCTACAACAAGCACATTGAGGATACCTTGATTTGCGGCGACGGATTGTGCAACGAGGAAGTCGTGCGCATGGTGATACGCGAATCAACCGAGCGCGTAATGGAATTGGCAAAGTGGGGCGCCGATTTCGACAAGACTCCCGCAGGCGATTATGAACTCGCACGCGAAGGCGGACATTCCGAACACCGTATTCTCCATCACAAGGATATTACCGGTTACGAAATCGAGCGAGCGTTGTTGACTCAGGTTCATACGCATCCGAACATTTCCATTCTCGATCATCACTTCGCAATTGAAATAATTACTCAGCATCATCTCGGCATCGAAGTCAATTCGCGCACTCCTGGAATCACGTGTTATGGCGCTTACATTCTCGATACAAAATCAGGGAAGGTGGAAACCATGCTCGCGCGCGTTACACTCATGGCCACAGGCGGCGCAGGTTCCGTGTATGCGACAACAACCAATCCGACCATTGCCACCGGCGACGGAATTGCAATGGTGTATCGCGCAAAAGGAAAAGTGGAGAACATGGAGTTCATGCAATTCCATCCCACGTCATTGTACAATCCCGGTCAGCGCCCTTCGTTCCTGATTACCGAAGCCATGCGTGGTCACGGCGGGATTCTGAAAACGCGCGACGGAAAAGAGTTCATGCAGAAATACGATGCACGGAAATCACTTGCGCCGCGCGACATCACGGCACGCGCGATCGACAATGAAATGAAAATTTCCGGCGACGATTTTGTCTATCTCGATTGCACGCATCTCGACGGAGAGGATTTGAAAAAACATTTCCCGAACATCTACGAAAAATGTTTGGGCATCGGAATCGATTTTACAAAAGATAAGATTCCAGTTGTTCCCGCCGCGCATTATCTGTGCGGTGGAATTTCCGTCGACAAAAACGGATGCAGCAGCATTACGAATCTGTACGCTGTCGGCGAATGTTCCTGTACCGGATTGCACGGCGCCAACCGTCTCGCGTCAAACTCACTGCTCGAAGCTGTCGTTTACGCACACACCTCTTCGCAGGATGCGATTTCAAAATTCAAATCCGTTCCATTCCAGAAAGACATTCCCGACTGGAACACCGAAGGAACCGATGCTCCCGAAGAAATGGTGTTGATTACACAAAGCACAAAAGAAGTGCAGGCGATCATGAGTACGTATGTCGGAATTGTCCGTTCCAATTTGCGTCTCGAACGCGCCATGGAACGGTTGGAAATTTTGTGGAAGGAAAATGAAGCGCTTTATAAAAAAATAACCTTGTCGCAACAGGTTTGCGAATTGCGCAACATCATCAACGTCGCTTACATCATCATAAAGCAAGCTGCAGCAAGAAAAGAAAGTCGCGGCCTGCATTATACGATTGATTATCCGCCGGTGAAAAAATGAATTGAAATCCCTGTTAATCACCTTAACCTCTGGCAAAACCGAATCAAGTGAACTAACTTTATACAAACAATCACACAACATGAAAACATTCAAAACCATTGCAGTCCTTGCCTTCATCTTCGTTATGACGGCAACCGTAAAAATTTCGGCACAAACGGCAACTTCCACAACCGACAATCAAACGGTGCAATCCGAAGTGAAAATAAAAACCTCCGCGCAATGCGACGATTGCAAAGGGCGAATCGAAAAAAAAGTCCGTGAAATGAAAGGCGTTTCAAAAGCCGATCTCGATCTCGATTCAAAAGTGCTCACTGTTGAATACGACGCGACCAAAACAACTCCTGAAAAAATCCGCATGGTCATTGCCAGCATCGGATACGATGCCGATGATGTAAAGGCAAATGAACATGCTTACAAGGCATTGCCGAAATGCTGTCAGAAAAAAGAGACCGCTCAATAAAAATAATCGGGAATCAGCAAGCTGAAAATCTGGAATCCATTATGGCACTCATAAAAACCGTTCACGGCATTACCCCACAATTCGGAAACGATTGTTACCTCGCCGAAAATTCAACCATCATCGGCGATGTCATTTGCGGCGACCAATGCAGTTTCTGGTTCAACGCAGTGGTGCGCGGCGATGTGAATTCCATCCGAATGGGCGACAAGGTGAATGTGCAGGATGGCGCAATTGTACACTGTACGTACAACAAGACAATCGTCTCCATCGGAAACAATGTTTCCATCGGTCACAATGCAATCGTTCACGGCTGCATCATTTACGACAATGTGTTGATCGGAATGGGTGCAATTGTAATGGACAATGCAACCATCGGAACAAATTCAATCATCGGTGCCGGTGCATTGGTAACAGAGGGAATGATCGTGGAACCGAATTCCGTTTATGCAGGAATTCCCGCAAAAAAAATAAAAACCATTTCTCCCGAATTGTCAAAAGGCGAAATCGAACGCATTGCGAACAATTACGTGATGTATGCAAGTTGGTTCAAGGAATGATTGATGATGTGCTGATTGAAGATGCGAATCCAATAAGTGCGGTCCAAAATCTCCAGCAGAATATTCAACGGCTATTTTGAGATAATCCGGGCATTATTCAATAACAAGGATTGTTGGATTCCATCGTCTTGCAATTCACCCTCGACAATGATTTTTTCATTTTGAATCAAGCGATCTTCCTCTTTTTTATTTTCAAAAAACACAATCAACTTTCTAGGATGTCCATTATGAATAATTTCCGTTCTTAAATATTTATGGCCTCCATCATTTCCTGTCGATAAAATTTCGAAGATTGAAATTGCAAATGTGTACATCACTTTTTTAGCAGTCATTTATGAACGCTAGCAGATTTGAATCATTGGCTTTCACTACCCCTTGAGATTTTGGAGTGACGATGAATTTCAAATCCTAGAATCCTTGAATCTTTGAATTCACTCCCGTCAACACAAAAAGCGTCTTCGCAAAAATTTCCGCATCACCGCTTGTAAAATAATCAACCGCAACTTTTTCCACGCCACTGCCACTTTTTTTCTGCATCTCGTTTTCGTTGAGCAAATCCTTTTCGGTCAAAACCTTTTTCACCTGTCTCGCCACCGCCGGCGCCGGATCGATCACGCGGACTTTTTCGCCAACTATTTTTTTAATCAGAGGCAATACAAACGGATAATGTGTACATGCGAGCACAAGTGTGTCAATGTTTTTTTCCATCATCGGTTCCAACCAACCGCGCAACATCGTTTCCGTATCTGCCGTTTCCAATTTTCCCGCTTCAATCTGTTGCACCAAACCCGGACAGGGTTGATTGAGCACTTTTACATTTTGCGCAAAACGTTCAACCACCGAAGCGAACAATTCTCCCTGGAAAGTGGCCGTTGTTGCAATCACGCCCACCACTCCGCTTTGCGTTTGTTCCGCTGCGGGTTTTACTGCAGGTTCCATTCCCACAAAAGGAATTTCCGGATGGATTTCACGCAAATATTTCAATGCCGCAGCCGAGGCGGTATTGCAGGCAATGACAATCAGCTTGCATTTTTTTTCGAGCAGGAAATCCGTCACGCCTTCAGAAAATTTCCGGATCTCCTCCATCGATTTTTCCCCGTAAGGAAGATGTGCATTGTCGCCGAAATAAATCAGGTCTTCATTCGGCAATAATTCCCTTATCGCACGCAACACACTCACCCCTCCGATTCCGGAATCAAAAATGCCGATGGGATTATTGGATGACATGCTGCAAAGATAAAGGTGATTCCGCGACTTCGGAATGATACTGAAACACGGAAATTCATGTTGATTGTTTTTGTAAAAAAAGAAAGCATCCCGATCATGGGATGCTTTCCAAAAATATTTTTCATTTCGTCATCCCTCTAGATGACCAAGCTGGGCGATTTAGTGTATGCCACCGTTGGCGCCCGGCGTTGGTGCAGGAGCCGGAGCCGGTTTCGGTTTGACTGCAGAAGGTGCGGGTATTCCTAGTTTGATTCGGACATCGGTGAAAATATCATCGGAAGGGGATGCGTATAAAACACCTTGGCCTTTTGTGCTGTCAAGGACAATTTTATATCCGCGAGCAATTGCAATCGCCTTTACCGCTGAATCAACTTTTTCGAAAATCGGTTCATAGAGTGATGACCTCACTTGTGTAAGTTCATCTTGCGCCAATTGCTGAAACGATTGGATGTTATTTTCAAGATCCTGGATTTCTTTTGCCCTCAATCCCTTGATGAGCGGACTCCAGACTTTTTCAAGTGAATCGTATTCATGGGTCTTACGCGCATATTCCACTTGCAGGGAATAAAGTTGGTTTTCAAGATAAGTCTGATAGGCATTTGCACTGTCTGTCGCTTTTGTAAAGGCGGGCATTATTTTCAACAGGGAATCAAGATCAAGATGGGCAACTGTTGTTGGGGTGGCTTTCGCTACAGTTTGTGATTTTGCAAAATGGGGGCATGCAATTATCATCAGGGCAACGACAGCAAGTTTGAAGAACTTTTTCATGTTTAAAATTGGGTATTGATTTGGATTTTGGTTTTTCATTTATCAATTGGCTTATTTTCCCCCGGCCGTTTTTTTCCAACCGAGGATCTCAAGAACATCGTCGCTCTTGTCGTATTTGGGATTCGTATAAAGCATTGTCATATCACTGGCTTTGTCGAATACAATTCCATAACCGCCTTTTTCCGCCATTTCCTTCACCGCATTGTAAACCTGATCCTGGATCGGTTTCACCAACTCCTGGCGTTTCTTGAACAATTCCCCATCCACCCCGAATTTTTCCTTCTGAAAATCTTTCGCCTCTTTTTCCTTTTCCACAATTTCCGCTTCGCGTTTCTGGCGCAACTCGTCTGTCAACAGCAATTGCTCCTGCTGGAAATTTTTATACAACTGATCAATCTCCGCATATTTTCCTTCCACCTCTTTCTGCCAAGTCACCGACAATTGGTTGAGCTGATCCTGCGCCTTTTGATAATCCGGACTTTGGCTTAAAATGTAGTCGCTGTCCACATAGCAGAATTTCTGCGCATAGGTAAAACCAGTGGTAGCGATCAACGCAATAATGGAGGCGATGATTTTACGTTTCATGATTTTGTTTTTTTGTTCCGAGGGAACCCCATCGGGGTTGTTTTTATAACCCGCAAATGGCGGCGCTAAAGTACAAATTTATGGATGACTAGAGTTCCCCAAGGTTCATGCCAATGGTAAAGTGAACCTGGGAGCGTTGCATGGATGGTGCAGTGGCAACATTGTCGAAACGATATCCCCAATCGAGTCCAAGCAATCCGAACATCGGAAGGAATACGCGAACACCCACCCCCGCTGAACGGTAAACGTCGAACGGATTGAATGCCTTGAATGTTTGCCAAGTATTTCCCGCATCCAAAAATGCAAGTCCAAAAACCGTTGCACTTGGATTGAGGGTAACGGGATAACGCAATTCCATTGTGTATTTTGCAATGATCGGCGCTCCCGTACTTGGCGAAAGCGATTGGTCATCGTATCCACGCAAGGCAATGATTTCACGGCCATCCAATGCATATCCGGTCAAACCGCTTCCTCCCAAATAGAATCTTTCGAATGGTGATTGTCCCACTTTCTGCTGATACATTCCGAGATAACCGAAACCGACGCGCGTATTGAGAACCAAATTCCCCGCCAAACGCGTAAACCATGAAGAGGTGAATTTCCATTTGTAATATTCCACCCAACGGTACCGGTCCTGATCAGTTACATCGGCATAATTTTTTCCATTCCAAATCGAATAAGGCGGAGTGAATTCCCCAATGATTTTTATATCGGCACCGCTTCTCGGATAAATCTGCTGGTCGGTGGAATTCCTGTTCAACGTAACACGGTAATTGAAATTGTTCGCGTGACCATTTGCAAATGCAAAGACCGAATAGAAATTGTTGAGCTGATAATGCTGGTAATTCAATTCCTGGAACAATTGGAAAAAGTCATCCGGACGTTTCAAGCGCTGTCCGAATCCAACTGAAATTCCGGAAATGTTCACACTCTGGCGTAACGGGTCATTCAATTTCAAACCATTCGATTGGGTGGAATGATAAAGCGTAACGGAAAGCGAATTCGGTTTTTTCCCGCCCAGCCATGGCTCCGTGAATGATGCATTTTCGGATTGGAAATACAAACCGTTGGACTGCGCACGCACACTTAATTTTTGTCCATCGCCCGAAGGCAGCGGACGCCACGCCGATTTTTTCCAGAAATTATGCGTGGAAAAATTATTGAACGAAACACCGAGTGTTCCGACAATACGATTCGCTCCCCAACCTCCTGAAAGTTCAACCTGATCGGAAGGGCGTTCTACTACTACATATTCAATGTCAACTGTTCCGGTATTCGGATCGGGTTTTGGATTCACCTGGATTTTTTCCGGATCAAAATAACCGAGCGTTGCCAATTGCCGCTGCGAACGGATGACATCGACACGACGGAACAATTGTCCCGGACGCGTACGTATTTCGCGCATGATCACCCTGTCATTCGTTTTCGTATTCCCGACAATCGTAACATTCCTGATCGTCGCCTGTTTTCCTTCGTACACACGCATTTCATAATCGATGGAATCGCCATGCACCCGCACTTCAACCGGAGTGACCTGGAAGAAAAGATAACCATCGTCCATGTACAACGAGCTCACATCATTTCCGGCCTGACTCATATACAAACGCGATTCCAATTGTGATTGATCATAAATCGCTCCGGGTTTTATTCCCAGGACAGCATTCAATTTGTCGGAAGAGTATTTTGTATTTCCAACCCACGTGATGGATCCGAACCTATAAATATGCCCTTCGGAAATATGCATCTTGACAATGACGCGCGTTGGATTTCCCGGCACTTTGGAAACGGTATCCCAAGTTATGGCTGCATCGCGATAACCTTTCGAATGGTATTTGTCAATGACTTTTTGTTTGTCCTTATCAAAATTATCCTGAAGGAATTTCGAGGATTTGAGATTATACCAACGTTTCTGTTTTGTATCCTTCATCAGGCGACGGACTTTCGCCGGTTTGAAAATGCTGTCGCCCGTTACGATGATATCCTGGATCTTCACCTTTTTCCCTTTATCCACAATCACCAGCACGGATACAAATCCCGGAAAGGAGGAATCGGGTGACGCGATGATCGATGTCTGGCAAATCATGTATCCGTCGTCCCTAAAATGTTCATTGGCGGTTTCAATGATGAAACGTTTCCTGTAATCGGTGAGCATGACACCTTTCATGCTTCCGACTTTTTTATTCAAATCCTCCACCTCGTTTTTCTTGATCCCTTTCCAACCGAAATGGCTGATCCGCATTTTTTCTGTGACGAAAATATCCAGCTTCACATAATCGCCTTCGATTTTATTTATTTTCAATTGGATGTCTTCAAACATTCCCTCTTTCCACAGATTGTCAATCGCATCAGCTGTTTTTTCACCCGGCACGGTAATCTTGTCGCCGATCGGTAAACCGGAAATCAATTTCACCACATTGGAATCCACAAGGTGGCAACCATGAACATAAACAGCGACAAGTGTATATTCTTTAGGGGCGGAATAATCGATGAGATCACTTTGCGCGGAAACGAATCCTGCGGCAAATAAGAATGAGAGTAAAGCAAAAAACTTTTTCATATACGGTTTCCGCCAATCAGCGGGAAGAATGATCGTCTCCGGAATTTCCGTTGGCGAGTGATGTAAGTGTTGCCTCCAATTGGGCACTTGTTTTTCCGAAACGCCTTTCACGTCCCTGATAATCAATAAGGGCTTTGTAAAATTCCTCCTTGTTGAAATCGGGCCATAATGTATCGGTGAAATAGAATTCGGAATAGGCGATTTGCCACAACAGGAAATTGCTGATGCGCTGTTCTCCGCTGGTACGGATAAGCAACTCAGGATCGGGGAAACGGGATGTATTGAGGTGCTGTTCAAAAATTTCAGCGTTGATGTTTTCCGGTTTCATTTTTCCTTGTACAATTTCCCTTGCAATTTTTTTTGTCGCTTCGACAATTTCCCAGCGGGAGGAATAGCTCAATGCAAGTATCAGGGTCATTCCATCGTTTTTGGCTGTATCGGAGATCGCCTCTTCCAATTCTTTTCGGCATGCAAGGGGAAGACTGTCGGTATCGCCAATGGTTGCCAGACGGATATTGTTATCATGCAATGTTTTTGTTTCCGCATTGATGGTGTGTACCAATAATTCCATCAAGGCATCCACTTCTTCCTTGGGGCGATTCCAATTTTCAGTGGAGAAAGCATACAATGTCAAATACTTCACTCCAAGTTCTGCGGCGGCTTCGGCAGTTTCACGGACTGCATTCACACCGCTTTGATGGCCAAACACTCGCACCTGACCTTGTTGTTGGGCCCAACGTCCATTCCCATCCATGATCACAGCGATATGCTGCGGCAAACGGGTTTTATCAATTTTTTCTTTTAAGCTCATCCGCGCTGAGATTCCCCTAATATTGGTAAGCTGAACATTTGTTTGGCTTGGTTGCCAACTGAAATGTGAGTGTGAGCCCACCAAAAGAATACCAGTCCTTATTCCGCGGATTCCCTCTCTGTTTGCCTGCATCGGTAGCGGCGGTATGGCTTCTGTCGGCCACTGCAACTGCAAGCGGGCCTCCGTTTGCCAGCAATGTGGAGGGATTCGCATAAGTTGTACTTACATCGTCAAGATAATCGGTAAATGTTTTTCGCATGCCCCATTCCGCAAGGAGTCCGATGCGTTTTGCAAGATTGATCCTTACACCTGCACCGAAGGGAATGGAAATCTGTGTCCTCAAATATCCCTTGGATTGGCCTTCGGTTTTCAATGGTTGCAATGCCACCCACTGATTTCCGAAAGAAGCCTTGGGATTGAAATTGAAAACAGCCGCACCCAAAAACATGAATGGCGTGAATGAATATTTGTCTTCCCCGATATGATATTCGATAAAGTTGAATTCAGCCCTTCCTGCAAGTTCATAAATCGGGGAACGGAAACTGAGATTTCGCTGTTGTTGCTGATAGGAACTGGAACGGGCGTCAATGCCCTGGATGCTTCCGAACAATCCACTTCCTGCAACTGCAAGACGCATGTTGAAATTATGGCGATAAACAATTCCACCCGCAGGACGCGTAAGGCTTCCGAAATGAGTGGTATTCAATTCTCCGATGTAATAAGACCCTCCAAGAAAAATCCCGATCTCATCCGACTTTTGTGCCGCAAGAGGGGAAAGGAAAAAAAGGGTCAATGAGAAAAAAAAGATACGTTTCATTCGTTCTTTTATCGTTTTGCTACAGTGCCTGAACGGGGAGATTCCAGTTACCGTATGTTGATTTTCCAATAAATGCAAATATACCTGTTTTTACTCTTTAAAAAGTCGATTTTCAATGGGTTATTAACCTGTTTTAACCTATCCGTGAATCAAGGATTTCGTCAGGCCGGCTAATTTCT
The DNA here is from genome assembly GCA_964394965.1 of uncultured Chryseobacterium sp. Lineage (GTDB taxonomy): Bacteria > Bacteroidota > Bacteroidia > Palsa-965 > Palsa-965. The sequence continues at coordinate 16,053 of CAYMZV010000030.1, forward strand.
TGCATCATGCCCCCAAATCAGTTTTTCCCTGATCGTATGGAAAAAATGCTGGTCACTGAAACGGATCAATGAAATCTTGAAATCCTCTTTTCTCACGGTCAATTCCACATCGTCGGTGAACGATTCGGAACGGGCATCCAGCGTTGCCAGATACTGCGGACTTCTTCCCTCCACCCTGAGCGTAATGACACTGTCTTCGGGAACAATCAGCGGACGGAAATTCAAATTGTGCGGCGACAGTGGGGTAATGACAAAACTCTTGGCATGGGGAACCATCAACGGACCGCCACAACTCAGTGAATAGGCTGTCGATCCGGTCGGCGTTGAAATGATCAAGCCATCCGCCCAATAGGAAGCTAAAAATTCCCCATCGATTTTGGTATGCACCGTAATCATCGAGGAAGTGTCTTTCCGCTGAACGGTAAATTCATTCAACGCAAAATTCACATCGCGGAATAAATTTGTTTTCGTTTCAACTTTTATCAAAGAACGTTTATCCAACGAATATTTTTTTTCCTTCAATCTTTCCACCGCATGCTCCACCGCCTCCTCCACCGTCACTCCCGCCAGAAATCCCAATCTTCCCGTATTGATTCCAAGAATGGGAATTCCTGAATTACGTACGTAAGCAATCGTCTCAAGGATTGTACCATCCCCGCCCAAACTCAATAAAAAATCGGCTTGACCGCGAATGGCATTGAAGTCGTCAAGAACCTTCACCCTTTTCCCGATCTTGAATTGTTGCTTCAGGTAATTCAGATAATCGGTGCCGATCAAAAGTTCGGAACCGTTATTTTCCAGTTTATCAAAGAGCCCCTGCAATATGATCGGAAGCGGTTTTTCAGTCGTACGGCCGTAAATGGCAATTTTCATGGCGAATTCACCTCCGCTGACTGTCCTTATTTTCAGACGTATGGACTTGCGTTTGGTTGCCCGAAGTTACAAATCTCAGCGACAGGAGAAGAGGGCCAAGCGACAGGTGTGGAAAAATTAATGTGAAAATATCAATTGCGTTTTAGGCAAAATCATGATTGGCAAGGCGAAAATTATTCCATCAATCGACACTTCCCATTTCAAAAGGCCGTTCCCAAGTGCAGGAAAAATCCATTCTCGCCCATTCGGTTGAAAGAATATTCAAAACGAATGATGAAATCGTAATACGTGACCACATCGATTCCGGCACCATAACCGAACAGCAACGTATTTCCCAAAACATTGTGATCGGCGCTCGAAGAGGATCGGTCTTCCACATATCCCGCATCGGCAAAAATTCCACCGTAAATGGCGAGATGGAAAGTGTTGAATTTTTCCACCGGCAAATAAGGGAATTTATATTTGTGCGGTTTCAATATCGCATAACGCAATGAGGCTTTTGTCAATGCATAACTCTGTCCGTCCACCACATAATATTCATACCCGCGAACAAAATCCGAAAATCCCATCGCACGTTGCTGATAGTACGGAGGCGTATTTCCCGGCATCCATCTTCCACGCACCATTCCCGCGAAAAAAAATCTCGGCGAAATTTCATTGTACGTACGTGCGCCTGCCGTGACATAAAACACATTCAGTTTTTCATCGGCAAGAATTCCCAATCCGTATTTCGTGATTTCCAATTCTTCAAAATGCCCCTTGAGCGGATACGCTTTTATGTCTCGGTAATCGCGGGTGAGATGATAGGAAACTGAAAAATATTCCATTTGACTTTTCCCATTCACAAAATAATCGGATGCAAGATGTGTTACCGTATCGCTTACCGTCAAATTATTGTACCGTAAATCCAACGTCTGTTTTACATACAATCCCTTCCGATAGGAAAACATCACACTGCCCGCAGTTTCTCCGCGTATGTATCCGTTTTTGTCCTTGTAATAAACGAGCTTGTCGTCTTGCGTATCGTAGGAAATTTCGTGGCTGCGTGTATACGTGCCCGTGAACGTTACACCCAAGCGGTGTTTGTGGTCAAAAAACGGAATCGCATATTGTCCCCCGAATTGTTTCGCATAACCGAAACGGCAAATCAATGCAATGGATTCTTTTCTTCCGCGGAAATTATAGCGCCATAAAAAAAATCCGTAGCTCGCGCGGTTCAGGTTGTGTCCGTTCCGCCACCAGGTATTGAAATTCTGTTCCGACACTTCGAAAATCGGGGCGGGCCAAGTGTACCAGCGTTCTTTGACATTGATCGTGATGGAAGCCGAGGTGAAATCGGTGAGCGAAGAATCGGGAATGCACGAAGGGGAAATGGTTACAAAATTGAAAAGCGATGTGTTCAACAGGTTCTGCTGCGAACGTTCCGATTCCTTTTTGAATTGCGCGCCCGTAATCGTATCGCCAACCTGAAAAACAAGTTCGCGCTGCATGATGAATTCTTTCGTCTGCTTGTTACCCGTAAATGAAATCGACCGGATGATGTATTTCGAAGTGTCGGAAGAAATGGAATCGGTTTGTGAAAATGAATTTCCGGAAACGGAAATCAACGCCAACGAAAAAAGATGCCGGATGAAAAAACAAGATCTTTCGCAGGGAAATGCCATTCGAATACGAAGATACCGAAAGGGATTTTAGGTTTTCGATTGGCGGCTTTCGATTGCAGATTAAAATAATCGGGGCGAGAAATTTTTCAATCCAAGACTGTAATCACACTGCGATAATTTGCACACATTACATATTGATGTAATTCATGAACTCATCATACCGTCCGCGCATATCCTCTTCATAAGAGCTTTGGTGGAATGTCGCCTTTACCGTGTAATTGTATCGTGAAAATGTTTGCAGGATTCTTGTCAGGTCATCGCGGTTCAGTTTCAAGGTCACTTCCACTTTTGTGGAATCAGGAACCGACGCAACATAGGCACTCAATATTTTCGCATCATTCCCTTCGACAATCTGTGAAATCTGTGAAAGCGAATAATCGACCTTGTTCACTTCCAATACGAGAATCCCACCCGGTTCACGCACTGCCGCCAAACGCGCTAACTTTTCCGCAAGACGCGGAAGCGTAACCGATCCCAAATAATTCCCGGTTTCATCCGTCACAGCAATCACATCCAACGTAAGTTCCGCCATCAATTTCAATACATCATACGCATGCTGGCCTGCATGCAGGTGCGGCTTGATCAAGGCGAGTTTCTGCATCGACAAGGGAGCGTCATGGTCATTCAGGTCATACAACTCGTCATCCGAAATCATGCCGATGAATTCGGTTCCATTCACAACCGGCAAATGCGAAACATGGAATTCGTCCATCCAACGCAAAGCCTTCTCCGCCGAATCTTCGATTTTCAGTGGGGGAATATCATCGTTAATCAAATCACGCGCTAACATAGGCTCTTTGTTTTTTCGTTACCGATAGGGTTTACAAAGGTATTGTTTCCATTCGTTAAACGTATAACGCAGAAATTCGAAAAAATGTTCATTTGGATTTGCAAGTGGTCAAAAAAGTTGAAATGTATCAGTTGGAAGGTTTGAAGGTTTCGTAATCGCGATGAATATCCCAACGCATCGAAGACATTTTACGTGTTCCATTAAGGGACATACCCGACAAAATCATTTTACTTTGAGAATGCGTAATTTTGCAGCGGTATTTCAAACGCCGAACGCCGAACCAAAAGCTCAAAATTTTTTCAATGACCAGACTAAGCGTAAACATCAATAAGATTGCAACACTCCGGAATTCACGCGGCGGAAATAATCCCGATGTGGTGAAAGCCGCCTTGGATTGCGAACGCTTCGGCGCAGAAGGAATCACCGTTCATCCGCGTCCCGACGAACGGCACATCCGTTATGCCGACGTGCGCACGATGCGGCCTTTCCTGACAACCGAGTTGAACATTGAAGGGAATCCACGCGAACAGAAATTCATGGATCTGGTGATTGAACTGAAACCCGATCAGGTGACACTGGTTCCGGATGCGACAAAACAATTGACATCCGATCATGGTTGGGATACGATTGCGAACAGGGATTATCTGCGCGAAATAATTTCCGAATTCAAACGCCACGGCATCCGCACTTCCATTTTCATCGATCCCCTCGTGGCAATGGTGAAAGGGGCAGTGAATACGGGAACCGACCGCGTGGAATTGTATACAGAAGCTTACGCGAAAAATTACCACAGCGCAAAAGAGCTCGCCATTGCCGCCTACATAGATGCCTCACGCGAAGCGGAAAAAGTGGGAATCGGTGTAAATGCGGGACACGATTTGAGTTTGCAGAATCTCTCTTATTTCAGGCAACACATTCCGAACCTGAAGGAAGTTTCCATTGGGCACGCATTGATTTCGGATGCACTTTATTTCGGTCTGGAAAATTCCATCATGATGTACAAAAGACAATTGGAATGATTCCGATCAATGGATACAAAAACCGTGAAACGGAATATCTTGCGCAACAGAAAAAATCTTTGAATTCTTGAATCATCAAATTATTAAATCCCCAACCCCTTGAATTTATTCTACAGAAAATCCGGCACCGGAAAACCACTGATCATTCTCCATGGTTTGTTCGGCATTTCCGACAACTGGGCGACACTTGCAAAACAGTGGTCGGATTATTTCACTGTGTATGCCGTCGATCTGCGCAATCACGGACAATCGCCGCATTCCGACCAATGGAAATATTGGATCATGGCTGAAGATGTTTTGGAATTGATTGAAAAGGAAAAGATGGGAGAGGTTTTTCTGCTCGGACATTCGATGGGCGGAAAAGTCGCCATGCATTTGGCATTGGATTCACCCGAAGTGGTTTCGAAATTGATCGTGCTTGACATCGGTCCGAAAAAATATCCGATCGCGAATCAGGATGTCGTCAACGCTTTGCTGAAAGTGAATCTCGATAAGGTTTCCTCCCGCAAAGAAGTGGAAGATATCCTCATGAAAAATCTCAACAATGCAGGAACAGTTCAGTTTCTCGCAAAAAACCTGTATTGGAATGAATTGCCGAACGGAGAAAAGAAATTGGCCTGGCGATTCAATTTGCCCGTGATCAGCAAGAATCTTGAAATGGTTTCCGATGCAACCGATTCTCCCGCACCATCCAATGTGGAAACACTTTTTATCCGCGGCGAAAAATCGGATTACATCCTGAAAGAGGATGAAGCGGAAATCAAGAATATTTTTCCACGATCCACCATTCAAACGATCGCAGGCGCCGGACATTGGGTGCATGCCGACAAACCGAAAGAGATGTTTGATGCGGTGATGGGATTTTGTTTTTAGGAAATTGACAATCAGCAGGAATTTTTTTCCGGCATAAGCCATTTGCAAATACTATTCCCGATCTTCGCAATTACACTCAAATTCAAAATCAATATGACAGCAGAAATCGTTACCAATAAAGGCACCATGAAACTTGCCTTCTATGAAAAAGATGCGCCCAACACAGTTGCCAATTTTGTGAAACTTGCGAAAAGCGGATTTTACGACGGACTCAAATGGCACCGCGTTCTTCCCGGATTCGTGATCCAAGGCGGATGTCCGAATACGCGCGCAGGTGCAACAGGAATGCCCGGAACCGGCGGACCGGGTTGGAAAATAGATTGCGAAACCTCAGGTGAAAATCAATACCACGATGTCGGCGTTCTGTCAATGGCACATGCCGGAAGGAATACCGGCGGCTCACAATTTTTCATCGGACTCAGTCGCGCACAAACGGGTCACCTCGATCGCGTTCACACCTGCTTCGGAAAATTGACCGATGGCTTGGACGTACTGCAAAACATTCGTCAGGGAGATTCCATCGATAAGGTGATTATTCACGAATGAAAAAAGGGCGATAGACGTGGAACGAGGGAAAAATTGAATCCCTGGTTTCCCGTCCCGCGCCACCTGTCCCTTCCCATCGCCTCTCAAACGAAATAATCCTCCAATCACAGATGCATTACTTTTCATAGGCACATTTACATTATTATTGTGTGTATGGAAACCGACAACAGCTTCACTCCCGTTCCTGAAAATCCACCCACGCCGTTTTACAATAAATTTCTCGAAGCCGGCCGTGAAGGGAAAAATCAATGGTGGCGATATTTGATCGGAATCATTTTGACATTTTTTGTCGGCTATTCCATCATCGGCGCAGTGCCGATTCTTGGATTGGTGGTGCGCGGATATCTGATGAATTATTTTACACTGGAGGAAGCGCGCTCGAAACCCGAGCATCTGGAAAGCCCCGCTTATCTTCATGTCGACCAAAATGTTTTACTCCCCTGTTTGCTTTTCATTTTTGTAGCTGCCATGTTTTTCCTGTGGATGGCCGTTCGTTTTGTCCACAAAAAAAGATTCATGTCCATCATTGCGTCGGAAAGGAAACCGTTCGACTTCAAGCGTTTTTTCATTGCGGCGGGAATCTGGCTGGTATTTTCAATTATCATTTTAGTCATCGGGTTAATTTCCAGTCCGTCGACTTTCGTTTGTGTTTTTGAGCCCGGACCATTTGTCATCGCCACAATCATTTGTTTGATCATGCTTCCGATACAAACCGGTTGGGAAGAACTTTTTTTGCGCGGATACATCATGCAGGGATTGGGATTGTGGTTGAAAAAACCGATCTGGCCTTTACTCATCACGTCTGTCATTTTCGGTTTGCTTCACATGGAAAATGCGGAAGTCACTGCGAATGGTGTGGCCATGATGTTGCCCCAATATATTTTACCCGGATTGGTTTTCGGAATCATCGCACTGCTGGATGAACGATTGGAACTCGCTTGGGGATTGCATTTCGCCAATAATTTATTCGGCATTCTTACCGTAACAAGTCCCGAGATGAGTGTGCAATCGCATGCGATTTGGAAAGTTGCATCACTCGGCGGATCATTCGATTTGATCAGCGGGCTCGTTCCATTTGTGATTGTCATTGTCATTTTCTGGAAAATGTACAAATGGAAAGCCGACAAGATTTTCCGCACTTATTGAAAAACAGTTTTATGAAAAAATATTTTTTCCTTTTTTTCGCGCTGGCATTCTATGGTTCAGCCGTTGCACAAAATCCGAATTCGCAGAAAGTTGATCCTGCCAATCCGTACCAATTCTCCATCGACCTTACAAAAATCCACAGCGACTTATTGTCTGTGAATCTGACAACACCGGCTTTTACAACCGATACCGCCTACTATAGGATGCCTGCCATCGTTCCCGGCACTTACAAGGTTTACAATTTCGGAAAATTCGTTTCCAACTTTCATGCGTTTGACAAAAGTGGAAAGGAAATTACAGTTGTTCATTCCGATGTGAACACCTGGAAAATCCCGAATGCAAAAAATCTCGATCATCTTTCCTATGATGTGGAAGATACGTGGGACAGCGATCAAAAAGGAGAAGTGGTGTTTGAACCAGCCGGAACAAATTTCCAAGTCGACTCGAATTTCGTCCTGAACAATCACGCCATCTTCGGATATTTTGACGGGATGAAAAAAAATATTTACAAAATAAACATCACGCACCCGAACGGATTTTATGGCTCAACCGGACTGAGCGATGTGACAAGAAATGGGAACAAGGATATTTTTTCCGTTCCCGATTATATGCAGTTGGTGGACGGACCGATCATGTATGACATTCCCGACACGACACACATTCTCCTCGGCGGCGCTGACATTCTGGTTTCCGTTTATTCGCCGAATCATTTGGTGTCGTCAAAATTCGTTGCGGACAGTTTGCGCATCCTGTTGGATTTGCAACGCCAATATCTCGGTGGAACATTGCCGATAAAAAATTATGCATTCATCATTTATCTCAATGGTAATCCGAAAGGCTATGCTTCTCATGCATTCGGCGCACTCGAGCATTCGTACTCGTCCATGTACACGCTGCTTGAAATGAAACCTGAAATGATTGCGCAAACCGTGAAGGATGTTTCAGCGCACGAATTTTTTCACATTGTTACACCGCTCAGCATTCACTCCTTTGAAATCGGTGATTTCGATTACATGAATCCGAAAATGTCGGAGCATTTGTGGATGTATGAAGGGCTCACGGAATATTCCGCACATCATGTACAAGTGAAATACGGAACGCTTTCACTCAATGATTATCTCAACGAAATCCACAATGAGATGGAAGCCGCCGATGACTTTGACCAGAATCTTTCGTTCACTGCAATGAGCAAGGGTTGTCTGGATAAATATGAAGATGAATACAACAACGTGTATCAAAAAGGTGCACTCATCGGCATGTGCCTTGACATCCGTTTGCGGCAATTGTCGGGAGGGAAATATGGAACGCAAGACATGATGCATGACCTCGCGAAAAAATATGGAAAGGATAAATCATTCGTGGACGATTCGCTTTTCAGTGACATTGTAAAATTGACGTATCCTGAAATCGGCGATTTTTTCAAGCGGTATGTCATCGGATCGGAGCCTCTTCCATTCGAGGAATTGTTTGCAGCGGTTGGAATCGAATACAAGGAAAAAGGCACATTGAAAGTCCTTGATCCGCTCGGCGGTTACGGATTGCGGCTGGATC
>CAYMZV010000031.1:0-23173 GCA_964394965.1 uncultured Chryseobacterium sp.
AATATACCCATGGGGCCGTTCCAAACAATGGTTTTGGCCTTTTGCAGGAGCGTGACCAAATACTGTTCTTCCGCTCAGTACGAGGTCGGGGCGGCAATTCACCATAGCTTCATCCACCAGAAAATATTCCTGTTCCCAGCCGAGTGTTGCAATAACCTTGGTAATGTTTTTGTCGAAGTATTGGCAAACATCAACAGCAGCCTTGTCAAGTGCAGTGAGTGCTTTCAGCAATGGCGTTTTGAAATCGAGAGTGTCGCCGGTGTAGGAAACGAAAATGGTGGGAATGCAAAGTGTATCGCCGATAATGAACGCAGGCGATGTCGGATCCCACGCTGTATAACCCCGCGCCTCGAATGTATTCCTGATTCCACCACTTGGAAAACTGGAAGCATCCGGTTCCTGCTGTACCAACTGACTGCCACCGAAACGTTCAATTGCATGTCCGCCTTCCACCGGTTCAAAAAACGAATCGTGTTTTTCGGCTGTGGTTCCTGTCAGTGGTTGGAACCAATGTGTATAATGTGAAGCGCCTTTGGAAACGGACCACGCTTTCATTCCTGCGGCAATTGATTCGGCCATGTTGCGGTCGATGCGCTCGCCTTTTTCAATTGCGGCAACAACGGCATGGTAAGCCTCTTCGGAAAGGTGTTGACGCATGGCGTCTTTGCCGAAAACATTTTCACCATAATAGGCGGCTACTCCACCGGCTGGAGTTTCCACATGAATGGCTTTGCGCGACATGGATTCATCAAGGGCTTTGAAACGGGTGTGTGACATGGCAGTTTTAGGATTTTAGTGGTTATGGGCGCAAATGTATCCTAAAATAGGGGGGTGATGATCCAAAAAAGCAATATTTTTTGTTAACAGGGGTTGAAAAGTGGGGGTCTTGATGGAAAAAGTGTGTTTTCTGAAATGGGGTCATTCATAATTGGTCCAGGATTGGATCATACGTTCCAGTTCATATTGCGATTGCTCCCGTTCAAGTGTGATTTGTTTCAAAACAATGTCAGCTTGTTTTGAAACACAGGAAGTGCTTCAATGATCATTAACCGATAAGATTTTATGAATCCCTTTTCAGGGAAGTCGGCGGCACCAATGGATTTTCCTTTTCATCAACAGGATTTTCCTTCACTTCCGGATTTTCCACGGCAGGATTATGGTGCTCTTCCAGATCATTCAACCCCTCACTCAATCTTCCGGTAATTTTATCCGTAGCCTCTTTCAATTCATCGAGATGACCTTTCAGATTGATGTCGCGTTGGATTTCGGCAGAGCTGTTTTCTATTTCGCGTTGGATTTCCGCTGTCGCATTTTTCATTTCACGCATCCCTTTTCCGAATGCGCGCATCATCTCGGGTAATTTGTCCGTTCCAAAAAACATGACAACAACCATTACGACGAGCAGGATTTCTCCACCGCCGAGATTCAGGAACAATATGACATTTGGAATGAACATGATTATTTATTGCATGACAAAGTTAGCCACAGATTTCACAGGTTTGCGTCGATTGAACATTTTTTAACCAATTGGCCGGCCCATAAAAAAACCGCCCAATCTTTCGAAAGGGCGGTTCATGATAAAGTCTAAAATTATTTCACCGGAACAGGCTCCTCCTTGCGGCGATCAAGATCAACCACGATAGGAGTTGCAATGCACAGTGAAGAATAAGTTCCGATAACGATACCGATCAACAATGCGAAAGAGAATCCGCGGATTGTTTCGCCACCGAAAATAAAGATGGAAAGCAACACGAAGAAGGTGATCATCGAAGTATTGATGGTACGCGAAAGAGTACTGTTCAAGGCGTAGTTGATGGTGGAAGTTTTATCCATCGTCGACAAGTCTTTTCCTTGTGCTGCGAGGAATTCACGTATCCTGTCGAATACAACGACCGTATCTGTCATAGAGTAACCCATTACCGTAAGGATCGCCGCGACAAAATGCTGATCCAATTCGAGTGGGAAAGGAAGGATTCCGTCGAAGATGGTGTAACAGGAAAGTACAACGAATACATCATGGAAAAGAGCGGCTACCGCACCCAAGCCATATTGCCATTTCCTGAACCTGAATAAGATGTACAGGAACATCAGCAAACATGAAATGATGATGACGATAATTGATTTGGCAATTACTTCTTGTGCAATTGTCGGTCCCACCTTGATGGAACTCATGATTTGGTAACGGGAATTGCCCATGACTTTTACCAATCCGTCATTCAGTTTTTTCTCCACTTCCTTATCCACATCGGTCGAAACCTGATCGGCTTTGTAAGGTGTCGTGATTTTCAATTGATCGGCTCCACCTGCAGTTTTCACCTCAGGAGGACTGCCGAATTCAAGTGTCAAGGCCTGACGAACCTGATCACGATCCACATCTTTCGCGAAACGCACAGTATAGGAACGTCCACCGCTGAAATCGACACCGAGAGAGAATCCACCGTGCTTGAGATAGAATACCACTCCAAGTGCAATGATGGAAGAGGAGAACAGGTAATAAAGTTTACGGCGTTTTACGAAATCGATTTTTGTATGGCGTAAAATATTTTCTGTTGCAGGAACAGAGAAACCGATTTTCTGTTCTTTCTTCAACATCCAGTCGAATACCAAGCGGGTGATGAAAATCGCGCAGAAAAGGGAAGAGATGATACCGATGATCAATGTGGTGGCAAAACCCTGAACAGGACCTGTTCCGAACGAGTAGAGGATGATTCCAAGAATCAACGTTGTCAAGTTCGAGTCAAGAATGGATGACATCGCATGTTTATATCCGTCTGCGATGGCATTGGAAATGCTTTTTCCTTCGCGCAATTCCTCACGTACACGCTCGAAGATCAGGATGTTTGCATCCACCGAAAGCGCAATTGTCAAAACGATACCGGCAATACCGGGAAGTGTGAGAATCGCTCCGAGAGAAGAGAGGATTCCCATGATGAAGAATACGTTTACAAAAAGTGCAATGTCGGCAACCCAACCTGCCTTATTGTAATAGAATCCCATATAAATGAGAACGACAATCAACGCAATAACGAAGGAAAGGATTCCTGATCTGACAGCTTCAGCTCCGAGAGTCGGACCGACAACCGATTTTTCTACAATGTTTGTAGGTGCCGGAAGTTTTCCCGTGTTCAAGACGTTCACCAAATCATCCGCTTCCTTGTTGCTGAAATTTCCGGTAATGGAAGAAACACCATTCGGAATTTCACCCTGTACAGTCGGGAAAGTATAGACATATCCATCAAGGACAATGGCAACACTTTTTCCGATGTTTTCTTTTGTCAATCGATCCCATGCACGTGTTCCTTCAGCATTCATGGTCATGGAAATTTCAGGACTTCCGCTTCCATTCATGCGATCATAAACTTTTCTTGCATCCGTTACCACATCACCATCCATGGCAGCGCGACCGTCACGTGATGATTTGAGAAGAATGAGTTGGTAGAATGGAAGACCGTTTGTCGGTGTAATCGGTTTCTCGCTCCATGCCATGTGAAGGTCGTGTGGCAAAATGCCCATCACACCTTCCATACGGAACAGGCTCATCAACTTGGAGGTGTCTTTTGCATAAACACCGAACAGCATCGCACCTTTTCCATCCGGATTTTGTGAACCAGGAGCAACCAGGTCTCCAATGGGATTGTGTTGTTTCTTTCCTTTATTTGCAATGGAATCGGCAGCGGTTACACTGTCATAATATTTTTTTGCGCTGTCCAATTTTGTTTTTGCAATGGTTTGGATTTTTGCAGAATCGGCTTTGGTCTTTACCGTTTTGTCATAAACAGGTTTGAACTTCGCACTATCCTGAGCGGTCCATGTCAACGTATCGGTTTTGTAGCCGAGCAGCACCTTCAACTTTTCGTTGAGGTCATTCAATTTCGGCCCGATTTCACTGACTTCATAGGTTTCCCAGAATTCAAGGTTTGCCGAACTCTGCAACAATTTCTTTACACGATCTTCATCTTTCACACCCGGAAGCTCAACAAGAATCCTGTTGGTTCCTTTCAAATGCTGAATGTTTGGCTGTGCAACGCCAAACTTGTTGATACGTGTTTCCAATACGAGTTTCGCACGGTCAACTGCCGCATCAGCTTCTTTTCGGATGGCTGCAAGAACCTGATCATCGGAAGAATTAAACGTGATGTCATATTGTTTCAACTGTGCAGCGAACAAACTTGACAAGCGTCCTTGCGGATTCACCTGTTTATAGGCATTGCCAAAGAGCGTGATGAAATCGCCACCGCCATTGTTTTGCGCTTTCACCGCATTTTCCAAAGCCTGATTGAAATCGGGAGCCAAGGAATAATTGGCAAGGGCCTTGATGATGTCGGGAGTGGAAACCTCCATGGTTACGTTCATCCCGCCTTTCAAGTCAAGCCCAAGATTCAATTCCTTGTCTTTGCAACTTTCATAAGTATACAAACCGAGGTAAATCTTTTTGCCTGCGAGAGAGTCTTCCAGGTAGAATCGTTCACGTGCCGCAATTACCGAATCAAGAATTCCACGCTCAAGTACTGAGTCGTTTCCAGAACGGGCTTTTGCCCAATCAGTAATTGATTTCAGTTGAGAGTAATTTACTGCGTAAACGTGCGCTTTCTTTTCCCAGCTTCGGGTCACGAATGAGAACGACAGATAAAACAGGCAACTGACCGCCATGAGAATGGCGAAAATCCGAATAGCTCCTTTAATGTTTTGCATAGTATATTGTAGTAGTCCATTGGAAAAACAGGGCTCAAGCAGCCACACGTTTCCAAAATGGAGGGTGCAAATATAGAAGAAAAACCCAACACGCCAATTCCCCGATATACCCTATAATAATCCGTAAAAATTGGATTACCTTTGTTTATCTCCCGCCTCTAAAATCGACAACGCAAAATCCAACACCCATGCGTAAATCCTACAGTTTCATTGCGGGGCTTTTTTTGCTTTTCTATTCCCCCCTTTTTTCGCAGACTACCGTTGGATTTTCCAGGGTCGATTCCGTTCCGGTTTTTTCAAACAGCGTCCAATTGAATTTCCCTTGGGCGGGAGGAATCAATTTTGCGATGTTTTCCGATATTGATTTGAATCTCGATGGCATCAATGACCTTTTTGTTTTCGACAGGTCTGGGAATAAAATCACCACTTATCTGAATCATGGAACGGCAAATCAGGTGGATTATGTGCTGGCTCCGGAATACATCAGCAAATTCCCACCCCTGCACGACTGGGCCATTCTGCGCGATTATAATGGCGACGGAAAGATGGATATTTTCACATATTCCATTGCCGGTTTTTCCATCTACAAAAACACCTCCACTCCAATGGGGGGCGTTTCGTTTCAATTGATGCAGTACCTGGTCAATACGGACCGCTCACCGAACAGTTCGCATTTCATCGGAAACCTTTTTGTAAGTCAAATCGATATTCCCGCCATTCGCGATGTGGATGGAGACGGCGATTTGGATGTGCTCACTTTTCAGAATGGCGGTCAACAGGTGGAATACCATCGCAACATGGGAATGGAATTATACGGAACCGCAGACAGCATCCACTATCAGGTGGCGACAAATTGTTGGGGTGAGTTTACCGAGAACTCGGCGAATTCAAGTATCACAATGAATACAAATTGTCCAGCAGTTCCACGGATTGACAGTACGGATTATTTCAATTATTCTGCATCACACCAACATACCGGTTCGTGCCTTGAATGCATCAACACGGACAATGACAATGACCAGGATCTTGTTTTGGGTGATGTTTCCAATCCGCACATTACCTATTTGAGAAATGGCGGAACAAATACTTTCGCCTTGATCGATTATGTGGATGACTCGTTTCCGATTTATGATATTCCCGACACCCAGAATGTTTTCTCCTGCGGATTTTCGCTCGATATAAACAATGATGGGAAAAAGGATTTGATTTTTTCCCCGCAAGGAGTCAACGCCTCTCAGGATTTCCAAAGCGTTTCCTATTATAAAAATGTAACGAGCAATACCAATGCACAATTCACGTATGTCCAGAATAATTTTTTGCAGGACAATATGATTGAAGTGGGTGAAGGATGCTTTCCGGTATTTTTCGATTATGACAATGATGGCGATAAGGATTTGCTCATTGGTAATTTCGGATACTATCACAGTATCGGACCTTACGAATCGAATATCTCGCTTTACAAAAACATCGGCAATGCAACCACTCCGTCTTTTGTTTTGATGACAAGGGATTTTGCAAATATCCATGCGAACTATCCTACAATTTATGGCATGGCTCCCACATTCGGGGATCTGGATGGTGATGGTGACAAGGACATGCTCATCGGCGATAATTCCGGTTACCTGAATTATTTTCAAAAACAGCCCGGTCCGGCTGATAATTTTGTTTTGTCGCAAGTGCATTACCAAAATATTTCTGTCGGTGCACATGCCACACCTCAACTCGTTGATGTGGATCTTGATGGATTGCTCGATTTGATTATCGGAAAACAGATGGGAACAATCAGTTATTATCACAACGACGGAACTGCCGCCAATCCGGTTTTCAATCTGGTGACGAATTTTTTCGGTGGTGTTTACATCAATCAGGTGGGTTATGGCACCGGTTACAGTACACCTTGCATGTACCTCAACAATGGAAGTTATGTTTTGCTTGTGGGTTCGGAAAGGGGTTGGTTGAATCGCTATGACAATATCAACAGCAGTACCTGGAGCGGAACTTTTACAAGAACCGATTCCATGTATGTGAGTACGTACGAAGGGGAAAACATCAGCGCTTCCGTAACCGACTTGAACAATGACGGTTTGTATGACATGGTGATCGGAAATTATGCAGGCGGCGTTTCTCTTTTTTATGGTGACAATAATGTTTCGACCGGACAGAATCTTGCCATGCAATTTTCATCATTCACATTATTCCCAAATCCGGCCAATGATAATTTCATCATCCAAACCGAAAAGGAATTTCCCGGAAAACAAACGCTTGTAGTGCATGATATTTCCGGAAAGGAAGTTCTCCGAAGGGAAATTGTTTTGCAACAAACAACGATCGATGTAGCACAGTTGCCCTCCGGCGTTTACATTTGCACACTCACGGACATGAATGGATATTCCGTCAATAACAAACTTGTCATCAGCAGGTAAAAATGAAACTCAGATTTTCCCTCCTTCCCATTTTTTTCGGATTGATTGTTCACGCACAAACGAATTTCGTCCGTCAGGATTCCATTCCGTTATACATGAACAATGTGTTGCAGCCTTTCGCGTGGGCGGGTGGATTGAATTCGGCGCAATTTTCCGAGATCGACTTGAATCAGGATGGCATCATGGATCTTTTTGTTTTTGACCGCATCGGAAACAAGATTCTCACATTCATCAATCAGGGAACACCGAATCAGGTTTCCTATGTTTTCGATTCGCAATACATCGACAAGTTTCCGCGCATGCACGATTGGGTGTTGTTGCGTGATTTCAATTGCGACGGGAAAGCGGATATTTTCACTTCGAATGCAAGTAAAATCGAAGTGTATGAAAATGTTTCCACTGTTGCCAATGGTTTGCAATTCCAATTGTTGAGCACCGGCATAAAAGCGAATATCACACCCAACAGCACCGATACGATTGTCCCGATCAATGTAAGTTTCATTGACATTCCCGCCATCCGCGATGTGGATGGTGACGGAGATTTGGATATTCTCGGTTACGGAATCGGTGGAACACAGGTGCAGTATTTCCGCAACACCAGCGAAGACCTCAATCACAATTGCGACAGTTTGACCTTTACGCTTGAATCGCTTTGTTGGGGACAATTCTATGAAGGCAACACCACTTCCGCCATCACCTTGAATTCGGGTTGTCCGAATCCTCCGAGGGCGCACGACTACGCCAATCAGACGTTTGATCCCAATCTGCATTCGGGCGGGTGTTTGGAATGCATCAATACGGATGGGGACAACGATCAGGATTTGCTGGCGGGAAATCTGGGAAACATGAACTTGACTTACATCAGAAACGGAGGAACCAATCTGGTCGCTTACGGTGATACGGTCGATCCGTTTTATCCGGGTTATGACACTTCATTGGCGCTCGACGGTTTCGGTTGCGGTTTCAAGATAGATGTGGACAATGACGGAAACGACGATTTGCTTTTTTCACCGAATGCCGCAAACACTTCCGAAAATTTCCTCGACGTTTGGTATTACCACAATACGGGAACCGACAGCACAATGCATGCACATTTCATCCAGCGGAATTTTCTTGTCGGCCAGATGATCGATGTGGGTGAAGGATCCTATCCGGTACTTTTCGATTATGATCACGATGGCGATTT
The DNA here is from genome assembly GCA_964394965.1 of uncultured Chryseobacterium sp. Lineage (GTDB taxonomy): Bacteria > Bacteroidota > Bacteroidia > Palsa-965 > Palsa-965. Next base: position 8,302 of record CAYMZV010000031.1, read on the forward strand.
GGATTTGTTCGTTGGAAACAAGGGATATTACAGCAACACCGGAATTTCGCCGAGCATGATCCGCTGTTACAAAAACACGGGCTCCGCCACACATCCCGTTTTCACTTTTGAATCGTCTGACTTCGCAGGAATCTTTACGCAGAATTTGGGAATAAACGGACTCGCCCCGACTTTCGGTGACATTGACGGTGACGGTGACGATGACATGATTACCGGAGATGTGAATGGAAAACTTTTCCTGTTCACGAAAAATCCGGGCAACGACACGAATTTTGTATTGACACAACCGAATTATATGGGAATCGATGTGGGAAGTTTTGCAACGCCGCAATTGGTCGATGTGGATGGTGACAGTTTGCTGGATTTATTGATTGGCGAACAAAGCGGCAATATCAATTATTACCACAACGACGGAACGAGAACGGCCGCCAACTTCACGTTGGTGACACCGCTTTTCGGAAATGTGATTGTGACGCAAGCGGGATTTACAACGGGCTACAGTGCACCGCATCTTTTCAAGCAGAATGGTGTTCCGGTTTTGCTGGTGGGATCGGAGCGCGGATTCTTATTCCGATATGACAATGTGAACAGCAGTACATGGAATGGAAGTTTCACCCTGACCGATTCGCTTTATGTGAATTCCTATTTGGGCGGAAGGATTGCCGAAGATGTTGGCGATCTGAATGGCGACAGCCTGTTTGACGTGGTGATTGGAAATTATGCCGGAGGCGCTTCCATTTTTTACGGCGACAATTCCGTTTCGATACAGGAACTTGCGCCATCAGCCACGTTCAATATTTTCCCGAACCCGGCTTCGGAGCAAATTGAAATTGAAACCGGAAAAGTTCCAACCGATATGCAAACCTTCTCGATCTACAATTTGGCGGGAGAAAAAGTTTTCACGCAACAGATTTCCCAACAGCGGACGTTCATCGGCACGACTGCGCTTGCAAGTGGAGTGTACATTTGCCAGATGACGGACAAGAAAGGATATTCCGTGAACAGGAAATTGGTGATCAGTAATTAGTTTTGGATTCGGGGGACTAGGAAGAAATGATTTTTGAAATAGCCCTGATAGAGCCGAGCTCCGCGAGGTGATAGCAGGTGAAGTGTCACTAAAGCGAGAGAATGATTCCGCTCCACAATTTAACCAGCATGAAAAAAATCCTCGTCGCCGTTTTTGTTTTCATCGCTTCATGGGCTCATGCGCAGATTCAATTTTTGCGTTACGATTCTGTTCCGGTAACGGTGAACAATCAATCATTGCTTTATCCTTGGGCCGGAGGAATCAACTTCGCACAATTTTCCGATATCGATTTGAACATGGACGGGAAGATGGATCTGTTTGTGTTTGACAGGACGGGAAATAAAATAACAACGTACATCAACAATGGAACACCGAACCAATCCGATTATTCGCTGGCTCCGCAATACGTAAAATTATTTCCGCCGATTCACGATTGGGCCATTTTGCGCGATTACAATTGCGACGGCAAGATGGATATTTTCACTTCGTCGGGAACTTCCACTGCGGGAATTTCGGTTTGGGAAAATATTTCCACCGTATCGGGCGGATTGCAATTCCAGTTGGTGGCGCATCCGATTCAATCCAATGTTACACCGAATTCCTGCCCAACCTGCTTGCAAACACTTTTTGTAACGAGTGTCGACATTCCCGCCATCCGCGATGTGGATCATGATGGCGACCTGGATGTGTTGACGTACGATGTCACCGGTGTGAATATGGAATTCCACCGCAACATGAGCATGGAATTGTATGGCGTTTGCGACAGCCTTGTGTTCCGATTGGAAACGGGATGCTGGGGGGAATTTGCGGAGAATACATTGAACGCAAACATTACGCTTGGAAACGTATGCGGTCCGCCGCCGCGCCATGAAAATGATTCTGCGAATTCGAGTTACTCCACACATCACGGCTTGCACAATGGTTCGTGCATGGAATGCATCAATACGGATGGCGACAATGACGAAGACCTTTTGATCGGCGACATTTCATTCCCGCGGATCACGTACGTGAGAAACGGCGGCGATTCCGCTTTTGCACAAGTGGATTTGGTGGATCCGTTTTTCCCGAATTACAACGATACGCTCAACATGTTCCTTTTCAATTGCGGCTATCATGTCGACGTTGACAATGACGGCGTGAAGGATTTGCTGATTTGCCCGAATGCACCGAACGCTTCGGAGAATGCAAAAAGCGTGTGGTACTATCACAACATCGGATCGAATGATTCCTGTGTTTTCAGTTTCATCAAGAATACTTTTTTGCAGGATCAGATGATTGAAGTGGGCGAAGGCGCCTATCCGCGTTTTTTCGATTATGACAATGACGGTGACCAGGATTTGTTCATTGCGAATTACGGTTACTTCAGTCCCGCCGGCACGTACCCTTCGAAAATTGCGCTCTTCAAGAATATCGGCACAACGAATTTTCCGAATTACAAATTGCAAACGGACGACTTCGCAAATTTATTTGCCAATGCAACGAACATCACTTGTCCGGTTCCCGCATTCGGCGATTTGGATGGTGATGGCGACAAGGACATGATCATCGGAATGGCAAATGGGAAATTGGATTATTACCGGAAAGATCCGGGACCGCCCGATAATTTTGTTTTACAGGCAAGCAACTATCTGGGAATCGATGTGGGCAATTATGCGGCACCGCAATTGGTGGATGTGGATCGTGACGGTTTGCTCGATTTGTTGATTGGCGATCAAAGCGGGAATGTCAATTATTACCGCAACACGGGAACTTCCTCCGTTGCAAATTTTACATTGGTCACGCCGCTGTTTGGAAATGTGATCGTGAATTATCCGGGTTTCACGACAGGATACAGCGTTCCCTATTTGTGGGATGATGCGGGACATTATGTTTTGCTCGTCGGTTCGGAACGCGGATGGTTGAACCGTTATGACAGCATTGATGGAAATCTTTCCGGAACTTTTGTGCGCACGGATTCGATGTATGTGAGTACGGTGGAAGGCGCACGAATCGCCCCATGGTTGGCCGACATCAATAACGATTCGATTCCCGATTTGATCATTGGAAATTATTCGGGAGGTGTTTCACTTTTCATGGGATCGATCTTGAGTGGCATCGATGAAAATGTTGTCGAGCAAAATTTCTTCAACATCTATCCGAATCCGGCAAAAAACAGCTTCACGCTTTCGAATTCACTTCCGCAAAAGGATTTTCCGGCGCAATTGACAATCACGAATCTGGAAGGACAAACCGTTTTGAAAAAAACAATATCAACGGAGACGGAACAAATAAATATTTCAGAGTGTTCCCCGGGCGTGTATGTGTGTGCGTTGCAAACGAAGTCAGGCGCAGTTTCACACCGGAAGCTGATCGTTACGCGATGACAGAGGTTCCAAATTTCAAATTCCAAAATCCGGATTCCAGATTTGTAAGTGAAAAACCGTTTTTGGAATCTGTTTTTTGTTTTTTGGAATCTGTTTTTTTGGAATCTCATCTGTAATGATTGTTTTTTGAAATGGCCTCCAATTGTGATGGACGGCAATTGAAAATATTCCGAATCGATTATCTTTACAATAAATAATTTCCAAGTGCGGTCACATTTTCGTCGTTTCGTTGCCACTTTTCTCCTTGCGGGATTTTCGGTTTTTCTCGTTCCGAAAGAATTCGTGCATGCGTTGTACGGGCATACGGATACGCAGGAAAATTATTCCGCTCCAGGAAAGAATGCTGTCGGAACGCATCATATCCATTGCAGCTTTCTCACCTACGACGCTTCACAATTCATTTCCTCTTCCATTCAGGATTTTCCCGCTTCAAATGAAAACCATTTTTCGTTTGTAATCGTTGCAGCCGAACAGGCTGGAATTTCCTTCCCGAATTTCCCTTCTCTCCGCGGACCTCCGCAAGTGTAAAAGTTCTTGTTTTCAATTTTCCGGAAATCATTTCTTTTAAACACTTGCAAAAATGAAACGACATTTCATTCTCTTATTCTTATTGACACTTTTTGCCTTTCATAAAATGGAGGCAAACCCTGTTGGAGGCGTAACACTCACAGGAAAAATTACAGACAAAAAAACCGGCGAGGCATTGATCGGTGTTGTGGTTTATCTTCCGGAATTGAAATCGGGAGCGAGCACCGACATCAACGGAATGTATTCCATCACCAATCTTCCCGCATCGAAAGTTTCCGTTCAGGTGACTTTCATCGGTTACCAAACCATTCTCGAAACCGTAGACCTTTCCACAACGACAACGGTGAATTTCGCAATGGAAACTTCCATCGTGGAAAATGAAGTGGTCATTACCGGCACTTCAACATCAACCGAAATAAAAAGGAATCCCGTTCCGATCGTTTCCATCAACAAGGCTTACCTCGATCGCAACCTCAGCACCAACGTGATCGATGCGATTGCAAAAATGCCGGGAATAAATGCCGTGACAACCGGACCGAATGTTTCCAAACCATTTATCCGTGGACTCGGTTACAACCGCATTCTCACTTTGTACGATGGCACACGACAGGAAGGACAACAGTGGGGCGATGAACACGGAATCGAAGTGGATGAATTCGGCATTGACAGGATTGAAGTCATCAAGGGTCCCGCCAGTCTCACGTACGGATCGGATGCGCTTGCGGGTGTGGTGAACCTGATTCCGACACAACCCGTTCCCGCTGGAACAATCCAAAGTTCCTTCACCGGAATTTATCAAAGCAACAATGGATTGTACGGTGGATCGGCGGCAGTGGACGGAAATAAAAACGGATTGGTTTGGGGAACGCGCATCTCACACAAGGCGGCGACAAATTATCAGGATAAGATTGACGGTCGTGTGTACGGAACCGCGTTTGCGGAAACGGATGCGCGTGCGTATGTGGGACTGAATCGCCAATGGGGATATTCGCATTTGAGTTTCAGTTTGTTCGACGATCTCCAGGAAATTCCCGATGGCAGCCGCGATTCCACTTCGAGAAAGTTCACCAAACAGATTACGGAAGCTGACACTTTCCGTCCGATTGTTTCGAATGAGGAATTGAATTCCTATAAGATCACGACGCTTCACCAACACGTGCAGCATTACAAAATAAATCTCGCAAATAATTTTTTCATCGGCGATTCGAAATTGGCAGTGAATGTCGGTTACCAGGAAAATATCAGAAGGGAATTCAGCCATCCGGAATTCGCCGACATCGCAGGACTGTATCTTCAACTGCAGAGTTATACGTACGATGTGAAATTCAATTTCAAGGAGATGAAAGGTTGGGAAACATCGGTGGGAACGAACGGGATGTACCAACAGAATAAAAACAAGGGAACGGAATTCATCATTCCCGACTACAACCTGTTTGATGCGGGAGCTTTTGCATTCGCGAAAAAATCGTTCAAGAAATTGGATGTGAGTGGAGGTGTGCGTTATGATGTGCGGTCGTTCAGGAATTCGGGAATGTATACGCGCGCAAATCCTGCAGATGGTTTTGACATGCAAGTGAATGTTCCGGATACCGCTGGAGCCACACGTGTGTTTCAGGATTACAAACACGTTTTCAGTGGCGCATCGGGAAGTTTCGGTGCGACCTATAATTTCTCGAATAATTTCCTGTTGAAGGCGAATGTGGCGCGTGGATACCGTGCGCCGAACATTTCGGAAATATCGGCGAATGGTGTTCATCCCGGAACAAACATTTATCAGATCGGGAATCCGGATTTCAAACCCGAGTTCAGTTTGCAGGAAGATGTGGGAATCTTTTTTTCGCAATCGCATTTTTCAGGAAGCCTGGAAATTTTCAACAACAACATTTCCAATTACATCTTCAACCAGAAAGTGTTGAATCACCTCGGACAGGATTCCATCATTGTTGCAGGCAACCAGACGTTCAAGTACCAACAGTCAACCGCACAATTGTATGGAGGCGAATTCAGTCTGGACATTCATCCGCATCCGCTCGATTGGTTGCATTTTGAGAATTCCATCTCTGTTGTTTACGGAATAAACAAGGGATCGGAAAATGACAGTGAAAAATATTTGCCGTTCATTCCGCCATTGCACACCTATTCCGATTTGCGTGCCGACATTCCGAAAAAAATGAAACACTTTTCGAACATGTTCGTGAAAGCCGGTGTTGAAGTTTATGCGAAACAGGATCGGATTTTCTCGGCGTACGGAACGGAAACCGTTACACCGGGATATACTTTGCTCGATGCAGGATTCGGAACGGATGTGATCAACAAAAACGGGAAAACACTTTTCACATTCAGCATTCTCGGAAATAACCTGACAAATGTGGCTTATCAATCGCACTTGAACCGCATGAAATATTTTGAAGAGTATCCCGGAAATGGAAGCGGACACAATGGGATTTACAATATGGGAAGAAATATTTCCTTGAAGCTGGTGGTTCCGTTTGACGGGAAAACAAAATAAAATAATGTCGGTTGTCGGTTTTCGTCTTCAGTGCGCAGATTCTAATTTCTTGCTAATCCAAAAAATCCCGCACAATCGATTACTGGCAACCGACAACTGCTACCTTTGCACAATAGATAATCGTTCCGAATAAAAATACTCCTATGAAAAAATTCCTCATCGCAGCAACATTGATCGTCGTCACGTTCTCCGTTCCTTTTGCTTGTCACCTCACCAAAAAGGCGCAGCTGGATTGCACGACTGTTCCTTCCACTTATTCCAAGGACATTGCACCGATCGTAACGAATAATTGCATGCCTTGCCACGGCTACGGTTCCAAAAAAGGTGATTTTACAAGTTATCAGGGATTGAAAAATGTGGCAACATCAGGCGATTTGGAACAAAAGGTTTTGATCAAGCAGGAGATGCCGCCGAAAGGTCCGTTGCCTGACAGTCTCCGCAAAAAAATCCGTTGCTGGTTGAACAATGGCGCGTTGAACAATTAGGATTGCGAAAGGAATCAAAGTTTTATTCCGATCACAAGAATATCATCGACCTGTTCCAGATTGCCTTTCCAGTTTTCCATTGTGTCGAGTAATTGTCCGTGTTGTTTTTCGCTTGGCAAATCAACATTTTCGCAAATGACGGCGCTCAATTGTTTGTACTTGAACTTTTTCCCTTTCGGTCCGCCGAACTGATCCGCGTAACCGTCCGTAAACATGTAAAGGGAATCGCCGGCGGAAAGTTGCAGTGAATGTGTCGTGAATGGTTTTGCCAGCATGTGTTTTCCAACGGGCTGTTTGTCTCCCACAATTTGAATGAATTTTCCGGAAGAGAAATACCAAAGCGGATTGTTGGCGCCCGACCATTGCACTTCATTTGTTTTTTTATTGATCGTGCAAATTGAAATGTCCATTCCGTCTTTCACTTCACCTTCCGCTTTTTCAAATGTTTCGATGATCAAGTCACGCGCCTTGTCAAGGATTTTTCCTGGTTCGAGCATTTTCAATTCATTCACAACCCTGTTGAGTGCATTCGCACACACCACACTCACCATCGCACCGGGCACACCGTGACCCGTACAATCGGCTGCGGCAACACAAACAAAATCATTTTGTCGCGAGATCCAATAAAAATCGCCGCTGACAATGTCTTTCGGTTGATAAAGGACAAAACTTTCATTGAACTGTTTTTGAAATTCATTGATCGGAGGAAGGATCGCCGACTGGATCCTTTTCGCATAATTGATGCTGTCTGTGATTTCGTGATTTTTCAGTTCAATGATTTCCTTTTGGCTGACCACTTCTGCTGTCCGTTCGCGCACCGTCCGTTCCAACTTTTCATTTTCCGATTTCAATCGAACGGTTCGCCAACGGAAAATCCCGATTACCAGAATCATGACAAAAAGCGAAAAGGAAACAATGAACCAATTTGTCTTGTACCAAGGCGGAAGAATCTCGAACGAAATGGTGACGGGATCTTTTGTCCACAATCCGTCATCATTGCAAGCCAATAATTTGAATGTGTATTTTCCCGGAGGAAGTGAGGAATACTTGACGCTGTTTTCCGTTTGTTCCTGCCATTTTGTGTCGAGCCCTTCGAGAAAATAACGGTAACGGACTTTACTTCCATTGCGCAGACAAATTCCGATGAATTTTATTTCAAGTGGATTGAAGTTGTATGGAATGGACAAATCGGAATGTGACGAATCGCCTTCGAACCAATCGAGTGAATTGATATGAACGAGAGGTGGAATCTTGTTTTCCAGATTGTCGTAAGGATGGATCGAAATCAAGCCTTCGGGACTGGAGCAATACAATAAACCGTCTTCTCCTTTTTTGATGTCAATGAGATTGTTGTTTTTTATTCCATCGCTGTAACCGTAAAATTTGAATGCATCTTTTTTCCCTGCAAAAAAAGAATTGTAATCGATCCTTTCCAACCCCGTTGCACCTTCCGCCCAGAGAATGTCATCAGCATCAAATGCGATGGCGGAGAACGATAAATCATGCAGTCCGTCCTCTTCTGAAATTCTCGAACAAACAGGTTTGCCATTTTTCCCATTTGAAATCCGAATCAATCCCTTGTCATTCGATGCAATCCAGATATCCCCGTGTGCATCACGCACAATTTTCCCATTGTAGAATTTCCACAGTGAATCATTCCTGTTGATGTCCGAATCCACGAGCTTCCCGTTTTCGACATAGAGTGCACTGGCATTTTGAACATTCGCCATTTTACCATTTTCAAAATGCATTCTTATTCCGTGACCAAACAACCACACCCTTCCATGGCCATCTTCGATGCAATGTACCTGCGCCGTCAATTGTGAATTCGACCTGCATAAATAAGTGAGCGATAATTTTTGCGGATCGAATTTCATCAACGAATCGTTCCTCACCAGAAAATCGTGGCCCTCTTCTTCGGACTGCAAAAAGAAAATACTGTCCTTTTCATTTTCCCTGATCGAATAGACAATGTCGTTGCCCCGGAAAACATAACCGTTCGAATATATCGTGGGATAACTGTCGAAATAATGCAAGTCGCAGAAATATCCCGATTTGAATAATGGGTTTTTCATGATCCGTTCCGGTTTTTCCCATGACCCATCCGGATTCTCGGCAAACCGGATGACATCCACTTTTTTTTCCTTTGGAAAATAAGTCAGCAGCCACAAGGTTCCATTTTTATCTTCCGTTACCGTATTGACGAATCCGATTTCGTCGGCAGTCGCAATTTTCTCAATGGTATCCTCCCTTTGTTCGAACAAATCGAACCCCTTGAAACCAACTCCATTGTCGGCAAACACAACAGCCCTGTAAAAGATTCGTCCACGCTTGTCGAGCAATGCAATCATTGGCGAAATTCCGCGATTGGTGAAATTTTCCTTTGTACAGTTCTTGTAATGGAAATCCTCATAACCCGTGTAGTTCAAAACGGAAATGGAAAACTGCTGGAGTTTTTCATTGACGAGAAACCAATAATCATTTTCCCTGTCGATCAATAATTCCGGAGTTGACGATGAGGTGGAAAACCTATAAATCACTTTTTCAATTCCACTCTCGAAAAGCGAAAGTTGATGAAGTCCTACAAGAAGAATATTTCCGGAAGAATCGATTTGAACATTGAAATAGTCGGATGAAAGACGATTGGATTTTATTTTTCCATCCGTTTGCAAAACCAGGAGCAATTTATCGTCAATGAAATAGAGGTTTCCCTTTTTGTCTTCTGAAATGGTGGGAGAAAATGAGGTTGATACGTCCGAGAATTTGGCGTAATCAAGATCGTGGCTTGGCTTTCCGTTCACATATTCGAATAATTGATTCGCGTCACTTCCCTTGATCCATATTCTGCCTTTCAAGTCAAAATAGACGCTGCGCATGGTTCCGGGAAAATCATCGATCTCGATCCTGTTCCATTTTTTCCCGTCAAAAACAGCCAATCCGTTTTTCAGTTGAATCCAACATCTTCCCAAATTATCCTTCCCGAGATTGTTTCTTGATTGTGATCTCACCTGCATCACATAAAGCATCGAGTCAAATGGGAATCCTCCTTTTTTGTTCCATAAAAAAGTCCCTTCACTGTTGATGCAAAAAAGCGATTTGTCGAAAAACCATCTGTTGCCATAGTGATCGAAAACCGAATAAAAAGCCAAATCGATTTCCTCCGGTTTTCCATGAACGACAGCCGTATCAATCACTTTCACTTTTACACTCCCATTTCCCACAATGAAAAACCGGTCATTGTCGCAAAATTCGATTTCACCGTTTTTCCCTTCCAATAAATCCGTCGGATTATTCATGACGGGAAAAGAATAATGCTGAAAATTTTTTCCGTCGTATTGTGTCAATGTACTTCTTCCCAGAAACCATAAATAGCCATCGTCCGTCTGCAACATCTTTTTCACTTCACTCTCGGGCAAACCATTCTCCAAACCAAAAGCCGTCCGATGGAATGATTGTGAAAAAAGAAAAAACGGGAATAAAAAAAGGAGTGGGATTAATCGGAATTTCATGGGGTTGATCTTCATCCCGAAGCTACACATTTTCACTAAAAATGGAAGTCGAGAGGGAAGAATGAGCCGCCATCGATTTTTGGGTAGTGGGTCAGCTTCAATTTTATTAAGTATGGCCGACTATTATTTCATAACCGAATCCATTCATTTTTAATCCGCGCAATCCGCGGCTATATATAAGTGCCGCGGATTGCGCGGATTTTAAAAGGGATTCACGATAGTAAGTATAAAGCTGAAAATTGAAACTGATCCATTACCGATTTTTGTGTTTTAACATCTGCATTCACTTTCTCTTCGTATCTTTAGTTAGGAAATAGCAATCAATTGCGAATGACAGAATCCGTCATTTATCACTAATCGTTCATCATCCCTTTCATGAGAAAAGGCATCCTGTTTTTTTCCATTTCCATTTTCCTGTTCGCAATTGTTTATGTGGGTTGCCGAAGGGATGAACCGATTTTTGACGAGCAGTCCTGTAAATATCCAATTGCAATTGCCAACATCATCATGACCAAGTGTGCCGTTTCCGGTTGTCACAATACACAAAGCAAGGATGCCTGCGCAGGATTGGATTTGTCGACTTGGGATAAAATGATGGACGGTGACCGCAATGGTGCAGTTTGTATTCCGTATTCGGCGGAAAACAGCACGATGTTCTTATTTACAAATACTTTCCATGACATGGGCGCAACGGTAACACCGACGATGCCCAACAATGGAGTTCCGCTCACACGCGAACAGGAAACGACATTGCGCAATTGGATAGACGGGGGCGCACCCGACGCAAGCGGTTTTGTGAAATGGAGTGACAATCCCCACCGGAAAAAATATTATGTGACACAGCAGGGATGTGATTTGGTTTGTGTGGTTGACGCGGAAACGAATTTGCAGATGCGTTATATTCCCGTTGGTGCAGATGCTGCCGTTGAAGGTCCACACAATGTAAAGATTTCGCCGAACGGACTGTATTGGGCATGTTCGTTCATTGCAGGAAGATATCTCGAGGTGCACCGGACAACGGATGATGCTTTGGTGACGCGGATTCTTTTGGGACCGACCGACAGTGCAGCGGTTGGAAGCTGGAATACATTTACGTTCACACCCAATTCACAATATGCATTTGCCGTGGATTGGAATTCTGCGGGAAGGGTATCGTGGTTGGATATGCAGACTTTCCGTTGGAGACAAACTTACCAGGGTGGATTGTACATTGATCCACATGGTTCCTGCGTAAGTCCGGACGGACATAACCTTTATCTCGCACCGACAACAGGAAATTACATTTACAAGGATGACATTACCATTCCGCAATTGCCAAGCGATTCGCATGTGATCATTGACGGAAACAGTTTCGAAAACCCGGGTGGAAATTATGATTGTCCGCATGACGTGATTTTTTCTCCTGACGGAACAAAATATTTTGTGACTTCGCAGCACACGAATATGGTGCGGATCATGGATGCCGCAAGCGATCAATTGGTGGCGAGCATTCCTGTTGGCACTTATCCTCAGGAGATGGCGGTTTCTTCCGATCCTTCCACACCATACTTGTATGTGACGTGCATGGAAGACACGACAACTTTTTCACACAACCGCGGATCGGTGGCGGTGATCAATTGGCAAACGAATTCATTTGTCACCGCAATAAATACCGGTTGGCAACCGCATGGAATTACCGTGAATGACGATTTGCATGTAGTGTTGGTGGCGAACAGGAATGCAACACCCGATGGTCCGGCTCCGCATCACACAACCAGTTGCGGTGGAAGAAACGGTTATTTCTCGTTGATCAACATGAATACGAATACGGTGATTGAAGGAAGCAAAACCGAAATGACAGTGGATCCCTATTCCGCAGCTTATCGCCGATGACAGAAAAAATCCACGCAATTATTTTGTTCGACGGCGTGTGTAATTTCTGCAATTCACGAATCAATTTCATCATCCGTCACGACAAGAACGATTATTTCCGTTTTGCACCGTTGCAATCCGATATGGCGAAAAAAATCCTTTCGGAAAACAGGATCGATTCATTTTCCACCGACAGTTTTTTCCTGGTGCAAGACGGAAAAGTTTATGACCGCACTTCCGCCGCGTTGCGCATTGCAAAAAAATTGAATGGCGCCTGGCCGATTTTTTATTCGTTCATTATTGTCCCGCCATTTCTACGCGACATCGTTTACAGAGTAATAGCGAAGAACAGGTACAAATGGTGGGGAAAAAAAGATTCGTGCATGGTTCCGACGAAAGAGGTGAGGGATAAATTTTTATCGTCCTGAGCGGTGAAGTGCCGGTGGAACGGGAAGATGTTTCCGATCCCAATTTTCTCCAGTGAAAAATGAATAACTTTATACTGCTGCACCATTCTGACCTACAATGAAACTTTCCAAATCCCTTTTCATTTCCTTTTCTGCCGTGATCGCATTTCTCGTTTGCGATTTTCTCTTGCCGAAAAAAAATGTTTCAAAATTCCGTCAACCGCTTTCCACGATTGTGAGAGACGGGGAGGAAAATGAAAACGACCAGCGGACAAAATTTGAAAACTGGTACAATGGGATGCACAAAACTGCACCGGGTGTGAATTGGAAACAGATGGACGCTGCAACACGTGAACAGAAATATTCTGAAACCCGATTTCAGAATCCGGGAACGCAGCGGAATTCATTGCCGAACAATACCCTGACGCAGGAAGTGCTTGCCAATGGGAATTTGATTGGACAATGGAATGAACGCGGAAGTGTGAACAATGCGGGAAGGGTTTGGCAGGCGGATTTGGATACGGCAACCGGCGCTGTGTATTGCGGATCGGATGGAGGGAATGTATGGAAAGGCGACATGAACGGAAGCAACTGGGTTGTATTAAATGACAAACTGAAATTCAGCATTCAACTGTTGCGTGTGGTGCCGAATGGAAGCGGACATCGCGTGATTGTAGCGGGTGGAACATTTGTGCATTACACGGACAATGACGGCGTGACCTGGAATTCCTCGAACGGATTAAATGTTTTGCAGAATTGGGGATGGATCAAACGCGGAATCATTCTCGATGATGCATTGCATACGATGTATCTTTTGGTGGAGGAATGGGATTATACGAATTGGAATGCGATCATCACGATTTACAAATCAACCAACAACGCAGTCAGTTTTTCCCCGATCGTTTCCTATCCCGATCCCGTTTATGGAAGTGTGGATAATTTTGATGTGTGGGCACCGCATTATGGCGTTTCCGATTTGTCGTTTATCCACAACGATTCGATTTTTTCCATCAACAGAACCACGGATGCGGTTTCATTTGTCTCCACCGTTTCACTTGCGGCAACAGGCTACACTTTATTGACGGGATACAAGGACGCAACCAACTTTGTGCTTTACGCTTACGTAGCGCAGAACATTTACAAATCGACAGACGGAGGAATCACTTGGAGTCCGGCAATCGGTTTTGCGTATTCGCCATTCAGTCCAACTAGTTTCAATTGTTCGTGCACGAATCCGAATCATTTGTATTTCGGTGACATTGAATGCCATGTTTCGAATGATGCGGCAACAACATGGAATGTCGTGAACAGTTGGTGGTCGTATTACAGTTCGGTGAGCAATCAGCTTCATGCCGACATTCCGTGCATCACTTCATTGCGTGATGCGCAAGGAAATGAATTCCAATTTGTGGGAACGGACGGCGGACTTTTTGTTTCGCACGACAATTTGCAAACGGTACAAAACCTTTCGCTGCACGGATTGAATGCGAGCCAGTATTATTCCATTTACACGAACAAGAATGATTTCAATTTCATTTATGCAGGTTCGCAGGACCAGGGTTTTCAACGGAACCAATTGGACTCCGGAACCGTTCTCGGTTTTGATCAGGTCATCAGTGGCGATTACGGTCACATCTGCTCTTCAGATGGAGGTACAAGCATCTGGATGAATTATCCCGGCTTCAGTGATTTTTATGCGGACGGAGAACATGGAACAGGAACGGCAACCTGGAATTTTTCGAATTTCAACGGAGCCAATCCATTCTGGATTCCACCAATGACCGTTGACCGAGGAATAAACACAAGGGCATATTTGGCCGGTGGAAATTTATCCGGGACAGGTGGGCACATCATCCAACTCGATGCGGTTGGAACGAATATAAATGCAACCGAACTCCCTTACGATTTCAATGCGATGTCGGGTGGCGGAAATATTTCAGCCATTGAATCTTCGCCGCTCAATCATAATTACTGGTATGTGCTTACAGACAATGGAAAATTTTTCTCCTCCACAGATGGTGGCGTGAATTGGGACAGCACAAGTGTTCCGGGATTGGGTGCGCATTATTTTTATGGCGCAACCATTTATCCATCTCAAACCACGCTCGGTGTGGTGTATGTGGGTGGAAGCGGTTATTCCAATCCCCCTGCTTATCGAACGACAAACAATGGAGTGACGTTTACCGCGATCAC
>CAYMZV010000032.1:0-19427 GCA_964394965.1 uncultured Chryseobacterium sp.
TCCGTTTTTTTATTTTCAATCGGATTCATTCGCTTGGATGCCCAACAGTTGCCCGACTTCACCCAATTCCCTGCCATTCTTTTTCAAGTCAATCCGGCCTATGCAGGACTCAAGGCAAACATTGATGCGCGACTGGATTATCGCAAGCAGTGGGTTGGATTCGAGGGACAACCAACCACCCAGTATGCAGCCCTCAGCAGTCGGCTTTTGAAAGGAAAATTGGGCGTAGCCGGAACGATGTATAAAGATGTAACCGGCCCTTCCACACGAATGAATTATGGTTTGGATGCCGCTTACCACCTTCATTTTCCCGATGTTGAATTTTCCGCCGGACTCGGAATCAATTTCAATAAATATACCATTGACGGAACGAAGATGACGACACACTGGACAGGTGATCCTGCCGTGAATTACTCCATTGTTGATTATGATAAAAACAGGAATGGGATGATTGGAGTAATGCTGTACAATGACCGTTTCCATTTCGGATTGAGTGTCATCAATATCAAAAATGACAAGGCTGAATTTTATGTGGCGGATACAACCAAACAAAGCACCGTTACATTCCAACAGCATTATTATTTCACATGCGGATATAATTTCAATGCCAATCCCGATTATGTATGGGAAAATAATTTGATGGTGTTGTATGTTGCCGGTCTTCCCATGACGATCAATTACAATTTGCGCGTTCATTACAAGGAAAAACTGACATTGGGAGCCGGATGGAGATTGAAAGATGCATTGTATTTGCAGGCAGGATACACTTTCCTGGAACATTTTCAGGTGATCTATTCTTATGATATCGGGATTTCGCCTCTCCGACACGGGCATCAGGGCACGCATGAAATCATGGTCGGCTATCGAATGGATTTTGGAAATGCACACGGCAAGTACAAGGGATTTGACGAATTCCAAAAACAGAAATATCACATTTTCTGATTTTCATTCCCGATTCCAGAAGCAGTGACGGTAAAATCTATTCAATGATTTTATAAATCTGATCCGCAACTTCCCTTCGGCACGAATTGAAATGCCACCATTCGGTTTGTATACCGAAAAATCCCGCTCTCCGCATTGCATCCCGCAAAACTTGCCGATTGGAAACTTCCCGCTGCGTGAGTTCTCCCGATGCAAGCAATTCCTGCTCCTTTTCCGGATGCGCCTTGTCACCGAAAAAATCAAATGGGGTTCCCATATCCAACAGATTCCCTTTTGCATCCACAATGCTCACATCAACCGCAGCTCCATAATTGTGCAGCGAATGATGCGCCGGATTTGAAAGGTATTTCACTTTTTCTCCCGGAGGAAGCACAAGTGTATCCCACATCATTTGTTGGATATGCAGGGGACGGACAGCATCAAAAACAATGAGTGAATAGGAAGGATTTTTTTCCTTGAGATTCTTTTGCGCCACTACCAATTTCTTCGCCACATCGGGTTGCAGATAGCAGGCATTAAAATCGCCATACACATCCACACCCAAAAAATTTTCCGTCGTGGAATATTTCAAATCGATCCTGATTGTCGAATCCAGGTCATGCACATTCACCAATCCCGCATCCACCAATTGCAATTCGAGTCCGCCAATTTTTCCATGCACTGGAATCGAATCCTTTTGAATGGGTTTTGTATTTGCAACAGCAGAATCCGGATGCTGGATTTTCGAAATGGGCGAATCGTTTTTTTTGCATCAACTCGGTGTACGGAATCGGTGGGGCCGCATCCGAAAAAGGAAAAAGACAAAGCGAAAAACAATTGTCGCACGAAACAAATGTAGAAAAGTCGCCGAGAACGAATGATGCATTCACTTTTCATTGGACATTCCCAAAGGTCAATTTCTCTAGCTGACGGGATGCTTAACCCATATCGAATCACTTCAATCGGAAATCGGAAATCACCAACCCGGCAATTTTTTCCCATCTGATTTCACCACTCACACGGAATATCAGCCGCTCCCGAATTTGTCTCTTTGGATAGGCTATTAATCACTATTTTCGGGCACTCAAAACTCCATACGACAAATGAAAAATAAACTTTTCGGAATTACACTCATCGCCTCCGCAGCTGTACTTACACTCGCAATGAAAGTGGAACTCACTTCCACCGGAACCTACAAGGCAATCGATCTTTCCAATTTCAATACTTCCGTTCGTCCGCAGGATGATTTCTACGAATATGTAAATGGAAACTGGATAAAGAAAAACCCGATTCCGGCAACGGAAACCTCATGGGGCAATTTCAATGTGCTGAATGAAAAAAGCCAAAACGCATTGCGCGGCATTTGTGAGGCGGCAGCTGCGGCCAAACAACCGGCCATGGGAAGCAACGAACAGAAAATCGGTGATTTCTATTCTTCCGGAATGGATTCGACTGCAATAGAAAAAGACAAGTTCGCACCGATCCAGAACCAACTCGACAAGATCAATGCGTTGAAAGACAAATCGGAATTCCCGTCCATGATCGGATCCTTGCACCGCGTGGAAGCAAGTGTCGCTTTCGGATTTTATGTAATGGCCGATTTGAAAGACAGCAAAACAAATGCACCCTACATTTTCCAAGGTGGAACCGGTTTGCCTGAAAAGGAATATTATTCCAGCGAAGACACAAAAATGTTCCGTGACGAATATCAGAAACACGTGACGAAAATGTTCAAGCTGATGGGTGATGATGATGCAACCGCCGGAAAAAATTCCGCCATGGTTTTTGAAATCGAGAAAAAATTCGCCGACTCTTCCATGTCTGCCGTTGAACTCCGCGATCAGGAAAAACAATACAACAAAATGACTCCCGCCGATCTCGCGAAACTTTGCCCGAATTTCGACTGGACAACTTATTTCAAAACCATCGGCGCCCCTGAATTGAAAGAAGTGATTGTCGGACAACCGGCCTTTCTCCGTCAGTTCAACAATATGATCCAGACTGAGCCGATCGACGCATGGAAAGCTTATTTCCGCTGGCAATTTTTACACCTCTGCGCTCCGAAACTGCACAGCGCGGTTGCCGACGAAAATTTCCATTTCTATGGAATGATGTTGAGCGGTGCGAAAAAACAAATGCCAAGATGGAAACGTGTTTTGGCAACTACCGATGGAGCATTGGGTGAAGCGCTTGGACAACTTTATGTTGCAAAATATTTCAGTCAGGAATCGAAAGACCGCGTGAATGTAATGGTGGATAATCTGATGGCCGCTTACACGGAAAGAATCAAATCGAGGGATTGGATGAGTGAACCGACGAAACAGGCTGCACTTGCAAAACTGGCAACCATACTTCGCAAACTCGGTTTCCCTGACAAATGGAGGGATTATTCGGCATTGATGGTTTCAAAAACCTATTATGTTACCAATTTCCTCAATGCAAATCGTTTCGACCAGGCTTACAACCTTGGAAAAATGGATAAACCCGTTGACCGTATGGAATGGGGAATGACACCTGCAACCATCAACGCATATTACAATCCTTCCAACAATGAAATTGTTTTCCCTGCAGGAATCATGCAAGCGCCTTTCTTCGACATCAACGCCGACGATGCTGTGAATTACGGTGGAATGGGTGCCATCATCGGTCATGAATTGACACATGGATTCGATGACCAAGGTTCCATGTTCGACTCGGAAGGAAACATGAAGAATTGGTGGACGGATCAGGACAGCAAAAACTTTTCGGACAAGACAAAAAAATTGGCAGATCAGTTCAGCGCTTTTGTTGCAATCGACAGTCTCAATTTGCACGTGAACGGAGAATTGACACTCGGAGAAAATATCGCCGACTTGGGCGGATTGACAATTGCCTATTACGCTTATCAGCATTCATTGGTAGGAAAACCTGTTCCGGCAAAAATCGACGGCTTCACCGGCAATCAACGTTTCTTCATTTCCTGGGCGCAATCCTGGCGCAACAGTTCACGTCCGGAAGCTTTGATCAACCAAGTGAAAACAAACCCGCACAGTCCTGCAAAATTCCGCGTACTCGGTCCGGTTTCAAACATTCAGGAATGGTATGATGCGTTTGACGTTAAGCCAACCGATAAAATGTACCGCAAACCGGAAGACAGGGTTCTTATCTGGTAATGTGACAGTGAAAATTTTCTTTTCAGAAAGCCCGTTCCTCAAGAGCGGGTTTTTCTTTTCCATGACCCGGCGACAGGTGAGAAAGGCAGGCGACACTTTCAGGCTGAATTGATACTTGTTAAAATAAAATCCATGCGAAAACGACATCAATAAACATAATGCAACTTGTCCCTTCTCCCCTGTCACTTGCCACTTTTACTAGTATATTTGCGCCCATTCTACTCAACCAATTCTTTTAAATGGACAGGAAATCGGTCATAGGCTTTATTCTCATTGCAGTCATTCTCACCGTATGGATGACCATCAATTCGAATAACAGCCAGAAACAGGCAATTTTGCAGGCGCACATTCAGGATTCGCTCGCACGTGTGGATTCACAACAACGCGCGATTGATGTGGTCGTTGCCAAACGGAAATCGGATAGCCTGATCGCCCTGATCAAAAAAGACACTACGCTCAATCTTGATTCCATTCTCACTGCTAAAAAGAAAGCGCCTTACGGTTTTTTCTATAACTCATCCAAAGGCGACAATGTTCCACTCGTCATTCAAAATGAAAAATTAAAAGCCACAATCTATCCTCGCGGTGGAAGAATCGGTGAGGTGGAATTGAAAGGAATAAAAACTTCTGCAGGACAACCACTCGTTTTATTCAGCGCCGACTCCACCCATTTCGGCATTGCATTTTTTGACAAACAGCGCAGAAGGTTAAATACCGATTCACTTTATTTCCGCACCGATGGAAAAAGTTTTTCTGTGCAGGGAAAAGATTCGAATGAAGTAGCATTCCGTTTGTATGCCGACAGCAGTAACCAATCACAGTATCTGGAATACCGTTATTCGCTTCGCGGGAATTCCTATATGGTCGGCTGCACGATTTCATTTGTCGGTTTCGACAGGATTTTTCCTGATGATCAATCCGATGTGGATTTGAATTGGTCAATGAACCCGCCTTCGCAGGAACAGAATATCGACAACCAGCGTGCAGTTGAAACCGTCTTCTACAATTTCGATGGAGAGGAAGGTGTTGAAAACCTGAAAGAGCATGGCGATGAAATCCGCGGATCAAATGACGTGGATTTAAAAACGGCCAACACGAAATGGGTTTCTTTCAAGCAACAATATTTCTCTTCCATTCTCATTGCCAAAACCAAATTCGGCAAGGGTGCTGAAATGGGAATCAGGACACCGACAGATTTTTTCGCGATAAAAGCGATGAGCGCCACACTTGCCGTTCCATTTGGAAAAACGGCGAAGGAATCTTTCCCGATGAGTTTTTATTTCGGACCGAATAAGTATTCGGAATTGAAATCATACAATCTTCACCTCGAACGTGAAATCAATTTGGGAAGCAGCATCTTCGGTTGGCTCAACCGTTTCATTTTTGTTCCGCTTTTCACTTGGCTGGGAAGCAATATTGCAAGCTACGGTCTTGTGATTTTACTGTTGACCATCATCGTAAAGATTTTCCTCTTCCCTATCGCCTACAAGGCATTCCTTTCTTCCGCAAAAATGCGCGTAATGAAACCGGAGATCGATGAGATCAACGAGAAATTCGGGAAAGACGATCCGTTGAAAAAACAACAGGCAACCATGCAGTTGTACAAGAAGGCGGGAATCAATCCTGCTTCAGGTTGCATTCCTTTGTTGTTGCAGATCCCGATCCTGTTCACGCTCATCCGTTTGTTTCCCGCAGCCTATGAATTGCGTCAACAGCCATTCCTATGGGCGCCCGATCTTTCCACTTACGATTCTTTTTTCCATTGGGGATTCACAGTTCCGATCCTCGGCGATCACTTGAGCCTGTTTGCGGTTCTCATGACTGCATCCACCATTCTTTACACATGGATGAATCAGCAAATGCTCACTCCGGGAAGCGCCCAATTGCCGGGAATGAAATGGCTGATTTATTTGATGCCTGTCATTTTCCTCTTTGCGCTGAACAAATATTCCGCTGCACTCAGTTACTATTATTTCGTCAGCAACATCATTACCTTCGGACAAATGTGGGCGATGCGCAGATTCGTGGATCATGATGCGATACGCGCGAAGATTGACGAGAATAAGAAGAAACCCGTGAAGACTTCAGGATTCATGCAACGTCTCGAAGCCGCACAACGCAAACGCATGGAAGACATGAAGCAGCAGCAACAGGGAAAAGGCGGTGGAAACAATAAAGGCAAGAAAAAATAATTTGCCGATAAGAATGAAAAACAGTTTCGGAAACGGAGCTGTTTTTTTTGTGCGGATACTTTCCTTCCTCATCAGCACATCATCCATCAATAATATCTTCCCTTCGAAAGATAATTCTGCACATAATCCGTCACTCCATCTTCCAACGAATAAAAATCCTTTTTGTAACCGGCATTTTTGAGTTTCGACATATTCGCTTCAGTGAAATACTGGTACTTGTCGCGAATGTCAATGGGTGTGTCGATGAAAGAAATATTTTCCTCTTTCCGCATCGCGCGGAATGTGCTGCGCGCGAGATCGAGAAATGATCTTGCTTTTCCCGTTCCCAGATTATACAAACCGGAAGCGGGAAGATTCTTAAAAAGGAAAATGCAAACATCAACGACATCTTTCACGTAAACAAAATCACGCAACTGTTCGCCGTCTTTATAGTCCTTGTTGTGCGAACGGAATAATTTCATTTCACCCTTATCCGAAATCTGTTTGAAGGCGTGGAAAATTACGGAAGCCATTCTTGCCTTGTGGAATTCATTCGGACCATACACATTGAAAAATTTCAATCCATACCAATGCGGTGGGAATTCAGTTTGCTCCAACACCCATTTGTCAAAATCATTTTTCGATTCCCCGTATGGATTGAGCGGCTTCAACCGATTCACAATTGCATGATCGTCATTGTACCCGAATTCACCGAGACCATACGTAGCCGCGGAGGAGGCGTAAATGAGCGGAATATCATTTTCAGTACAGATTTTCCAAATGGATTTTGAATAATTCACATTGAGCTTGTCGAAAATGGATTTGTCGAATTCGGTTGTGTCCGTACGCGCACCGATATGGAAAACGGCTTTTACATCCGAAGCATGTTCACGAAACCAACTGAAGAATTCTTCACGGTCGATCCGCTTTGAATATTTTTTCCCTTTCAGGTTTTTATTTTTTTCTTCGTCTGAAAAATCATCCACAAGAATCAAATCTTCCTGCCCATCGGAATTCAAACGACCAACAAGAACCGAACCGATAAAACCTGCTGCACCTGTAACTACAATCATTTTGGATTTTGGATTTTGGATTTCAGATCACAAACACTGTTGAGCTGAAATCAAATTTGAAATAAAATTCGGGAACTTTTTTGGATTATGAAGTTTTCTTTTTGCGCAATTTTCCAGAAACGATTCAACCATTCAAGCGGCGATAATGTTCAATGAGTTTCCATGCTTCATCATCGAAATCAAAATCGAGATAATCCTTGTAAATAAAACCATTCCTATTCCGTCTCTTATCCTTGTTTGTGGAAATCCATCCAAAAACAAATCCACGTGCATAAGTCGCATTCGCTTCTTCGTAAGGAATATCAACAATCCTGCTTCTCGTTTTAATGATGATTCCATGCGATTGAATGCTTGACCATGGATAATCAACCGTTCTTATCGGGGTTTTGCAGGAAATGCCATTCGAATCAACCGTGATTCTTGTATTGACTTGGAATATTACAATCGAACAACCGAAAATCAGGATTATGAAAAAAAGCCAATCGCTATTCGAAAAACCTATAAAAAAAGATGGGAAAAAAAATGGAGCGATGCAATAAACGGAAACGAGTACCAATAAAACCAAACCGGTTGCCCTTCTCCAATCCTTCAAATTCATCCTTCGAAAAGTATATGTCTTGAAATTCTGATTTTCCATGATCAATCTTGATTAACTTTTCCTTTTCGGCCAACCGAAAAATCTTGAGGTGATAATCGGAAAAAGAAAAACGGAAACGGTCAGGATGGAAACATACAAATCCGCTTTTTGCGAATCAAGGAACATGGAAATCGGCGAGAAGCGGTTGAATTTTGTCCAAATGGAAAGCACCAATTTCACTCCGAGAATGAAAATCACAATGAAAGCTGCGGGTTCGAGAAAGGAATATTTTTCCATCAGCTTCACGAATCCCTGCGCAACAAAACGCATGGCGAGGATTCCAATGAAAACGCCAATGCAAATCAACCAGATGTTATTGGTGAAAGCGACTGCGGCAAAAACATTGTCGATCGAAAAAGCCATGTCCATCATTTCCACCAACACGATCGTCGCCCACAACGGACCGAGCAAACCGAGTGTGTTTTTATAGAACCAACTTTCATTCTTGTTCAATAGGTCATCTTCCGTTTTCGGTGTTGCACGCGCACGGAAATAGTCGACACTCAAATACAAAAGATACATTCCCCCCAACGATTTCAACCACCAGAATCTGATGAGATAGGAAGCCAGCACCAAACTCAATCCTCGGAAAATATACGCACCGAAAATCCCATACTTCAATGCTTTCCCTCTCAAATTTTCGGGAAGGTCCATCACCATCGTTGCAAGAACGGCGGCATTGTCAACAGAAAGCAAACTCTCGATCAGGATCAAATTGAGAACGATGAGCAAGGCTTTCGTCGGATCGTCGCCAATGATATGGTGCAGGAATTCCATTCGACTGCGAAGGTAAGGAATCGATTGGCAGATGGCGGTTTTCGGTAGTGGGTCAGTTTCAATTTTCAGTTTTATACTTACTATGGTGAATCTCTTTTAAAATCCGCGCAATTCGCATAATCTGCGGCTATATATAAGTGTCGCGGATTATGCGAATTGCGCGGATTAAAAATGAATGGATTCGCTTATGAAATAATAGTCGTGCATACTTAATAAAATTGAAACTGACTCACTACCCAGTTTTCGGTTATCGTACAGCTGAATCATCATTGACTGCAATTATACAGTCAAGTTCTACAGTTAAACATTTCGTGCTTTTAGGATTTCTTGTTTGTCGATTTTTGGGTGAGTGAAAAAATTGATTTACATAATCATCCTGATCGTCGCGCTGAAATATTTGGCTGAGCGTGAAATCCGTTACAGTCAAAAAGTGCGGTTTGAAGCCGATTCGCTCACGGCACAGCTTCGGCTCGACTCCGTCAGTTCCGCCTGTTCGATGATGGAGGAAGGATTGCTCACTGTCGAATCATCCAAACCAGCACTTACCTGTGAATGCAATGCAGATGGGGCGGGAAAAATTGTTTTCGCGAAAAACTACGAGACATGGAGCGATGATTCGGTCAATCATTTCATAAAAAGGAATCCTTTTCAGATTGCGAATTACCGTAAGAAATTCCACCAAGCCAAAATGAAAATTTTTGATTTGTCGGCAGTTGAAATTGACACATCAAAACTTGAAGCACTGAGCCTAAAAGATTACTATACCATTTTTCAGGAACAGGCGAGTCAAGATGAATCGACTGTTGGCACTTATTATTTTTATTCGTTGCAGGACACGGCAAAATATTATTCCATGACCATTTTACATTATCTCGATGATCATGAAATCGACCTCTATCTTGTCAATATAAACCAGGAGGGAATCAAGCAGGCTGACACGCGTGTTGCCGGATTTTCATACTATTCCCCTCTCTCCGATTCCGAAGGATTTCACCGCAATTTCAATTCAAGATTCATCAACCCGCATCAATTGATCGGAGAGGAAATTTTGTACGCACCGAATATGGATTTTGATGAAAATAAAAAACCTTCCAAACGCAATTATATCGCGAATGAAGACACATATACATTCACGACCATCGTAGGACCACGTGGGGAAATGATCCAAATGAATTATCAGGAGAAAAGGGAATTGATCACGCATCGTCAATGAACATTAAAATGAGAAAATATTTTCATGCGGTTTTTCCTATTTGGTTTTCCATTTTCACAATGGGTTGCCAGAACAAACCTTTTTCACAAAACAGCAATGTCACAACAAAAACAATTCTCCAAATCAACGACATCATTCCAAAAAGCATTCACGCAACATCCGATTCTCCCATGGACGATACGGAAGCAACTGTTTTGATTCCTGAAGTGAACGACAGCATTTTATTTTGCACTGCAACTGCATTTCCCTATCTCTTCTCTTGCGACGATTCCTTCAGTCACGAAAAAATGTTTTATCCGAATGGAAAATCAAAGACAGAGGGGAAATATGCCAATGGGAAAAAAGCAGGCCTGTGGATATCCTATTATGAAAATGGGAATACGATGTCAAAAGGAAAGTTTGAAAAAGGTTTTCCCATTGGCAATTGGATCTTTTATTTCAGCAATGGAAATAAAAAAGCGGAGGGCGAATTCATTCACGGTCGATTTGAATTGGGCTGCGCGGGAAGCAATAATTTCCAAAACGTTACCATCAAAAATGGCAAATGGACTTTTTGGTTCGAGAACGGAAAAATAAAAATCACTTGCTCTTATCGGCCTGACGGATATGAGCTTGAACGGCTTTCAGGATTGTATACCGAATGGTTTGCCAATGGGAAAAAGAAAATTGAAGGAATGTATCGCAACGATTATAAAAACAAAAAATGGACATATTATTATTCAAGTGGAGCCGAACAACGGGAAGAAAAATATGAATACGAGGAATGCGAGGATGAATATGACAACATCAATTATGAGCGTCCGACAGGAGATTGGAAATGGTGGAATCAAAAAGGTGTTTTGGAGAAATGGGCCACGTACATCAATTGCGGCGAAAACATTGAACACAAGTTGCCATCCAAAAAGTGAGTCATGAAGAAAATCGCTTTTGTTTTTTCCTTTTGTTCGCTTGCTGTGTTCATGGAATGCAATCATTCCCGCAATTCGAATTTGCATCAAAACCAAGATTCAATCTTGAATGCGCAACGGAAATACAGTTTGGACAGTTTGCGTGATATCGTTTTGAAAACTTGTGCGGATAGTTTGCAAAAAATTGAAGACAGCTTGAAAGCCACACAAAACAAATCGGGAAATTCCGAATGGGAAGGCGATATCCTGAAAGAACTTTATTTCGTTGCGGTAAAGGATTCCGTTTTTTTCAAGGATACTTCATCCAAGGAGATCATATCGAAAATGTACCGCCAAACAGAAAAGAACGGGGATCGATTGCTAGGGATTGACAGTGTAAATGTGGAAGGGGGATACATGCAAACCAAAATGGAATTCATGGCCGGTGAAAATTATCGGGAGAATGGAATTCAGAAATATTTTGTGGTGCTGCAGGGATTTGTGATGTATTTTTTCACGCACTACGAAACAAAACAAGTTTACCTAACCCTTTACAAGGTTCCTTCCGGATGGATCCTGGCGAAAGAGGAAATAATCAATATGGATGATGATGTTCTCCATTTCGATTTATCGCCGGTTGCAACAGATACAATTCTTCCCGAAGCGCCTATTTTTTTAAGAGAGTCGATTGCCTGGGGAAATCCACAAGGAGTCATGGAAGAGAATTCTCGTTCATATGAAATCCGGAACGATTCACTGATCCAATAGTTGGGATTCAATCGAGAAATATCTTTTTGTCGTTCGGCGGAATCACGCCATTCTCTTTCGCTTTCTTGAACAAGGTTGTTACCGCCTTTCTTCCCTCTTTTCCCAAATCAATTGAAAATTCATTCACATACAAATCGATGTGTTTGTACATCACCTCTTCGCTCATCTCCTGCGCATGCGCTTTCACATAAGGCAAACTCGCTTCCCGATTCGCAAATGCAAACTCCACACTTTTCCGCAACACGCGGTTTATTTTTTTTATCGTTTCATCTCCCAAAGACCTTTTCGCGACAATCCCTCCCAATGGAATCGGGGCGCCTGTCATCGTCTCCCAATATTCCCCGAGATCAATTATTTTTTTCAAACCTTTCGCTTCATAGGTGAAACGGTTTTCATGAATGATCAATCCCGCATCGAATTTTTCTTCCAGCACACCGTTTTCTATTTCCGAAAAAACAACTTCTGTTTTATCTGTCGCTTTCGGAAAGGCAAGTCCTAATAAAAAATTCGCCGTCGTGAATTTTCCGGGAATGGCGATTTTCAAATTTTCATTGGCAATATCATCCTCCGAAATTTTTCTTTTTGAAATCAGCAACGGTCCGCAATTTCTTCCGAGGGCACTTCCCGCATCCAGCAGCACGTATTTGTCCGTGCAATAGGCATACGCATGGTAACTCAATTTTGTGACGTCAATATTTCCGGCAAAAGCGTTCCTGTTGAGTGTTTCCACATCTCCCAATTGGATTTCAAATTCCAATCCTTCGAGATCAATGCGTTTGTTTACGATTGCATCGAAGAGAAAACAATCATTCGGACAAGGGGAAAAGCTTAAACCAAGTGCCATATTTTTGAAAGAATGTCAGGAAAAAAGTGAGAGCTGCAGGAAAAATCGACAAACTGCCTTCAACTATTTCCGTCGGTTAAAAAATCAAGACTCATATTACACAAAACTATTTTTAACCGCCACAGCAACTTTTTTACTGCCGCTCATGTTCCGGTTAAAAATTCTCGACTATCTGAAAAGCCGTATCATTCAGATTCTTGATCGCCAAGGCGATGTTCCAATTTTCACGGTTTCTTTTTTCTATGAAATTCGAAACCGCCCGTATCTGTGCGCAGGGGATTTTTTCAATCATGCAGGAATAGAAGAATGCTGCACCTTCCATGCTTTCCACATGCGGATTCAAACGCTTGACGATTTTCTGGATGCTTGTTTCATCGCCGTGGGAAGTGTTCACCGTAATTCCATTCACACCCAACAAATTCAAAATCCTCTCATTCGCAGGAACAGATTGATTGACGAGTTGTCCCCACATGAAGGGAAATTCATTTTCGCCGAGCAAATTCAATTCATGAACGGAAAGGAATTTCTCGCCATCCTCTGCACCCAATTCCGCAATTCGATCCGTCAAAATATGCAATACCCTACCCGCTTCAAGTGACTTGTCAAAACTTCCGCAGACACCGAGATTGATTGCCGCATCGTATTTTTTATGGCAAAGCGCCTGTGTTGTCCAAACCGAAGTGGCAATCATTCCGACACCGGAAATCAAAACATCGATTTCGTGTTTACCGATCGTATAGGATTTTATGCGGCGGTCATTTTCACTTATGAATTTGAGTCGCGCCACAAGTGGTGCGATTTCCATGTAGGTGGCACTGACGATCAGTAGTTTCATAGGTGAGGATTTTGCCTTTCAAAGGTAAGTTTTTCGTCAAGACAGCGACAGTAAAAAGCTCCTATTGGAGTCGTATTTCCCCACACAATTATTTTAAATATCCGGAAGAATCATGACTTGTTTTCATTTATAAATTTTTCACATTCCCTTTCTGGCACTGCAGCCGTTTTGACTGCCGCTTTCTCCTTTTTGATCGTATCTTTGTACCCATAATGATCTACATCACACGTCGCGAAAGATTCACTGCCGCCCATAAACTTTTTCGTCCCGATTGGTCCGATGAAAAAAACTCGGAAATGTTCGGCGGTTGCGCCAATCCGAATTGGCATGGACACAACTATGATTTGTTGGTAACCATCAAGGGAAATATTAATCCTGAGTTGGGATATATCATGAACCTGAAAGACTTGAGCGCATTGATCAAAACAATTGTCATTGATAAATTGGATCACCGCAACCTGAATATGGATGTGGATTTCCTGAAAGGCAAAATGACCTCAACGGAAATTGTCGCCATCGCAATCTGGGATGAATTGAAAAAACCAATCGAGGGTCACGGCGTAAAATTGCATTGCATCAAATTGATTGAAACGGAAAACAATTACGTGGAATATTTCGGGGAAGAGTGATTGGAAAAACCAATCGTTGTTCGCCATTCGCAAAACAACCGAGTAAATGGAAGAAGAATTCGGATACCAGAAAATCGACAAATACAATACCGCTTCAACCGAAAGTATTGCCAAAAAGTACAAGGTGATTCTCGAGGAAATCGGTGAGGATCCTACCCGTGATGGATTGATGAAAACGCCGGAACGTGTAGCGAAAGCCATGCAATTCCTCACTCATGGATATGATCTTGATCCGGCTGAAATTCTAAAGTCTGCGATGTTCAAGGTGGAGTATTCACAGATGGTGATTGTAAAAGACATCGAAGTGTATTCGCTTTGCGAACATCACCTGCTTCCTTTTTTCGGAAAGGCGCACATCGCCTACATTCCCCGTACCTGCGTAGTGGGCCTGAGCAAAATCCCCCGCGTGGTGGATGCGTTTGCACGACGATTGCAAGTGCAGGAACGCCTGACCAACGAAATTCGCGATTGCATTCAGCAAACAATGAATCCGTTGGGAGTGGGTGTGGTCATTGAGGCGCAACATTTGTGCATGCAGATGCGTGGAATACAAAAACAGAATTCGGTAACGACGACTTCCGCCTTTACCGGTGAATTCCTCAACGAAACAACACGTTCCGAATTCATCAAATTAATTGGTTCAAAATTGCATTAATCGTAAATTTGTATTGACAATTAAAACAAGATAAAATGGAAAATTACAATCGAAACAGTTTCAATCCGAACGACTGGAATACACAAGGCATTTCATCTTCGGATGTGGCAGTCAAAGCTTTCATGACAAATGTTTTTTCCTGGATGTTCGGCGCATTGCTCGTCACCGCCTTGACATCATACGGATTTGCACATTTGCCTGCATTGATGGATTTGCTTTACCGAGTCCAAGATGGAAATGTAGTTGGCTTTACCGGTCTCGGAATGGCCGTAATGTTTGCGCCGCTCGTTTTTGTGCTCATCATGAGTTTCGGATTCAACAAACTTTCCGTTCCCGCTCTCGTCTCCATTTTCATTCTTTATGCCGCAACAACCGGAGCAAGTCTCAGCACCATCTTTTTCCGTTTTGATCTTCCAATGATCGGCGGTGCATTCGCAATCACAGCGGGAATGTTCGGATCAATGGCGGTGATGGGTTATATCACCAAAGCCGATCTTTCAAAATTCGGTTCAATCATGTGGATGGGATTCATTGGAATTTTCATTGCGAGTCTGGTGAATATGTTCTTGCACAGCGACGGACTTTCCTATCTAATTTCTTTTGGTGGTGTGGCTGTCTTCACAGGACTCACCGCTTGGGATGTTCAGAAACTGAAAAATATCGGAGCGGGTGTTACACATGGAGAAGCCTCAGCAATCAAACTTTCCGTGATGGGTGCACTCCGCCTCTATCTTGATTTCCTCAACCTATTCCTTTTCATTCTCCGTTTGATGGGTGGTAATCGCCGATAATGATTTCACTTCAAAAAAAAGCCATCTGGAATTCCATGTGGCTTTTTTTTTGCGAAAAAATATTTTCCATCGTGTAAAGAAATCTTGAATTCTAAGTAAATTCACCTTCGACAATCCCCATTCTCATCTCAAACAAATTCAAATGAAATACATCTACCCGTTTTTTTTCCTGTTTACAATTTCCATCCATGCACAAGTCGTTTCACAATGGGTGGCCCGTTACAATGGATCGGGAGATATAAATGACAAGGTGAATTGCATGGCAAAAGACAATGCGGGTAATTATTTTGTCGGCGGCTACAGTGTACAATCGGGAAATGAGAAAGACATTTTCATTGCCAAAATGAATTCTTCGGGCGATACCGTTTGGACGAGAACTTTCGATGGCTCCAATCATACAAAAGATGAAGCGAATGCAATTGCATACGATCCCGCAGGATTTGTATACGCAACCGGATATGTGAGTGCGAATGGACAAGGTTATGATCTGTTTGTTGCAAAACTGAATGCGACAACGGGTGACACTTCCTGGACGAGAACGTACAATTACACAGCGAATAAAAATGATGTGGGTGCGGCAATTGCGTTTTCATCGAGTGGGAATATTGTGGTGACAGGACAAAGCGATGAGGATCCTGCTGCCTTGACTTCCAATCTGGATTACATCACCATCAGTTATGCGCCCAATGGAAATGTGAACTGGACACAGCGTTATGACGGCCATGCTTCACAAAAAGACAGTGCGACTGCCATTGTAGTGGAAACGGATGGAACGGCAATTGTAACCGGAGAAAGCAGGAATCTCGATGATGATTTTGTGACGATTGCCTACGGTTCTACAGGAAATGTGTTGTGGAATTCCACTTACGACGGTGGTGCGGGAAAAGACAAAGCCTATGCAATTGCAACCGATCCGGCGGGAAATGTTTATGTGACCGGAGAAAGCAACAATGGAAATGATTACGATTATGGCATTGTCAAATATGATCCGAACGGTGTGGAATTGTGGCGCAACTTTTACAATCATGGAACCGGAGACGATAAACCGACAGCCATTGCATTGAACAGCACGGGAGATATTTATGTGACCGGAAAAACGGATATGGATCCATTGCTTCCCGTCGCTTATGGCATTCAAACTGTCGAATGGAATTCGGCGGGTGTTTTTCAAGCGGTGATGAACTACGATGGTGCAGGAGGAAATGACGAAGCGGCCGATATTGCAATTGATGGATCCGACAATGTCATTGTCACTGGCAAATAGGACATCAACGCATCTGCAAGCGTTACCGATTATGACATCATCACCCTGCTTTACAATTCGAGTAATGCATTGCAGTGGTCACAGACTTCCGGTGTATCAAATTCTTTTTCCGATGGCGCGGCTTCAGTTGCAATTGACAACAGTGGAAATATCATTGTTGCCGGAAATGTGGTGAATGTTGCAACGCTGAAAGATATCCGCAGCATCAAATACAATGTTGGAGGAAATCAAATCTGGTCAAGGGATTATACCGGACTTGGCGACAATACGGATAAGGTGAATGCAATGGATGTGGATGCCTCCGGAAATTCCTACATGTGCGGATCAACTTATTCATCAAACAATAAAACGGACATGTGCGTAGTGAAAGTTGATGCGCTCGGCAATCTGGTTTGGACGAGAACATACGATGGCACCGGACATTCCACAGACAATGCAGTTGCTGTGAAAGTGGATGCATCGGGCAATGTTTATGTTGCAGGTTATGTGAAGGACAGTGTACAGGGTTATAATTATTGCACACTGAAATATGACAATGCAGGTGTTCTCCTATGGGCAAAACAATTCAACAACCTTGCAAACAATTCTGATCAGGCTACGGCAATGACGATCAATTCCGCCGGAGAGGTTTTTGTCACCGGTGAAAGCGATATCGATCCGAGTTCTTCCAACAACAAGGACATTGCCACAGTGAAATATTCTCCATCCGGAACCCAATTGTGGGTGATGAATTTCGGCGGCACCGCCAATCTCAACGACAAACCCTATGCAATCGGCCTGTCGCCGGCAGGCGATGTGGTGGTTGCCGGAAAAATCGCCCAGTCCTCCACCGATGACGATGCAGTAGTATTGAAATACAACTCAACCGGATCATTGCTTTGGTCCTACACTTACACTTCCAATCTCGGAAACGATGCCGCAGTTGCAATGGCACAGGATGCATCAGGCGATATCGGTGTTGCCATGTCAAGGACAAATGCTGCCGGCAATACGGATATTTGTTTCGGGCATCTTGACGCAGCCGGAAACGACCTCGGGATTGTTTCCTACGACGGAATCGGAAATGGGAATGACAATCCATCGGCAATTGTTTTTGACAATTCCGGAAATGCTTTCATTACCGGACAAACCGATGTGGACCCAACAATCGGCACAGCGAATTATGACATTGTCACCATCAAATACAATTCGTTGGGTGCACAGCAATGGGTGAAAACCTATGCCGGTCCCGCGGGCGATGATGACAATGGCGTTGCAATTGACATTGACAATTCCACCGGCTACGTTTATGTCGCTGCGCAAAGTCAGGATGGAACGCTGTCTGCAAAAAACAATGACATCCTCGTTCTCCAATACGATCCAGCGGGCAACCAACATCTCTTTGGCATTTACGATGGAACAACACGGAGTGATGGACCTGCCGGAATTATCGTGACTACAAATGATTTATACGTTGCAGGAACAAGTGTCGGTCCGAACAACAACCAGAAAGACATGGTGATGCTCCTCTACTCCACTTTTGAAGTTGGGATTTCCACTTCCGAAAACACAGGAACAATTTCCGTTTTCCCGAACCCCTGCTCTACCTTCACCGAAATCCATTTCGACAACACTGCACAACAAAGGAACATTTCCCTCGTCGATGTAAATGGAAAAGTTGTGTTTAATGACAACTCTAACGAAGAAACGGTTCGTCTGGAAACAGACCGACTCTCCAAAGGGATTTATTTTGGAACCGTTTCCGAAGAGGGAAAAACAACACAGCATTTCAAAGTGGTTGTCCAATAATTGACGGGGGCTGACTTTTACTTTTCTACAAACACTTCCTATCCACAAATAACGGATCGCTTAAAATCCACTCCCAATATTTCGGGATGCTTATTATCTTCGCAAAATCACATTTCCAGTTTTCTAAAAATCCTAATTCGTAGACAATGAAAAAAGCATACATCTTCCCCGGACAAGGTTCCCAATTCCCGGGAATGGCAAAAGAACTTTATGAAAACAATCCGGTTGCAAAAGAAATGTTCGAGAAGGCGAATTCCATTCTCGGTTTCAGAATTACTGATACCATGTTCAACGGAACCGACGAGGAGTTGAAACAGACAAAAGTCACCCAACCCGCAATTTTCCTTCACTCGGTTTGTCTTGCGGCCACGCTTGAGAATTTCCATCCCGACATGGTTGCCGGACATTCGCTTGGAGAATTTTCTGCTCTCGTCGCGAATCAAACACTTTCATTCGAGGATGCACTTGTGCTCGTGAGCAAGCGCGCCCTTGCCATGCAAAAAGCCTGCGAAGCGCAACCGTCAACCATGGCTGCTGTCCTTGGAATGGACGATGCAAAAGTGGAAGAGATTTGTGCATCGATCACGGATGAAATTGTTGTTGCGGCAAATTATAATTGTCCGGGGCAATTGGTGATTTCAGGAACCATTCCCGGAATAAACAAGGCGTGTGAACTCTTGAAAGCCGCAGGCGCAAAACGTGCGCTCGTGCTTCCGGTCGGTGGTGCGTTTCATTCGCCTTGCATGGAACCTGCACGCAAGGAATTGGAAACCGCCATCAACGCAACGAATTTCAAGAATCCGATTTGTCCGATTTACCAAAACGTGAATGCAAAAGCGGTAACGGATCCAAATGAAATAAAGAAAAATCTCATTGCACAGTTGACCGCTCCCGTTCGCTGGACACAAACGGTTCAGAATATGGTTGCCGATGGTGCAACTTCTTTCGTGGAAATCGGTCCGGGAAAAGTCCTGCAAGGATTGGTGAAGAAAATTTCCGCCGGTACGGAAGCTGTTTCGGCT
>CAYMZV010000032.1:19437-23052 GCA_964394965.1 uncultured Chryseobacterium sp.
TTAGTCGATTGTCAGTTCCCATCAATT
This sequence comes from uncultured Chryseobacterium sp., assembly GCA_964394965.1. Lineage (GTDB taxonomy): Bacteria > Bacteroidota > Bacteroidia > Palsa-965 > Palsa-965. The sequence continues at coordinate 19,465 of CAYMZV010000032.1, forward strand.
ATTTTTCTCAGGAAAAAGAAATGACCGAAAATAGCCCCGTCACGAAACTTCGGGAGCAGCGAACTCCGCGACCGGATAATACAAAGGACTCCTTCGGAGCGGGAAATGTGTTAATAGAAAAGTGAAAAGTTCCGCTCCAAATCCTGACCGACAACTGAAAACAGACAACTACCTTTATAGAATGAAAAGATTTCTCTCCGCCCTGATTTTCCTGTTTTTTCTTTCCACTTTGCATGCACAATTTTTTCAGGGATGGGGAATCATGGCAGGTGCAACCGCCGGTCGCCAAAATTGGTATTATCAAAATCCGGATTCAAAGGAAAAATTGAAATACCTTCTCCGTTACAATGCAGAAGTTTTCGGAGAGTTCGTTGACAATCCGACTTTCCGGTGGGTAACGGAATTGCAATACAATGTGAAAGGTTCGAAATACAATGACCCAACAGCAGCAAGCGTAATAAAATACGTCAACCAATATGCCGCATGGAATAATTACCTGATGGTCAGAAAGGAAATGTTTGCGATCATTCCGTATGCAAAAGTGGGTCCGCGTTTGGAATATGTTTTCAGCTCCAACCAATCCTTTTCAAAAGTTCATGTTACAGGTGCACTCGGATCGGGAATAGAATTTGTGGCTTACGGTCCGGTGAAATTCATTACCGAAGCGTGGTGGGTTCCTGATCTCGACAAGTCTTATAAATCAGGTGATTTTTCCATCAAACAACATTGCTGGGAATTGCGCGTCGGATTGAAATTCACTGTGCAAACCGGAGAAAGTTGTCCGAAGGCACAGACAAGAATCGACAGACATCAAAACACTTTCGAGTTCTAACACAATAAATAAAAATTCCGGCGTTATCCGTATTGGTTTGCGCCAGCGTCAAAACATTTCACGGATTCTTATTGTTTTCCACTGCAACAATCGCAAAGAAAAACTGCCCCACAACTTCGTAACTTAGTTAAATGATTCGTGGTGGAATATTTTTTCTGCTTTTCCTTTTCCCTGTTTTTCTCAGCGGACAAAAATCCTATTCACTTTCCATTCTTGAAACCGGCAATGAGCATGTACTGAAACACCTCACTTACAAAACCTCATTTCCAAATGTAAAGGCACGCGAAACGGAAATGCGCAATGTGCTCGAATTGCTTTGGCAAGATTCCTATTTGGCTGCACGTTACGACAGCTTGCTTCAGGATTCGATTTCAATCACCGCTTATTTGAATCCGGGTGAAAAACACAAATGGGCAAATGTGAAAAAAGGAAATGTGGATGAAGGCATATTGAGTGAAGTCGGTTTCCGCGAAAAATTATGGCACAACCGTCCACTGAAATTTTCTGAAACGGCAAAACTGGAAGAGAGTATTTTGACTTGGTGTGAAAACAACGGTTATCCATTCGCCTCCATCCGTCTCGACAGTGTCACATTTTCAAACAATGAAACCGTTTCGGCCGAATTGTATCTCGTGAAAAACCGTTTCACAAAAATCGACAGCATTGACCTGAAGGGAAACCTGAAACTCTCGAAACAATATTTATACAATTACATCGGCATCAAACCGGGTGATCCTTACAACGAAAGCAAATTGCAGGCACTCACAAAACGCCTGAAGGAATTGTCATTCGCAAGGGAAACAAAATCGTACACGATTCTATTCACGGAAAAATTCACCAAACTCACCCTCTTCATCGACAAGAAAAAATCGGGGCAGTTTGATGGCATCATCGGATTTTTGCCCGACAGTAAAACGGGAAAACTCCTGTTCACCGGCGATGTGCAATTGCGTTTGCAAAACAGTTTCGCACACGGGGAATTGATCGATTTGCATTGGAGGCGTTTGCAGGAATCCACCCAGGATTTGCAGGCGCATTTCAATTATCCCTATCTGTTTCACACGCCTGTCGGAATAGATTATTCCATCAAGTTGTATCGTCACGACACAACTTACATTACGGTTGACCAGATTTTCGGTTTGCAATATTTGTTCAGCGCGAATACAAGTCTCACCGCTTTTGTAAAACGTGGAAGTTCAAGTTTGCTTTCGACTGCCGGTTTGGAATCGCTCACGACACTTCCCACTTATGCCGATGTCAAAACCACTTCGTACGGACTTTCATTCACGACTTCAAAATTGGATTACCGTTTCAATCCGAGAAGGGGTTATGTTTTTTCCATCACTTCCGATATCGGAAACCGGTTGATTCAAAAAAATGCAAAACTGAATCCAGTCATTTATGATAACCTGACCTTAAAAACCGTTCAACTTGCGGGTGCGTGCAACATTGACAAATATTGGCCATTCGGAAAACGAAGTACCATCAAGACTGCCGTTCAATCGGCGTGGCTGTACAATACGGGAACTGTTTTCCTAAATGAGTTGTATCGCATCGGCGGATTAAAAACATTGCGCGGGTTTGACGAGGAAAGCATTTATGCATCCACTTACGCGATCGGAACAGTTGAATACCGCTATCTTCTCGAGGAGAATTCATGGTTTTTTGTTTTTACGGATGCGTGTTGGTATGAAAACAATTCGCAGGGAACTTATCACAACGATATTCCATACGGTTTCGGAACGGGAATAACTTTTGAAACGAAAGCGGGAATTTTCTCAATGGCGTATGCACTCGGAAGCCAGAATGGAAATCCGATCCAGATCAAGGATGGAAAAATCCATATCGGGTTTGTAGGATTGTTTTAGTGAAGCTGACTCGAAAATATTATTTCCTAATCATCAACTTTCCAGCCGAAGAAGATTGTTTGTTGTCATCCACACGATAAAAGTAAGTACCGTTTTCCAGATTCAAATTCACGGTTTCATTTTCCGAATTGAGCATTTTCTGAAAAACAATTTTTCCTGAGACATCATAAATTTTCAATATCCATTCGTTACCTGTTGGATCATTCACTTTGATGGTTGCCGAATTGCCGGCTGGATTCGGAAAAAACTGAACTCCAAAATCCTGCGTCAGATTATCTTGAACGGATAATATCTGTGAGATCGGTTGCGCCACTGTAAATATTTCATCGTTGCCTGTACGCAAATCACACCAGTCGGAAAAAATAGTGTTGCCTGTCATACAAACACCAATGAAATCGTTTCCCCTTTGTATGTTCATGAACGGCGAGGGTGTCGTATTCAAATTGTAATTCGCAGAAAAGGTCGCGCCACCATCCGTTGACAGCGAAGTGTAAATGTCAAATCTCGACGTGTCTGTCGCGCTTCCGTTCCTGCGATCGCGCCACGCAATTGCATAAGTTCCATTGGGGGAAAATGCACTCCACGCCATGTCCTGTCCTATTCCATTACCCAACGGATCATCATTCACACGAACAGGAGTTGTACTCCAGGTCACACCACCATCCATGGAATGCAATGAAAGAATATCCGGATCACCGTTGCGATTGTCGGTTGACTGGAAAATAATATTTCCACTGTTCGTCGGATTTGCCGATAGCGAATAACTTCCCTGATACAACGAATCGGTAATGGTTGAACTTCCCGTAAGATTTGCAATGACATGCGGAGTAAAAGTTGTCCCCCCGTTTGTTGACTTGATGCAAATCGCCCTGGCAAACACGCTGAGTG
>CAYMZV010000033.1:0-22777 GCA_964394965.1 uncultured Chryseobacterium sp.
CCGATCTGTTTAGCCGCCATGAAAACATCGATCATGTTGGTGGTTTCATGCAAAACAAGTTGTGATGATGCAACGAGATTGTTGCATTGAAACATGGGACACGAATCCCACGAAACGACAAATTCCCGACAAGGTGCAGTTCCATAAACCTGCCAACTGATATCGATTCCCGAAGTTCCAACGGATGGATCGATGTCGTGCCATGGAGCCATGATGGAATTCATCGGATTCTGATTGGAGGGAATTGCATTTCCGATTGGCCATTGGCAATATGCATTTGCCTGTGTCACATCAAATGTGACAATTGCATTCGAACCGATGACAATTGAATTATAAGTCTGTCCGAAAAAATCAAAACAGAAAGGAATGGGAATTGCGTTGCTCCAGATATCGTCAATGTTGATCAGGATTTGATTGGCGCCATTGTAAGGATAAGGATTGTAGGGAATCTGTCCGGCTGTGTAAGTATTGGTTCTTGAAGTTCCCGTAACATTTGCATTCAAGGTGACACACCCTGCAGTTCCACAAAGGGCGGTATCCGGACCGGCAACTACACCCGGACACGTGGTGACTTGCGCTTCAGATTTTTTTGAGCAGATGATCAGGAACAGGAAAAGTAAAAGCGGTAGAATTTTTTTCATTGGATTGAATGAATTGAATAACGAATATAGGGAATTCGGAAAATTTATTTTAACAAAATCTTAATGTAGATGAAAACAAAAAGGGCAGTCCAATGAAGACCGCCCTTTCCAAAAGTGAATTTTATGTTTTACAACGAGACCGTATAAGTTTGGCTGTTGATTGTCACCGTTGCCGTATTGTCGCATGCGCCATTTCCGAAATCAATGTGGCGTGTGGATTTTGAGCTGGGAATGAAATCCATTGTGCCCTGGATGAAAGGATGTTTGCCTCCGATATTGCATTGACCGAAATCCCTGATGAGTGCCGTGCTGATGGTCGCAGAGAAACTTTCACCCGTGGTGGTTATTCCAAGTGAGCTGCCACCGATCGCAATGCGGGCAATTGTCCAGGGAATGGGTGACGAACTTCCGTGATAAAGTGTGGATGTATTCAGCAATGTTTCGGTATGGTCGCAGGTCCACGTAAATGTTCCGCCATTTCCGGATTTGACAATATGGATATCGGCGGAAATATTCCAAGTGAGATTGGTGACTGCGGGATCGAATCCGGTTGGAGTTGTATTGCTAATTGATTTGTTGATGATGTTTACCTGATTGCCATCTACCACATAATTTGTAGAAGCGACGGAGCAACTGAAACCGGGATCGCGATAATGGCGTGCACCGAGTGTGGATGATGAATAATTGATCGTTAGTGTGCCACTGCGTGTGCGTCCATCGATACAAACCCCTCCATTGAAAGTGACCGTTATGATTTTGTTGATTGAATCTGTGGCCACGGTTGCGGAACCTGATAACGTCTGTTCATTGTTGCCAATACGGTAAGAGGTGGTTGTCCCTTCGTCCGAACATTCCGCCGCTATGGATACAATATCATTCGAATAATGCTCGGCGAGATTGCTGTCGGAAACCGAACTGATATCTGTATCATCGTTGTTTTTGTTGTCCTTGCGGCAGGAAGTGAACAGGAGAGTGATCACCGTTGCCAAACCGAATGTCGCCGCCAAAAATTTATCCGTTTTCAAGATTTCCTTTTTTGTTTGAAAAAACTCATTCCATGATGAAGACGCAGAAAATAATTTTCGTTCAACCCATTGATAAAATTAACTGATTCTTATTTCACAAAAACAAAAAGGCTGTCCAATGGAGACAGCCTTTTTGTTAAAATTTTCATTCATTACATGGTGACAGTATAGGTATGGCTGCCGATTGTTACCGTTGCCGTATTGTCGCAAGATCCATTTCCGAAATCAATGTGACGTGTTGCTTTTGCACCCGGAGTGAAATCCATTGTTCCTTGGATGAATGGATGTCTGCCGCCGATGTTGCATCCGCCAAAGTCACGGATAAGCTGGCTCGTTACAGTTGCAGTGAAGTGGTCGCCGGCTGCAGTTGTTCCATTAGCGCTGCCTGTGATACCGATCCGTGCCTGACCCCAGGAAATTGCTGTTGAAGAACCGTGATAAACATTTGCATCCGATGTATTGAGCAAAGTGGTTGTACGGTTGCAGGTCCACGAAACGGTTCCGCCGTTATTGGCTTTGATGATATTCATGGTCGCCGAAACATTCCAGGTAAGATTGGTGGTTGCAGGATTGAAACCTGCTGCAGTCGTATTGGTAATTGTTTTGTTGATGATGTTGACTTGATTGCCATCCACTACATAATTGCTGGAAGTGATAGTGCAACTGAAACCTGGATCGCGGTAATGGCGTGCTCCGAGTGTTGACGCGGAATAATTGATGGTGAGTGTGCCGCTGCGTGTGCGTCCGTCAAGGCAATTTCCACCATTGAAAGTGACTGTTACGATTTTGTTAACGGTATCCACTGCAACAGTTGCGCAACTGGACAAGGTTTCCTCGTCATTGCCAAGGCGATAAGTCGTAGTTGATCCGGCATCGGAACCTTGTGCAGCAATGGAAACAATATCATTGGAATAATGTTCGGCCATGTTATTGTCTGCAGACGAACTGGTGTCATTGTCATTGCTGTTGTCCTTGCGGCAGGAAGTGAACATAAGACCGGCCACTGTTGCCACGCCCATTGTCACTGATAAGAATCGGTTGCTTTTCATGGTTTTACCTTTTTGTTTTTTGATGGAAACTGTGCTTGTATGGTTTTAAGACGCAAAAAAGGGGCAAGGGTTTAAACGTACTGAAAAAAATAAATGCAACCGATGCGAATCGTGGACTTTAACAGTTTTGTAACGGTTGTTAAAAACCATTGCGCATTAGAGTTTTTCTAATGGGCAACATTGAACCTGATCCATAACGGCGAATTACAATACTTGCACCAATTGAATGTTGTTTACTTTATAGTATCACTTTCTTCCGTGTTCGGTTTGATGAATGTGAACTGTTGCCATTTCCTTCGGATTTTTGTTGTCAGGAAAACACCACCCTGCAAAATGTTCCCCCTTTTTCCTTTTTCATGATTTCAAATTTTCCATCCAATTGTCCGGCGAGCGAATGGATGATCGTCATTCCCAACGATTCCTGTTTCGACATTTCAAATCCGGTTGGAATTCCGATGCCGTCATCTTCCACTTCCAGCACAAATCTTTTTGAAATTTCAGGCATGGAAAAAAAACGGATGATGATTTTTCCGTTTTTCCCCTGAGGAAAAGCGTGTTTGTAACAATTGCTCAACAATTCATTCAGAATCAATCCGCAGGGAACGGCTTTGGTCAATGAGAGCGGCAAATGTTCCGCATCAAGTTGCACGTCGATTTTTTCGGTCGATGAACGTGGATAGGAATGTTTGATTTCCTCCACCAATTCTTTCGCATAGGAATCGAAATCGATTTGCTCGACGTTGGAATGCTGATACAGTTTCTGATGGATCAATGCCATCGAGGAAACACGGTTCTTGCTTTCCAGCAAAACATCTTTTGTGTAATCGTTTTTCGCCTGATTCATTTGCAGATTCAACAGGCTGGTAATGACTGCAAGATTATTTTTTACACGGTGATGGACTTCGGCAATCAGCGTTTCCTTTTCCTTCAACGACACTTTCATCGATTCTTCCGTTTGTTTCCGCTCCTCCAGCTGCCTGTCAAATTCCTGACTTTGCACATAAGTCATCCGCAAAATGATCAATGCAATCGCCGCGATAAGCATGGAGGAAAAAAGAAGACAAAAAATGAAAGAGGATTCGTTTACATCAGCCGGGAAAGGATGATAAAGGAATTCATTGCGAAGGGGGATTCCCACCACAATGGCAAAAATGGTCAATGTCAAATGAAACGCAGCATCGAAGAATTTCTTGAAATCGACAAGAAAGGCGATGATCAGCATGAAGGGAAAATAAAAGAGAAAAGTCCCGGCCTCAGGCCCGTAATGATTTTCAATAAGGAAAAGTGATAGATTGGAAATCAACAGCAAATAGAATTGCGCGATTTTCGTTTTGTGCAGAAGCAAAAAAACAAGACCGATCTCGAAAACAAAAAATAATCCCAACACAATCAATCCCTCCTGTTTTCCATCCACAATAAAAGTCTGGATCGTCGATGCGAAAAAAACGCAACTGCCCATGACATAGAAAATATTGAGCAGGCGGATGCGTCGCGCTTCCAAGTCATTCATGGCGGGAGTGATCCCGGTGGAAATGAATTTTCGGAAACGATCGGCAAAAGTTGTTGACATCTGTGTTGCAATTTTACATAAAAGGAGAAGCGGAGACCATCTTTATTCGACTTATTTTTGTTAAGGATGAAAAGCACAATTCTTTCCTGTTGGAAATTCGGCTTGAGGGCAGCCCTGTTTTTCGTTTCATTCAGCATCCTGCTTGTTTTGGTTTTGCGTTGGCTGCCTGTTTCGTATACGCCGCTCATGTTCATCCGTGTTGTGGAACATACCGGCGAAGGCAAATCCGGAATCCGTCACAGTTGGGTGAATGCAAATGATATTTCCAATCATCTCCAACTTGCGGTCATCTGTACGGAAGACCAGAATTTTTTGCGGCATCATGGTTTTGATTTTGAATCGATTCAGAAAGCGATGGATGAAGCGGAAGAGGGCGGTCGTACGCGGGGTGCCAGCACAATCAGTCAGCAAACCGCGAAAAATGTTTTTCTCTGGCCGAGCAGTAATTTTATCCGTAAGGGATTCGAAACCTGGTTTACCGTTCTGATTGAAATATTCTGGAGCAAGCAACGCATTCTCGAAGTGTATCTCAACAGCATTGAATTCGGCGATGGGATTTATGGATGTGAAGCCGCATCGGAATTTTTTTTCCATAAACATGCAAGCCAGCTTTCGGAAATGGAAGCGGTGCGTTTGGCCGTTGTACTTCCCAATCCGATAAAATACAATGTTGCAAAACCAACCGCCTATATCCTGCGCAGGCAGGCATGGGCGCTCTCGCAGGTACACAATTGGGGAGGGACATTGACCTTCCATGAAAATGAAACTCCGGTTGGAAAGTCGGATAATTCCACCAAATCGAATACAAAATGAAAAATCTTTTCCGGATTATTTTCGCTTTGGTTTTGTGTTCCGGTTGTTCGGATTTCCAACACATGCATTATCGAAACTTGAAAAAGGTTCCGGCAACAGGAGTAGTTGCCGCTTTTGTTGCACCCGAAAAAAAGATTGCAGCAACAGGAAATATTCTTCCTGTAAGTCGCGCCGAAGAAAAACGCGATCCCATGAAAGCGGATTCACTTGCACCGAAAGCTGAATTTGAAAAAGTGAAAGCGGTTCATGTGAATGGGAAAATGAAAACCTTTCGTGTCACTGAAACAAAAATTGCCGCAAAAACAAATCGGATTCCGATGCATGCTGACAGAAGATTTCCTGCGGGGAAAAAGAATCCAACGTTGCGCATCATCGGCCTGTTGTTGTTGGGTTTGTTGCTGATCACTTACGGATGCGTAATTATTTTCGGTGGATTCATTGCCGCTTCCATGTTGCTTATCCTTTTGGGGATTTTGGTTGTACTTCTCGGTGTTCTCCCGTTCGCCGGATTGATTTCAATGATGGCCGGCGACAGAACGCAGGACAGCAAAAATAGATTCGAGGAGAAGAAATAGTTGTGGCGATTGATTTCGATTTCGTTTGGGCAAATTGATTTTGCTCAAATCAGGATAACCAACGCCCATAAAAAGAAATGAAATCGAGTGCAATGAAATTCGAACGCACCATTTGAACCTTTTCGAATTTGTTGAATAATTTTTTCAACCCTTCTTCACTGTCTATTTTTTCCTGATTACCAATAATCCATCGCGTACGGGAAATAAAACCTGTTCCGAATTTTTTTCCGACAATGCTTTTTTCGTGAATGCAACCAGTCCCCGTGTTTCCCCGTCCTGATTTTTTTCTTCATCCAGCACTTTTCCACTCCACAGGACATTATCCGCGATCATGATTCCGCCTGAGCGGAGTTTTGGAAAAAGGATTTCCCAATACGCCACATAATTCTCCTTGTCGGCATCAATGAAAATCAAGTCGATTTCGTCCGTAATCTTTCCCAGCAACTCAACCGCATTCCCGATCCTGATTTCGATTTTTTTGTCCAGCCCGGAATGCTGAAAATGTTTTTGTGCAATGGATGCCATTTCATCGCTCAATTCGAACGTGATCAGTTTCCCATTTTCAACCAATCCTTCCGAAAGGCAACTCGCGGAATAGCCGGTGAAGGTTCCCACTTCCACAATCAGTTTCGGCCCGATCATTTTGCTGAACAGGCTGAGTATCCTTCCCTGCAAATGCCCCGAAAGCATGCGTGGCATATACGTTTTGAGATTGGTTTCCCGCGTGAGTTGTTGCAGGTGCAACGGCTCCGCCGAGGAGGATTCCATTGCATAATTCTCGATTTTCGCGTCGATGAAATTCATAATGAACAGGTTGTTGTCAATAACATGGATGGGACTGCCGTTGTTTTTTTTACTGTAAATGTAGCAAGAGCGGACAATGAAAATCAATTTCAGATTGGCAAAAGCCATGCTTGTTAACTTTTTGGTGTTTAAAAGTCCGGCTCCAAGAGTGAATATTTCATTGACGATTTTTTCACTTTAGCCGTATGATGCGACGTGCAATATTCGTGCTTGTTGCTTTTTTCTGTTTTTCAGGTGTTCTGTTTGCGCAGAAGCACGACAAAAAAAAGGAGAAGGAAGAGGATAAGTGGCTGGAAGATGCCGAGTTTTATTTTTCCGAGAATGATTATCTCCGCGCGTTGCCACTCTACAGGGAATTAAGTGAAGCGCATACCGACAATCCTTATTTCCATTACCGATTGGGAATTTGCTACCTGTACAAGGAGGATGAAAAGGAAAAAGCCGTCACTGAATTGGAAGAGGCGAAAAAGGGAGATCCGAAACTTGACCGTGTTGATTATTATCTCGGCCGTGCCTATCACCTGAATTACATGTTCGACAAGGCGATTGATGAATTCAATTATTCGCTTGCGAATGATAAATTGGATGACAAGGAAAAGGAGGATGTGAATCATTACATCGAGTATTGTGTCAATGCAAAAAAAATTGTCCCCGATACGGCAGAAGTTTCCATTCAAAATATCGGCCCTGCTGTCAATACCGAAAACTCGGAATATTGTCCCGTAATCACCATCGATGAAAGCACGCTCATCTTTACGTACCGCGGTGTGCGCAGTACGGGCGGATTGGAAGATGCGAAATTGCGCCCCGATTCAACCGGTGATTATTACGAAGACATCATGGTTTCACAACGTGTTGGCGATCATTGGATGAGTCCGGAACCCATCAGCAATAATATCAATACACCGGGGCACGATGCGACGATTGCACTTTCGAATGACGGTCAGATACTTTTCATTTTCAAAAGCACAACGAAAGATGGCGGTGATATTTTCATGAGCACTTTGCATGGCGATGTCTGGTCAACACCCGAACGTCTCGGACCGAATATCAATTCCGATAAATCCTGGGAAGGAAGCTGTTCATTGTCGAGCGACGGACAAATACTTTATTTTGCGAGTGACCGTGCGGGCGGATATGGAGGACGTGACATTTATATGTCGATAAAACAGGCGGATGGAAGTTGGGGGCCGGCAACAAATCTGGGACCGACGATCAACACACCTTACAATGATGATTCGCCTTACATACATCCTGACGGAATAAATTTATTTTTCAGTTCGGAAGGCCACAACAGTATCGGTGGCTATGATTTGTTTTATACGACTTTCAAAAAAGGCAAATGGGGCGATCCGGTGAATCTCGGTTATCCGGTGAACACACCTGCCAATGAAAGATTCTATACGCTGACTGCGGATGGTGCAACAGGTTATTTTTCTTCCGACGAAAAAGGCGGTTATGGCCAACAGGATATTTACACCGTCTCTCCCGGATTTCAAGGCGAGCCGCCGATTCTTGCTTTTGTGGTTGGTTTCGTAACCAAAAACGGAGATCCCATCGACGCACAGATAAATGTTTCCGATTCGGCAAGTGGAAATAAATATGGCAATTACCATTCCAACGCTTCGAGTGGAAAATACTTGATCGCGTTGAAACCGGGAAACACATACAAGGTCGCCATCGAAGTGGAAGGTGCCGATCCTTATTTTGAATATGTGAATGTGAAAGGTCTTGATACGTATGTGGAAGTGAACAAGGATTATAATTTCCAAACCAATCCTGCTGACACTTCAAAAGTGGAACCGATGGTTTCGGATTCAAATGATGTGCTGCAGAAAAAGATTGATACGCAGTTGAAGGAAATAAAAGCCGAACAGAATGACAACGTATACGAACAGCGCGTGTACAAACAGGTGCTGAAAAAATATGGGGAGACGTATGATTCAACTGTAAGTTATACGGTGGATTTGGGAACGTATGAGAATCCAAAGGATTTTGATTCCACTAAAGTGGCCGATATGGGTGCATTGAAAAGGGAAGTGTTGCCCAATGGCGATGTGCGTTATTCGATCGGGCCTTTTAAAACTTTGTTGGATGCGGAATTGTTCCGTTCACGTTTGAATTCGCACGACTCTACCATTGCTTCCAACTCGGAAGTGACAGTGATGAAAGATGGCGTGCGTCAAACCATTCCCTCCTATTATCATGCGGAATACAAACGTCCTGGCTATGTGCCGCGCATGGATACACGCGTGGTGAAGAGTGCGAAAGGGACATTGCAAACGACAGTGGGTTCCGATATCGGTTATGATAAGATCGTAAATGACATGGGGACTTTTCAGGCGGATGGACTGACTTACAAATTGGAAATCGCTTCGGTGACGGATACGAATGATTTCAGGTTGCAATATTTTTCCAAGTATGGAAAGATTGAAAAGAAACTTTACCCCGATGGAACCACGCGTTATTATTTGGGTCCATGGAATACATTGAAGGAGGCTGACGATTTCAAGAAAAACCTGATCGCACAGGATTCCATGGCTGCGAAATCGCTGGTGACGGTTTTCTATTTCGGTGCGCGCAAAACCGTCGAGGACTTTTTCGCGAATCCACCTTGCAACAACAATCCGCTTGACCTTGCTTTCTTCCAGGGAAAATCGTTGAATGATCCTGCCGTTTATGCGAAATTCCTTACCGTCACCGGAAATCATTGCGCCGATGGATTGGTGTACACGGTGCAAATCGGTGCGTACCGTCATCCGGAAAATTTCAAATATCCGCAGCTGAAAGAGTACGGTGCTGCAACCATCACACCTTATCCCGACGGCATCACGCGTTTCACCTTGAAACAATTCAACACCATTGCCGAAGCGGAAGCATTCCGTCAGCAATGCATCAAAAAAGGAATCAAGGATGCATGGATCACCGCGACTTACAAAGGCCAAAGGAAAACATTGGAAGAATTGATCGCAGTTGATTTTTACGGGAAATCGATTTGATTATTTCGCCGCCTGCTTCGGAATCAATACAAAATCCATCACCTGTTTCTTGCGATCAATATTGATGATGAGCCGCATTCCTTTTGCGGAACTGTCCATCTGCGTACATTTTGAAATATCTTTTCCCTTGCAGCCGAGCTTGTGAAATGTAAGTTGCAATTGGGTGAGCGCCTTGTTTATTTCATCATTGCCTTGGACATGCACGAAAACATAAGACAGTTCATCATCACAAAATTCGTATTCAATGCCTGATGCCTTGAACCCCGCAAGTTGGAGATTTTCATTTTTCCGGAAATAATTCTGGCAACGCGTATTGCGCAGATATGTTGCCGTGTCCTTATAACTGGAAGTCGAATCGAGGATAACGGTTTTATTCGGCAACTCCGCTTTTTTCATGCCGAAGGAAATTCCAGTCAAACCGATGAAATCAAGTTTTTGGCAAAGAAGATTTCCGGAGAGGAAAAGGAAAATAATGAGTGACGAAAATTTCATTGGGTGCAAAGGTAATTAAGGGAATTGAGGTATTGGAGGGAATTCGGGTAATTAGGTAATTGGGGTAATTGAGGTACTGAGGTAATTGGGGTAATTGAGGTAATTGGGGAAATGAGATAATTGGGGATTTTTTTCCTTATTGACTTGATTAGCTGAATCACCCAATCACTTTTTTACAATCCGATCTGTTTCAGAAATGCTGCATTGTTCGGTTCCCTTCCCAGGAAATTCTTCACCAGATTCAACGCATCGTCACTTCCGCCTTTGGAAAGGACACAATCGCGATACCGTTTGCCGGTGGCCGGATCTAGTGGGCTGGTTTTCTGGAATTCCGAAAACATATCCGCTGCGTATACGAGCGACCACATGTATCCGTAATATTTCGAACCATATCCCGTAAGGTGTCCGAATGTTCCGGCAAAGTGAGTGCCTTCCACCCAAGGATAAAATGTGATGGAGTTTTGCAATTCTTTTGTTTTGGCAACAATGTCGTCGGACGATTGCACATTGAATCCATCGTTCAATGTAAAATCAAATGTGCCGTAGAAAACCTGCTGCAACATCAACAGTCCCGAATTGAGATTTTTCGCAGCGATCATGTGATTGAGCAATGAATCGGGAATCACTTTTCCTGTTTTGTAATGTTTTGCAAAAAGGGAAAGCACATCTTTTTGCCACACCCAATTTTCCATGATCTGTGAAGGCGCCTCGACAAAATCGGTGGCGACATTCGTGCCGGCAAAATAAGCGAGTTCCGTTTCACTCAGCATGCAATGGATGAGATGTCCGAACTCATGGAAAAAAGTGACCACTTGTGAATGTGGAAGCAACGAGGGTTTGTCGGGAGTGGAGGGCGGAAAATTGCAGACGAGTGCAGCACTGTGCAATTGTTTTTTTCCGTCGGAATAGGTTTTGGAACCCGTCAATCCGAAACAGCCGAAGTGATTGTATTTGTTTTCACGCGGATATAAATCCAGATAAAAATAACCGATGCGCTGGTTCGTCGCATTGTCGAAAACGGAATATGCTTTCACTTCCTTGTACCACACCGAAGGATTCCTGTCTTCCACAAAACGCAGATTGTACAATTTCTGATACACGGTAAAAATCCCATTGATCGCATTTTTCATTTCAAAATATTCCTTCACCTTTTCCGGATCAACATTGTATTTCGATTTCAACAATTCATTTCCGTAAAACATCTGTTCGTAGGGGAAAATCTGTGTCGCTTTCACGCCGGTCATTTTTGTTTTCACTTCCAGCATTTCATCCAGGTCCTTTTGCGCTTTCGGACGTAAGTCGGCCGCCAATCCCTTTTCGAATTTCCAGACGTTATCCGTACTCTCCGACATGATATCGGAAGTGGCGTATTGCGAATAGGTTTTGAATCCGAGCAATTGCGCTTTCTGTGTTCGGAGCTTGATAATCTGCACCAATAATTTTTCATTCGCCTCACCGCCCACATTCATTTTTGCCACATACATTTTTTTTCGCGACTCGGTGTTGGTGCATTCCGTCATGAATTCATTGTAAGTGGGAGTGGAGAGATTGAAAGAATAGGAATTGTGGCCGGCAATGAGAAATGTTTTTATGAAATCGTCGGACAGTCCAGCCAACTCGCTTTTCGGAAAAATGACTTTTGTTGTATCACTTGCGATATTTTTTCCAAACGCTACATTCAAATCATTCAATTTGCTGTTCAGTGCTTTCAACGTATCACGCGCCGAAGGCGGAAGCGCCATTCCATTCAGATTGAATTCCAGCAAAACGCGCTTTACAAAATAGGCACGTTCACCGGTGAGTTTTTTCGCTTCATCCGTTTCAGAATATGTTTTTACCGCATTGTACAACCCTTCGTTCTGCAACAATTCATCCGTCGTGGTGGTGAATTTCCCGAGCATTTCCCCGGCCAAATCGCGGACACCCTTGTCGGTGGAAGTTTCACTGATCAATTCATCAACCGAAGTTGTTTTCTGAAGCACATTGTAAACCTCATCCAGCGCCTTCATCGTATTTTCAAACGTACGTTTGGAATTGTCCTGATTGACGATCGCATTCAATTTTGCCTTCACATCGGCATCGACAATGGATGCAGCGGAATTTATCGTATCAACCGTCACTTTCGCAAAATCAAAAAGCTGATCCGGATTGGGAAGTAATGGATTGTTGGAAGAGAGTTTCGGCTTGTCGTCAACGGTTGTCGATTTCATTTTTCCATGGGAATAATTTCCATTCGGAAGAAAAACAAGAATGAGAATTGCAGAAGCAAAAACTGTTCGCAGCAGATTTTTCATAGGGGATCGCTTTTCTGCAAGTTAAGAAATTAGGGTGATTGGGTGAATTAGCGGTTAAGCGATTGAGGTAATCAGGTGATTGGTAAATGGGTAATGCATTTGATATTTTGCCAAACAACTTTCATCCCCAATCACCTCATTCCCCTTTCTTCACTTCATAAATCCCCTGTCGGTGAATTTCCATCAGGCGTTGGGGATTTTTCGGCGTGTGGAAACCGAATTTTTCATACAGCGCATGTGCATCGCGTGTGGCGAGTGTGAAGCGTCGCAGGTTTTGCAGATCGGGATGATGCATGATCATATCCATCATCGCCGTTCCCAAACCTTTTCCACGATAATGTTCGCTGATGATGACGTCGCACAGATACGCATACGTGCACCTGTCCGTAACCACCCGCGCAAAACCGACTTGTTTTTCATTGAGGAAAATGTTGAAACAAAGCGAATTTTCAATGGCACATTTTACGATTTCGAAGGGAATGTCTTTCGCCCAATAACTTGCCGCCAATTCGCGATGTACAAAATCCGAATCCGTTTTTTCACGGTCGTCGTTGATTAGATAATCCTGAAATTTTTTTTCCATGATTGCTGGAAATGGAATTCCTGAAATTTAAATTATTTGTTATCGTCTTCCTGCAAATGAAATCGGTGCATGAAGCGATGAAAAACCGGAGCGATCAAAACGGCAACCATACTCAGGAATGCAACACCGCTGAAGATGGCATAAAAGGAAGCGAAAAGTTTTGCATTGTCATTTGTCAGCGTATCGACAGGACCCATGCCTGCAAGAATCATGGATGCGTTCAGAAAAGAATCGACCCAATGGAGTCCACCCAACCAATGATAACCGGCCGTTCCGATGAAAAGCGAAATGCAGAGAAAAATCAAGACGAACAATACATTCCGTAAAATCCGCCTGTAATACTTTTTTCTCGGAGCCAATGGCTCATGTTTCTTTTCGAACATTTTCAATTGGTATTGTCCACCATTGCAAAGTGATGGCCGTCGGGACTGATGGCAAGCCGTGTGATGTTGTGCAAGCCCTGGGAAGCAAAATCAGTGACGAGTTGCCAATCGGAATTTGTTTCGATTTTCCGCATGTACAATGAAGTTCCCTGCGCCATGAAAATATTCCCAATGTTGTCCACAACAAAATCCTGACTGTTTTTCACTCCCTTGATGGGTGCGAAATCGGTCACCTTGTTTCCGGATCCATCGAGCGCTTCAATCCAATAACACCCGCTTGTATCGGGAACGGTATACAGGAATAATTTTTGTTTTGTGGAATGAAAGGTTTGCATGCAACGCCCGACATTGCTCACAATCGTTTTGCTCATTCCCGAATTCACATCCACCAGCACAAGCGTACTCGGTGTTGTCACTTGAAACAGGTAGAGTGAATGTTCGTCAAACCAGCAATGATAACCTACGCCGAAAATTTTCGGCAACAATACTTTTCCCTGACCGGAAATCTTATTGTATTCCCACAAACGCTGCACGGAATCCTTTTCGACGACAACTGCAGAAATGTATTTATTGCCCGGCATGTAAGTGGGGGAATATTCGCTGAAGGGAGTTTGCGTAATCCGTGCAGTGGTATGATTCAATAATTCATAACGGAAAATATCCGTCTCATTGCTGTCGCGCTGTGCAGTCCAAAGCAGATAAGAACCGTTTTCCGAAAACGAGGGTTGATTGTCGTAACCGGGATGGTTGCTGATGTTCAACCCTTCATGAAAAACATATTTCCCTCCCGAAACGGAATAATTGAAGAGCCAAACATCGGAAGCGGGGAGTTGGGCGGCCAGAGAAGTTGCAAATGCAAATGAAATTCCTGCGAGAAGATTTTTTTTCATGTGTGGGCGGAACTGTTTTTTTTCATCATCGAAGCCAATTCGGTTTGTGAAAGTGAATTCGCTATTTTTTCCTGTTCATTTTTTGTCTTGTTCTGGCTGAGCTTGAATTTCCCTTCGAGTTTTTCCACACGGATTTCAAATGCAACAATCCCTTTCAGCATTCCGGAAATATAATCGGGAGAAAGTCCCTCCCATTGTTTCCGATAAGCGGGCTCGAAATTCTCAATCATGGCGAGCAACACTTTTTCCTTTTGTTCATTCGAATTCGTCAAACGGTATTTTCCGCTTGCATGCACGGCAATATAATTCCACGTCGGTACATTTTCCTTTTTGTCGTACAGCGATGGGGAAATGTAAGCATCCGGTCCATTGAAAATCACCAGCGCATCATCACCTTCTTTCAAGAATTTCGAATGCGGATTTACAGCGGCAAAATGACTCGCGAGAATTGTCTTTTCGTTTTCTTCCGAAACCACAAATGGCAAATGTGTGACGAAAGGGATTTTTTCCCCGTTGCAACAGAAAACCGCAAACGGATGCGCTTTCATGAATGCAAGCAACTCATCCTGATTTTCATTGCGGAAATGCGAGGGGATGTACATTTGTTAAAGATAATTAGTTTCCCGCTTGCTGTTTCGCCGATAAGAGTGGGGAGTTGAAAAGTTGGAAGGTTTTTTTTCAATCTTCAAATTGTCCCAATTGGCGTTTCAGCATCTTGCATCTTGCATCTTGCATCTTGTGTCTTGTGTCTTGCATCTTGTGTCTTGCATCTTGATTTTTTCCCGCTTGCCCTGCCTCAAAAAATAATGAACAATGAATGTCGAAATCTTGAATTCCGGAATCCCAAAAGCGTTGCATCTTTGAATTACCTTTAGGTATGAAAAGAATTATTTTTCTGATTTCATTCACCGCCATCGCCCTTTTCTCCTGCAAAAAAAGCACGGATGATGAATATCCGGTTGTGAATTGGATTTCTCCTGCGAATGGAATCCAAATCAATGTGATGGATACACTGCATGTGCAATTGCATTTGACGGATAATGACGGGTTGAATTCCCTCGAGGTGAAATTGGTGAATGCGCAGATGATTCAGGTGATGCCTTCCGTTTTTTTCCCGTTGCATGGAAAAACCGCCGATGTGGATTTTATTTATCCGGTGAACAGCATTCGGTTGGCTACCGGAAGTTATTACCTCAATGCGCAGCTTTCCGATGGAAGCAATATCCAGAATTCCTATCGCAATATTTATGTCACGGCGGTGCCACGTGTGTTCAAGGGATTTTTTGCAGCAATCACCCCCAACAGCAACAATTTCACGATCTATAAAACGGATACCAATTGGGTGCCTGCGCAATATGCAAACCAGTCGAGTGATTTCGGCGATATGGAAGTGAGCTCTTATTGGCAACAACTTTATTTCAGTGGAAGCGTGACTGGAAATTTGCGCGCGATGAGCCTTGACGGATTGACAAGCGGATTTTCAATTACTCCGTTGATCTCCACACAACCTTATTGGGGATTGATGTCAACAAACAATTCCCGGCTGACAGTGAGTTACAGAAATGATGACCATGTAAAATCATTGGATGAGAATGGTGTGGTCGCTTTCAACGGAACAGGCGACAACGGATTTTATCCGATTCACAATATCCAGATCGGCAACAGGACTTATTCCGAGCAGAAAGACATTTCCTCCTCCACTGTAAAAATGGTGGTGTACATCAGCAACGGGGTTCCATTGCAGGAAACGCTTTTGGGAATGAATGCCGTGGCGATGTTTGAAAAGGATTCGAACGATGTTTATGTGCTTGGAAATAATGCAGGACAAGGCCATCTTGAAATTTATGATGCACTTGCGAATGGATTGTGGGAACCGATTGTCCTTCCTGCGGGCACCGTGACGAGCGCAGCGGAAATCGATCCCAATACTTTATTGATCGGCATGAGCGATGGAACCGTTTACACATTCACCTATTCGCCTGTAGGATTGCTCACGTGGACGAGCGGCATAAATCCCTCGCAGTTGCGTTACAATGATGTGGATGGAAAAGTTTTTTCCGCAGAAGGGATGAATGTGAAAGAATACAACTACAATCCTTTTTCATTGACAAGAACAATTGCGGTTCCCGATTCGGTGAGGGATTTGGAGCTTTGGTATAATCGGTGATAGGGGAGTGGTGACAGGAGGCAAGTGGAAATGCCATTCACTTTAATTTTGTAACCTCGATTTCAGTTCATCAAACTTGGCGTGAAAATTCTCCACGCACCAATCATCGAAATCTTTCAGCGTCTCGCAATTTTTTCCCTGCCATCCCTGTTTTTCTTTCGCTTTGAAATTCAACCAATACTTTCCGCCACCGATGATTTTTTGACGCATCATTTCCAGTCGGCGGATAAGCCATCTCGAATGACCGGGTTCATTTTTGTTGAATGCTTCCAGTAATATCTTGGTCACTGAAGTCTCGATATAATTCGTCTCTTTCAGGTATTCATCCAGATATTGATTGTAATTGATTTCCCTGTTTGTTGCATCCAGAAAAATTTTTGCGGTATGACTGATGATGTGCTTTTTATGAAAATCATCGAGCAGCCATTCCATTTGAAAATAAAGATTGTCCTTGTGGAGAAAAAAATCATCTTCGCCCTTCAGTTGTTTTTCGATCAGCACAAATTCGGGATCGACTCCAAGTTGTTTGTATGCCATGAATTTGTGATGCCCATCCAGAATGAAAAACGCGGAATTATTGCTGTACACCCAATCCGTTCCATCCGGATTTTTTCCCCTGTCCACAAAACCGGAATGCAATACAACCGGTTTGGGTTTCAATCCGTTCCTGATCAATTCCGCATAATAGGCAACACGTTGATTGTCGACAGTTGAAAAAGGCTGTGTGAAAACAAAACATTCATCCTGCGGATAATACCCCCAATTGATCGCACGTTTTTTCAAATCCCCCTTCGGGTCGGCATAAATCAATTCATATTCCTTGAAGCCGGTTCTGTTGATCGTGACCGTATAATTTCCAGAAGAAAACAGCCGCATGAATTTTTTTATACCGGAAAATATTTCCCCGTCTTTCCCGTCAATCAACACCTGATTGATTTCCTTCACCAGATTTTCCGTCACGGCTCCATCAAGATTGGCAACAGCATAATATTTCCCAACCGAACCGCTGCAATCATACCAGTCCGCAACAATCGGTCGATGGATTTTTACGCAATGGACAAAACCATCACTGATGATGTCAATCACTTCATGTCCGTTTTCAACCTTTACTTCCATGTTGTTTCAAAAAATATTCCGTCACAATAAAATTACCGAATCCGATTTCCGTTGAAAAAAAATACCCGAAGAATTTTCCCCGGGTATTTGGTCTGTGAATATCAATCTGTGTTATTCAGCGGAATCTGTGGCTTCATTCACCACTCCCATGTTGCAGAATTTTTCAATCCGTTCAGTGATTCTTTTATCGGGATCCATCGGTTTCAGGACGGCGAGATATTTCATGATTTCCGTTTTTACGATTGCGAACATTTCATCCCAATTGGAATGTGCACCGCCAATCGGTTCATGAATGATTCCGTCAATCAAACCTTGTCCGAGCATATCTTCACCCGTAAGTTTCATTGCTGTTGCAGCCTCCTCCTTGTGTTCCCAACTTCTCCACAAAATGGTAGAACAGTTTTCCGGCGAGATGACGGAGTACCAAGCATTTTCCAACATCAGCACACGATCACCGATTGCAATTCCCAATGCACCACCCGATGCGCCTTCTCCGATCACAATGCAAATCACGGGAACCTTGAGTTTCGACATCTCCAATAAATTCCTTGCGATCGCCTCGCCTTGTCCGCGCTCTTCCGCTTCCAATCCGGGAAAAGCACCGGGCGTATCAATCAGTGTAACGATCGGCTTGTTGAATTTTTCCGCCAGCTTCATCAAACGCAAAGCCTTGCGGTAACCTTCCGGATTCGGCATTCCGAAATTGTGGTACTGGCGCAATTTTGTATTGCGGCCTTTTTGCTGACCAATGAACATGATTGTTTGTCCGTCAACGGAACCGAAACCGCCCACCATCGCCTTGTCATCTTTCACTGTACGGTCGCCATGCAATTCAATGAAACTTTCCCCGCACAACGCCTTGATGTAATCGAGTGTGTAAGGCCGGTCGGGATGACGCGACACTTGTACACGTTGCCAAGGAGTGAGCTTTCCGTAAATATCTTTTTTCTTGGTTGCAATTTTCTCTTCCACTTCAGCGAGAGATTTTGAAACGTCCACGCCATTCTTTTCGGAAGTGTGAATCATTTTGTCGCGGAGTTCAATCAACTCTGCAATCGGTTTCTCGAAGTCAAGATAATTCATCGCTAAATTCTTTGGTGAGTGACAAAAGTACTAAAAAGGGGGCATTTGGGATTTTAGGATGCAGATTTTGGATTGAAATTGCCAATTGGAATTCCCGATATGAGATCCGGTTATTCCAAGATCAATTTTTTGCACGCAGAACTTTTGTCTCCCTGCACTTTCACGAGATACATTCCCTTTGAAAGTGAGGAGAGCTGAAGTGTTTCGGAATATTCGCCTGCCGAAAGTTCACCGCGATTGATTTCCAGAATTGTTTTGCCCATCAAATCGCAAACCAGAATATTTATTTGCTGATTCCCCATAAGTGTGAAATGGATGTTTGCATTGTCTGTTGCCGGATCCGGAAATAAATTCATTCCCATTTCCGGCAACTCGTTCTTTTCAATTCCAAGAACCGTTGAATTCATGTAAACGGTTTTGGAATTCGTTGTTGAAGCCGATGTTGAAGTGGTGGAATACGTAATGGCGAACAAGGCGAATTTGTCTGCCGCAGAATACCATTGATAGGTTACAAATTTGTAATGCACAACATAGGACGCGGATGAATCGCGAAGGTATTGGACAATTTTTTCTCGCAATACCGGAACAGACCCGGCAGGAAAAAGGATTGTTCCGTAGCCATCTGCCGTTATGGTATCCACACCGTCCCGCACATAAGGTGTAGACGCAACCATGTACGCAGAATAAAAATTATCGGAAAATGAATTTGGATAAGTAAATGGGAATTGTGAAAAAAGTTGTGTGTTGGAATTTACGATTGTTGCGGTTGAATTTGCAACACCTTCCAAATCCATCGCAGTTGATTGTGAATTGTAGTAACCGTAAAATCCGGGTGAATAGGCAATGGCGAGATTTGCATTTGGAAAAGAAGCGGCGTAAGGAGTGCTGCCCGGTGAAATATAACCGATGATCGAGAAGTTGGCAACGTCAATAATTGCGTTGGAGAAATTCCAGGTCTGATTTGCTCCGCCTGGACCCGGATTGATTCCGGTCGTATCAACAGGATGGTTATAGCAGGAATCCCCCGGATTTATTCCATGCACGGCATAAGTGAGTGTGACTTGTGCGACAAGGAATGCTGACGACAGAATTGCAACAAGGGAAACGGATAATCTTTTCTTCACGGAACCTGTTTTAATGTTACACCAATTTACGAAAGAAAAAATGAAATTGCCGATTCCCATTGTTTCAAACTTGCAATTGGAAATCGGCAATCTTTTAAATGGAAATTTCAAACGGAAACTCTAGGCAGGAATTATTCCACGACCAGTTTTCCGGCAGCGAAACTTTTTGCGCCTTGCACTTTTACGGAATACATTCCTTTTGCAAGTGTGGAAAGATCAAGGATCTCATTGTATTCGCCCGGAGCAAGTTCGCCGCGGTTGATGTTCAGGATTGTTTTTCCCTCGAGATCCGAAACGAGAATATTGATTTGCTGATTTTCCAAAACCGTGAAATTCAAATGCGCACTCTCATTGGCAGGATTCGGAAAAAGATCAATGCCGGTAATTTGAGACGGCGATTCCGCAATGCCGGTGACTTGCGAATTGATCAGGATGGATTCTGCATAAGAAGAACTGGATAATGCAGTCGTCAAAAGTTGGTTGAATGTCATCAACGGGAATTTCTGCGTGGCGGAGTACCAATAGTAACTCACATAATCATATTGGGCGGAATACAAACCGACGAAGCTGTCGCTGAACATTTGAACCGCCTTGACACGAAGTACATTGTAGCTTCCGGAAGGCAATACCAATGTACCTGAACCATCGGCAGTGAGTGTAATCGATCCGCTGCGAATGACATTGAACGAATTGCTGGTGTAAGTCGAATAGAAATTATCCGTTGCGGTGTTGTTGAATGCAAATGGATAATTCATGTACAATTCGGAATTGGAATAAGGAATTGTCGTGGATGCATTTGCCACACCTGTCAAGGCAATCGTTGAGGAAGAACCGTTGAAATATCCATAATCGCCGGAACCGTCATTGGTGGCAAGATTGGAGCCTGAGAATGAAGCGGCATAAGGAGTTGAAGCAGGCGTAACATAAGTTGTCGTGCTCAATGTCGAGCCGATATTCAGTGTGCTGAAATTCCATGTCTGGCTGGAACCGCTTGGCCCGGGATGAACTCCGGTTGTATCGGCACTGTAACAGGAGAAAACATTTCCGACACTGATGCCATGGGTGGCATAGTTGATCGTGACTTGCGCCGAAAGGAAAGACGCTGACAAGATGATGGGAAGGGAAACGAGTAGAATTTTTTTCATGGGATTATTTTTAGTGAATGGTAAAGGTACTGAAATGGGAATTTCCAATTTGTTAATTTACAGTTAGAGTTATGGCAATTGGAAATTTCGGATTGTGATTACATTTGAGACTTATGATTTTGTATCCCAACGCAAAAATAAATCTTGGCTTGCATGTTGTTGAAAAACGTGCGGACGGTTATCACAATATCGAAACTGTTTTTTATCCGGTAGGCTGGAACGACATCCTGGAAGTGTTGCCGGATGAATCGAAAAACACGGGTGTGGATTTTTCCTCGGGTGGAATTCCTATTCCCGGGGCGGTGGAGGAAAACCTTTGTGTACGCGCTTACAATCTCATCTCAAAAGATTATCCGATGCCTGCGGTAAAAATCCATTTGCACAAGATGATTCCGATCGGTGCCGGTTTGGGAGGAGGATCTTCGGACGCCGCTTTTTTCATCCGCGCACTGAATGAATTGTTTGAACTGAATTTGGCTTGGGGCGAATTGCACCATTATGCAAAACAACTCGGTGCCGACTGTTCGTTTTTCATTACCAACAAACCTGTTTTTGCGGAAGGGAAAGGCGATCAGTTCGAGTCGATCAACATTTCATTGAAAGGATATTTTATCCTGATCGCCTATCCGAACTTTCATGTGGGCACAGGCGAAGCATACGCCGGTGTGACTCCCCAGAAAAGAGCGGCTTCGCTCGAGGAAATCATTTCGACTCCGGTTGATCAATGGAAAGATGTTTTGAAAAATGATTTTGAAAAAAGTGTTTTCATCAAATTCCCCGAAATCGCCGAACTGAAAAAAAAGATGTATGATCTCGGCGCAATTTATTCCAGCATGAGCGGAAGCGGTTCGGCTGTGTATGGATTGTTCTCGAATGAAATCGACTTTTCCGGAAAATTCGCCGACTCCAAAATCTGGTCGGGTTTACTTTGAAGGATTCAGGTTTTCAAAAACTATTTCGGCGCTTTCCTCAACATATAAATTGCAATCACGGCGAAAATTGCGTTGGGAATCCATACGGCTATGTATGCGGGTATGACACCCGACTGTGCATAGGAAATGAAAAGTTGCATGAAGAAAATGAAAATGAAACTGAGTGAAATCCCGAAACCCAATTGACGTCCGATTCCGCCACGGACTTTCCTGCTTGAGACGGCAACTGCAATGATGGTGAGAATGAAAGTGGCGAATGGAAATGCGATGCGCTTGTATTTTTCAATTTCATACAGTTGCACATTATCGGAACCTTTCATTTTTTCACTCTCGATGAATGCACTCAATTCGGGCGATGTCATGCTTTCCGTCCTGTTTTCCGCGCGACTGAAATCTTTCGGACTCAAATTCAAGACTGTATCCTTTTCATTGCCTTTCGTCAAATATTCTTTCCGTCTATTTATGAAACGGCAACTGTAATCGAGAATCGCCCAATCGTTTTTCAAACTGTCCCACCTGATTTCCCTTGCAGAAAGTTTCATCACCAATTCCTGCCCTTTCAATTTTTCAATCGTGAAACGCGATCCGGTATTCTCGATGCTGTTATAGGCTTCCATGTAAATGAAAACCCCGGGAGATATTTGTCGGTGAATGTCACGGCCATTGTAAACATAATCCTTGTCAATGTATTTGTTCATGAAGTCCAACCGCGTTTTGTTGGCAATGGGAATCAACCATGTATTGAGAAAAATGGAAGTGAAGGCAATGAGTGAAGCGCCGATGATGTACGGACGGAGAAAACGGTTGAAGCTTATTCCCGAACAGAGTATGGCGACAATTTCCGTGCGCGCCGCCATGCGCGATGTGAAAAAGATGACGGAGATGAAAACAAAAAGATGGGAGAAAAGATTGACGAAATAAGGAATGAAATTGACATAATAATCGAAAATGATTTCGTGAACGGTAATGTCCGGTTTCAGGAAATCCTCAATCTTTTCGGAAATGTCGAATACGATAACAATGAGAATGATCAACAGGATGGAAACGACAAATGTCCCGAGGAATTTTTTCAGGATGTAGCGGTCCAGTGTT
>CAYMZV010000034.1:0-22729 GCA_964394965.1 uncultured Chryseobacterium sp.
CCAATTACATATCTGTGGAGCAATAATCAAACTTCAGCAATGGCCACTGGTTTATGTGCTGGTTCTTATTCGGTAATAGCCACTGATAATTATGGGCAAACAGACACAGCTTATGTGACAATTCCAACAAGTAACGGACCAACAGCATCATTCACCAGTAATGCAACCAATGGATATTTTATTTTAAATTCCAATAACCAATTATGCTTTGAAGATAATTCACTAAACGCATCAGCTTGGCAGTGGAGTTTTAGTAACCAACCTAATTCAAATCAAGAAAACCCTTGCATTGCTATTACGGAGGCCGATACTGGCAATTTTTGTGCAAATCTTATTGTAACAGACAATGCAGGATGTTTGGATACGTCATCGGTTTGCTACGTAATTGAAAATGAATTTTATTCTGCACCAAATGTATTTACACCTAATGGTGATGGAATTAATGATGTTTTCGAAATTTCAGTACATGGTATGAAGAATGTCAAATGTTTTATTTATGACAGATGGGGAGTTCAGGTTTATAATTGGAATTCTTTAAATGGATTTTGGAATGGTAAAACTGCTGATGGCAGATCAGTTAGTAATGGAACTTATTACTATGTGCTTGAATTGACTGATGATGTCAACCATATCTATAATGCAAGTGGTTTTGTAATGTTGATCCGATAGAAGGATCTTGTTTTGAATATTTTTGTCACTTGATTCGAATCATCACAAATTTTTTAACCCGTTCCCAATCCTCCCAGAAAAAGTTCGATAATTCAGGGCTTCTGTGTACGAAAAAACAGAGTGAGAAACAGAGCGAAAGCGAAGTTTTGATCTCTGTTTTTTTCTTCATTCTCACACTCATTTCTCGCTCTAAAACTCAACCCGAGTATGTTTGATTTTCAAAAACTTGAAGTTTAATAAGAAGGCAAAGGCTTTTCATGTAGCGTGTAAAAATCTAATTCTAACCAGAAAATTAGATACGTATGTTAAGGATCAATTAGGTCGGGCTTCATTTAGTGTGGCGTTAAATATTGTGGAAGGTTCAGGAAATTTTCCAAAGCGGACAGGAAGAATTATTTTACTACTGCCCGCGCATCGGTATTTGAATGTGTTGCGGTATTGGATATCCTTTCTGACCAATTGACCATTTCAAGGGAAGAGTTTGAAATGCTGTCGAAAAACGCAGATGAACTTTCGAGAATTCTTTTTGCGATGATTAGAAATCTTTCGTAAGAACTTATTTCGAGACAACTGTTCAATTTTTAGTAAATCCCTCAAAAAGTTCGAGTCGGGGAAGGTTCGGGGTATAGTAAGATTAAAAGCGTCTCAGTTTGAGGCGCTTTTGTCGTTTTTGTATCTTTCAGTAGAAGATAGATCGAAATTATTCACAATGAATGTGTTTGAAGATTAAAAAATGGCTAAAAGAGAAATATCAAATCTGGATTTAAAAATCAAATTTCTAAAAGAACATTTGGATAATGGAGGAATGGAAAATATTAGAGATGTTGAATTTTTAAAAGATTTAGGTGAAATAAAAGTTGTAAATGGTAAGGTTGACCCGGATACAGTAAGTTCAAGAGTAAGTGCTTTTATGAGCGCAATGTTTTTATCTCATTTTAGCCTTCCTCCTTTTCATCCTGAATTTGGTTCGGAATATAGATCGCTCTTACAAAAATCATTCAGCTTTGACCAATACAATATTAATACAGTCGAGCATTTTGAAAAGGTGTACGAAGATTTCAAGAATAAAACAGACAGTCTATTTAGAGGACAGAGAGAAGCTAAATGGAGATTATATAATAAACTGCAAAGATGTTGGTTAACCGAAAAATTATTTGAAAAGGAAGATAGTTATAAAAAATTAATCGAAGCAATAGTTGAAAATGGCAAAATGGAATTTGGAGATCAGATAAAAAAATTGTTAAAAGCTAATCATATTGATACGGAAAATACAATTTCAATTTTAGGATACTTGCAACATCATGGTTGTCCGACCCCTTTATTAGATTGGACTTATAAATTTCAAAATGCTCTTTTTTTTGCGTTAGATGGATTGACCCCAAATTCTGGAACAATTGAAATAGAAGATTACTTCTCTGTTTTTTATATTGAAGAGAAGGATTTTGAAGGAAGTAATATGCGAGTTCTAATGGAACAAGCCATATCAAGCATAGAACAACCTCTACTCAAGGAAGTAATTGGGAAAATTGCGACAGATGAAAAGAAAAGAAAGCAAATGGAAAAACACATTGAAGGAAGAAAATTGTTTGATAGGCAAAAAATATCAGGATCAGGCTTTATCTCTCACATAACTAAAATAGAACATTTAATGGGATTCAAATTAGCATACTTTAGTGATAAGGATATTGAATCAGGCATTTTGTTCTCCTTAAATAGTAGTAAAAACATTATGAATCAGGAAGGTGTTTTTATGTGGAATTATGATCCGTCCAAGCCGATTGAAATGGTAGGCGACGAACTATATAGAGATGATAATTCAGAGGATGATGCAAAAAATTATAGATTTTGTAGGTGTTTTAATATTCACAAAAAACTTGCCGAACATATTAGAAATCGTTTGATAGCGGATGGAGTTACTGAAGAATTTATTTATCCGACCTCAGATGTTAAAACGTTGGGCGTTTTTGAAAAAGCTAAAAAGAAATAAATATTCACTTATTGATTTATTGTTGAGCAAGGCGATTTTCCAGTATTAAAACTATTTCTCCGATTTTTTCCAAAATTGTTAAAAAGTTCGAGTCTAGAAAGCTTCGGGGTACGAAAAGCAAAAATGGCCGTTTTCAGAGGTGAAAATGAGTTATTTTTGCGTTTTGGGAGGAGTGGTTTGAGGAAGATGAAATTTTGGAAAAGGAGTTTCGTGTGCGGACAGGTGCGGAAAATTTTAGTTTTAGGCAAATGAATCAATCAAACTTTAGAATGAATACAAAGAAATATTTGTTGGCAGCCGAAAAAATTCTCGGGAAAATTAAAACGCTTGCAACTCAATATCGAGAATTAACTGGAAAACCTTTAGGTGTGACGGGAGAAATTGCTGAGTACGAAGCAATCCGTTTACTTGGTCTTGAGGTTTGTGAGGCAAGAACTGCCGGATATGATGCTTTTCGGAAATCCAAAAAAGGCAAGGATCGAATTCAAATCAAAGGCAGGGTTTTACAGCATGACTCCAAACAAGGACAACGGATTGGAAGTATTAAATTGGATAAGGAATGGGACTATGTGTTCTTGGTAATGCTTGACTCGAAATTTAACCCTACTGTGATATATCAGACAAGCAGAAAATCCATTGAAAAGGAGTTGAAAAAGCCAGGGTCAAAAGCAAGAAACGAACGGGGACAACTTGGTGTTAGCAAATTCAAATCAATTTCAGAAATAATTTGGAAGGCGAAGTTAAGTTAATCTCTTTACTAGGTTGGATTTTATCATAATCTCACTTACAATAATTGACAGACAAAATAATTGGAAAATGGAATTCAGCCCCAATAACAATATCGTCAAACTCTGTCTCCATGGCATGGACTTGGAAGGAAAAGGCAAACCTGAAGAAGCAAGCAGGATATTTCTTCAAGCTTGGAATGAAGCGACAAACGATTTTGAAAAATTCATTGCCGCCCATTACGTAACCCGACACCAAGAAAATTTACCCGACAAATTGAAATGGGCCGAAGCAACTTTGCTGTTGGCAAAAAAAATAAATAACGACTATGTCAAAGGGATTTTTCCTTCCCTGTATTCGAATATTGCCAAATGTTATGAGGAGTTAGGCGACCTCGACAACGCAAAAAAGAATCATGAATTGGCAAATTCGTTCAATGACAAACCGTCTGACAATGGACCGTTTTATCATGGGACAAAAGCAGATTTGCAAATCGGCGATTTGCTGACGGCAGGGTCCAGGTCCAATTACAACAAGGAAGTCATCATGAATCACATTTATTTCACAGCCTTGATTAATGGGGCGGGACTTGCAGCAGAATTGGCCAAAGGTGATGGACGCGGACGTGTTTATATGATTGAACCGACAGGGAGCTTTGAAAATGATCCAAACGTTACAGACAAAAAATTCCCGGGCAATCCGACACGTTCATTTCGCAGCCAAGCACCGTTGAAAATCGTTGGGGAAGTAACGGATTGGGTTAAACTGACACCGGAGGAACTCCAAAAATGGAGAGAAAAATTGGCGAATAACAAAGGAGAAATCATTAATTGATTTCTCCAACTGTTCGAAGTAATGTTATCGTGGACAGTGATAAAAGCAGCTTGTGATTTTCATTCCTGAAAACAAAAAGGCTTCTCAATCTTCGAGAAGCTTTTTTTGTTTTTATTAAAAAGTAAAATCTATCTTGTTACATGAATGTGTTATCTGAATAAGGAAAACACATTCCGGGCAATACATGGAGAAGAAAAAAATAATCCCTATGAAAAGAAAATTCCGCTTCCTTATGTTGCTGTGCCTGTGCAATACAATGATGCACGCGCAAAAAATACAAGCCTCTTATTCTTCAGCTGCATTCGCCGGACCATTTTCCGGGAAGGTCATCCTGTATCTTTCCAAAGAAGTGAAATCCCCGAAAGATTGTATCGACAATATTCCTCCGTTCTGTTGTTTTGCAATCACCGTAAAAGATATTGAACCGAATGCAACAGTCGTGTTCGATGACGCAGCTGTGGCTTATCCCACAAAGCTGTCCGACATTGAACGCGGCGAATATCATGCGCAGGTTGTGTGGGACCGCAATACGGGAGGGCGCAACATTGGATCGAGTCCCGACAATATGTACAATGCATCCGTGAAACTCGACCTCACAAAAAATTCCAATCAGTTATTTTCCATCACTTGCGATTCGGTCATTCCACACCAAACATTTCAGGAATTGCCTTTCATGAAAGAACTCAAAGTGCATTCCGACTTGCTCACCGCTTTTTATAAAAGGGAAACAACTGTAGATGGCGCTGTCAATCTTCCTGCCGAATATTATACCGATGTCACGCGGAAATTTCCTGTAGTGTTTGTCATTCTCGGTTACGGAGGAGATTATCACTGGAACTCCGGCGACAGTATACAGAGTTGGAAGATCGATTCCGTTTCCACCATCCACGTGTTCCTCGACGGCAATTGCCCTTACGGACACTGCACGTATGCCAACAGTGCGAACAACGGCCCTTGGGGTGATGCGTTCGTCAACGAATTCATTCCTGCATTGGAAAAAAAATTCCGTTGCAATGGTGCTCGCCTGGTGACAGGGCACAGCAGTGGCGGATGGGCATCGCTGTGGTTGCAAATCAATTATCCGAAAACATTTGCAGGTTGTTGGTCCAGCTCTCCCGATCCAGTTGATTTCCGCAATTTGGAAATGATAAATATTTATGAAGCGAAGAATATGTTTTACGATGGGGACTCCTCTTTGAGATTGGATGGCACGGTTGCTGGAACCGGCGGACTTCCATGGATCTTTTTCAAGGATGATTACCGGATAGAAAATGTACTCTATCGCGGTGAGCAATATTGGTCGTGGAATGCAGTGTGGGGCGGAAAGCAGAAAAATGGAATTCCCGAAAACATCTGCGATCCGAATACCGGTGCCATCGATAGCGTGGTGGCATCACATTGGGCGGCGTATGATATTTCGCTCTTGTTGCGAACGCATTGGACAACACTGCAGCCGCTCATCAATGACAAGATCAGGATTACCGCAGGCACTTCCGACAATTTTTCGCTCGACAAATCGGTAAAACTGTTGGAGGAAGAAATGAAAAAACTGAATTCGAAATTTGAGTTCGCCTATTATCCCGGCGATCATTTCACTGTATGGACCAATGAAAATTATGAAAAGGACGGCAATCATTTTCTTGCTGAAAAATATGCGGAATGGTTGACGCAGCATCCGGATGCAAAAAAATAAATGATTCGCGAGTATCTTTCTCCCCGTTTTACATTATCAAAAAACAATCCCTTCGCATGAAATACACATTGTTGTTTTCACTTTTTGCAATGGCCCTTGCCTTGTCACCTTGCGCGATGAAAAGTCAAACGACACTCGACACGGTAAAAGTTTACAACGTTTATTGTACTTACCACAATGGAAATTCCTTCTCGAGTTGGGGAGGCAATTGGTGCCCATTCGATACAGCGGAACAATGCCCGGCTGACAGCATCCAAAAATACATTGACAATTATAAAATGGTTTCCGGATATCTGGATAGTGGAAAATTCTTCTGGATGAAATTATATGACACCAAGGAACGGTTGATTTATGAAGGATTGAAATATTCCGATTGTACAGTTGGCCCTTTCATCTGTTATTATCCAAATGGTAAGGTGAAAATGAAAGGGCAGTATGCAGGCTATTCCTATTCGGAAAAGAATGGATATGAATTGAAAAAATGTTCCGGAACCAAATCAGGTGTTTGGGAATATTATGATGAAAAGGGGATGCTGACGGAAAAGGAAAATCATTGAGTGTAATTGGAAAGAGGTGAAAGCTTAGATTTGAGGAATGGAATCACGCCGGGAAAAGGCACGGTGATTTGCAAAAAAATGAGAACACGATTTTACTTTTTTGTTTCCGTTTTCCTTTTGGTTTCCGGAAGCCAGCTGCAGTCGCAAATTACGGATCTGAATATTTATCCCGAGCCACCACCTCCGATTCTTCCGGCGGCGGGAAATACTTTTGTCGACCCCACCTTCAACACCACGCTCATGCGCGTGACGGATTCCACCGACGGAAATGACAACCACAATGCTTACGCCTATTGGCCGGCAATGAACATGAACAGCACCCGGCTTTATGTCATGCAAACGAATATCGGCCCGACACTTTATGATTTTGACCCGAATAATTTTGCGATTGCAAACAAACGTGTGGCATTTGCCTCGAATTGCCCGTCAGGAGCTGCGCCCAATGCGGAAGATGCAATATGGAGTGATGTTGATCCCGATTTGATTTTTGTGCACGACCGCGATCTGCACTTGTACGCGTATAATGTAAGTACACAAACGTATTCGCTGGTGAAAGACCTTTCTTCGGCGTTGCCATCCGGTGCGCACAGTTGGCAGATGAACAAGAATCACACAAACGATGACCTTTTTTCATTTACCTGGAAAGACAGCAACTGGAACGTCGTCGGCTTTTTGACTTGGCGAAGCAGCACCGACCAATTCATTTCCGGACTGCAAAGCGATTTGGATGAATGCCAACCCGACCGCAGCGGGAATTTCCTGATTCTGAAATTGGCTGAGTCCGGACAGTATGTTGTGCAGGCGCGTATACTTGATTTGTCAACAAATATTTTTTCCGACATTACCGATGGAGGCCCCGCCAATCCCAATACGCCCGGATTGTATTGGGCTCCGGGGCATGGCGACATGGGCAATGGAACCGTATTCGGCCATGACGATTGGAACAACCGGCTTGTTGGAAGGAGTTGCACAAACCCTTCGGCATTCTTTTCCGTTCTCGACTTGAATAACGACTGGAGCCAGGATTATCACGGTTCCCTTTTGGCGGATGACATGAATTGGATTACACTCAGCGCTTATGTCTCGAACAATTCACCCAACTCCGGATTATTCAGGAATGAAATATTTCAAGTCTCCACCGACGGGCTGGAAAATGTTCGCCGGCTTGCGCATCACCACAGCGATTTCCTTTCGGATTATGCGGTGAATGGAGGTGGCAATGCGTATTGGTCGTCACCCAAAGGATGTATCAGCAAGGATGGCAACTGGATTGTGTTCACGAGCAATTGGGGAAGTACTTCGCGCAAGGATGTTTTTATTTTGAAAGTCCCTCCGGTAGTTACTTCCGTTGAGAATAATTCTGCCGTGAATGGCATTCAGCTTTCCCCCAATCCTTCCAACGGGATTTTCATGTTGACGTGCGCCAAGCGAGGATCGGAAATGGAAATATTCAATTTGCTTGGGGAAAAGATATTTTCAACCCAATTGAACACCGGTCAAACAACAATAGACCTTCAGTCACAGCCGAAAGGAATTTATTTCTATCGCATTTCCAATGCCGAGGAAATGATTGGTGAGGGAAAGATAATTTTGAAGTGAAGTGTACCCTCGTGCATCAGGTTTTGGAACTCCGGAATAATCCGAACTAAAGTTTAACTTTGAGCATCAATTTTTTCAGGATACCATCCCCGGTAATTTTTTGCTTTAAAATAATTGTTTTTCTTCATTCAACCAGGGAGTGCGAAATAAATTGACAATGAAAAACAAGTTCATTTTCCCGTTTTTATTTCTCATCTGTTGTTCCGCAAACCTTTTCGCGCAAATAAACAATTGGCTTTGGGCGCAAGGTTCCGTTTCCCAATTTCCCTATGACTGCGAAGGATATGCTGTAAGCACTGACGCAGCGGGAAATGTTTTTGCAACAGGATATTTCGACACTCCCAGCATAATTTTCGGTTCCACCACAATCTACGATTCCGGCGCCGGCGATATGTTTCTCATTAAATATGACGCGACAGGAAATTTGCTTTGGGCGAAAAATGCAGGAGGATCAGGATTGGATTGTGGGAATTCGGTATGTACCGATGCTGCAGGTGATGTATTTGTAACGGGTTTTACACAAAGCCCTTCCATCACTTTCGGTTCCACCACACTCACGAATCCGGGAGGAATGTTCATTGCAAAATATGATGCGAATGGAAATGCACTTTGGGCAAAAGGTGCAGGAACGGATGCAATCAGTTATTCCGTAAGTGCAGACGCGGCGGGAAATGTATTTGCAACAGGCGAATTCAGGCCATCGATTGCTTTCGGTACAACGACACTTTCCAATTCCGGTTTCGGCTATGATGTATTTCTTGTCAAGTACGATACAAATGGGAATGTGCTTTGGGCGAAAAATCCCGTGGGCGCAAACACCGATGAATGTTATTCCGTAAGTGCAGATGTCAGCGGAAATGCTTTTATCACGGGATATTTTTCGAGTCCTACGATTACATTCGGTTCCACCACACTCACCAATACAGTCGCGTCGGATTTGTTTTTGGCGAAATACGATGCGAATGGAAATGTGTTGTGGGCGAAAGGCGTATCGGGAACAGGCCAGAACAGTTATTCGGTGAGCGCAGATCCAAACGGAAATGTTTTTATGACCGGATATTTCCGCAGTCCCGCTCTTGCATTCGGCGCAACCACACTTACGAATTCCGGTGGCGCCGATTTGTTTTTGGCAAAATACGATGCGAATGGAAATGTGCTTTGGGCGAAAAGTGCATCGGGAACAAGTGATGACAAAGGCTATTCCGTGAGTGCAGACGCTGTTGGAAATTTTTATGTAACCGGATCATTTGAAAGTTCCACCATCACATTTGATTCACTTACGCTTGCACGTCCATTGCCGTCGTTTGATCCGATGTTCATTGTCAAATACGATACGGATGGAAATGTGATTTGCGGATCGGCATTGGGAAGCGGCGGCGATGACCAATGCGGTGTAAGTGCCGATGCTTTTGGCAACGCTTACATAGGAGGCGATTATGAACTGAATCCTTTTGCGGTGGGTTCAACATCCTTGGCGGGACAGGACGGTGAAGATATTTTTGTTGCAAAATATACTTGCTGTTCCTTGCCGATCATTGTTTCTGCCGACACAAC
Source organism: uncultured Chryseobacterium sp. (assembly GCA_964394965.1). Classification (GTDB taxonomy): domain Bacteria; phylum Bacteroidota; class Bacteroidia; order Palsa-965; family Palsa-965. The sequence goes on from CAYMZV010000034.1 coordinate 9,620, forward strand.
AATTGTGCTGGGAGGAAATGCAACGCTTACCGCTTCCGGCGGAACAAATTATTCATGGGATAATGGAGCGAGCGGTGCGTCGATTGTTGTTTCACCAACAGCTCCGACAAAATATTGTGTGAACATCACCGACTCGAACAATTGCAGGGGAACAGCTTGCATTACCGTCAATGTTGAAGATGAATGTGCGTCGGATATTTCCATTGCGAATGCCTTTTCCCCGAATGGCGACGGACAAAATGATTTTGTGCTGATCCATTCGAGAAACCCGTCCTGCATCAACACTTTTTATATCGCCATTTATGACCGTTGGGGCGAAAAGGTTTTTGAATCAACCGACCCGAATTTCAAATGGGATGGAAGTTATCGCGGACAAATAATGTTTTCCCAGGTTTTGGATTATTACATGACAACAACGGCTGCGAATGGAAAACAATATTTGAAAAAGGGAAACATCAGTTTGGTTTTGTGATTCGGGAAAAAAGAAGGGCGGATTTTCCAAATAATGCCAAAAGCGCTGCCATGTTTTTCCTTTTAGAACAAACCGATGCTTACATGGCGAAAAATATCAAAGTCATCATACAAAAGGCATATAACTCCTCTATTAAGGACGGTCATGTTTATCTTTCCGATGATCCCGCCACAACGACGGAATGATTTTCAATTGAGTTGACAGTAGGAAGCCGCAAAGCTGAAAATTGGAACGGCTGTACTCCCGAACTTCCTCGAGGGAATTTTTTATCTCTATTTTTGAAAGGGGAAATCTCCCTTTACCTATTTGTTCCGATGTCAAAATCCTTGGACTTCCTTTTCACTCACCGGTACAAAATCGCATTTTGGTTTTTATTTCTCCTTGTCATTGTTGACCGTTGGTTGCTGCTGGAACATTTCACGTTCCGTTTTGTGGATGATGACCAATCGATCATGTGGTTCGGCGCGAAAGAATATTCCACGGGAAATTTCCACGAGCCGTTTTTTTTCGGACAGAATTACAATACAATGTTGGAAAGCCTGTTTGCGATTCCCCTGATAAAAATGGGAATTCCATATTCGGTTGCATTGACCGTGATGATGAGTTTGGTGACGTTGCTTCCGTATTTTCTCCTGGCCATCCTGCTTTTCAGGAATAAGCGGGAGTTGCAATCGCTGCTTGTTCTTTCCATCCTGATCTTATTGCCCAATGAATTCGGAATGGTTACTGCAATTTCAAGGGGATGCGCCGTGGGAATTTTCTTTGTTGGTTTTGCCACGTTGACCTTGTTCACGCAAAACAAATTCCGCTTTTTCATTTTCGGTTTTACGGCAATGTTGGGACTGTTTGCAAATCCCAATGCCATGCTTGTCCATTTTCCCCTTGGCATTTTCCTGCTTTTGGAAAACCATTCCGACAGACGGTTTTATTTCCAAACAGTTCTCGGTGCAATTCCTCCTGCAATCATCTGGTATCTTGCCGTTCATTTTTACAGCGTACATCCTGAAAATATCGTGCACGCTTCATGGCCGCTGCATTTCTCTTTTGCATCCATGAAAATAGCTTCCATCATTCATTTCTTCAACGATGTTGTTCCCGTTTTTTGGGGAATGGGCTGGATGATTTTTGTCCTGTTGCTTTTCATTTCATTCCTGCTGTACAGGCAAAAAGAAAAAAAATCGGCAGTTGCATTGTTGGCAGGAATTGCCTTGCTCGTTTTTTCATTGGGAATCAACAAGGTGAACGACGGCTATCCGACGGTTTTTTATTCCTGGTCGCGCATGTTCATCGGCATTCCGTTTTTGTTGGCCATTTTCATTTCAAGATTAAATGTCGACACGAAAAACAACAGGGCAATCATTTCCATCCTGTTGCTGGCGATTTGCTTTTTCATCCTAAAATGCTCCACGGTTTCAAGTGCCGTTCACCGCGAAGTGGAAGAGAAGAAAGAGCACAACATGTTTGTTTATCCGGTCGCGTCACTCCAAACATTATGCGACACGATCCATAAAGTTGCGCAAGAGCAACACGCGGAATTGATTGTCATCGGCGATCAGTATACCAAACACCTTCTCAATTACGGTTGCCCATGCATGGAAGAAAATTTTCCGCAAACCATCGAACCCGCTTTGGATCGACGGACATGGGTGCTGAAGGAAGAGGAAAATAAAATCAGGTCCACCGTTCTTTTTGTTGCGGTTTATGAAGATTCGTTTGCGGAACAATTGAAACGTAATCCACGGATACGGAAAATCTCCAATGACCCGCTGATCTACATTTTAAAAAACAACTCCTTGAAAACAGCCGCACTTCTCGACTCGCTCAATCTTCCCTTGCGTGCACACTGATAATTTTTCGTTTGCCGTTTGCACATATTTCTTCGGTAAAAAACCCGACATTTGTGCTTCAATTTTTCCATGACAGCAAAATCCAAACGTCCTTCCTTCGATGAGATCTACATGGATCTCGCAGAAAATCTTGCCTTGCGTTCGCATTGCGTGAAAGCGAAAGTGGGCGCTGTGCTGACAAAAGACACGCGCATCATTTCACTTGGCTACAACGGTCCGCCGGCAGGCACACACAACTGCGATTTGGAATGGCCCGAAGAAGGTTGTCCGCGCGACAGCAAGGGGAGTTGTTCATTGGCGCTGCATGCGGAAATGAATGCGATCCTTTATGCGTCGAAAAACAATGTTCCCATTGAAGGCTGCACGTTGTACATCACACTTTCCCCTTGCATTTCCTGTGCCCGCATCATTTACACCACCGGAATCAGGAAAGTCATCTTCAAGAATTCCTATGCGGAATACAAGGGAATCCCGAATGATGAAGGTGTTGATTTCCTGAAAAAATTCGGAGTGGAAGTTGTCCGTTCCCAATCCACCGAAAAAAAATAAAATGCGCAAACTGATTATCTGGTTGCCGTTGATCGTTGGCGTTTCTCTCGCAGCAGGTGTGTTGCTTGGAAGCAGATTGGGAAATTGGAGAAAGGATTCCTCGACAGATAAATCATTCGAAAAAATAAAAGCCGTTCTAGGCTATGTGCAGGCGAATTATGTCGATTCCGTAAATGCGTCACAGCTGACTGATATTACACTCGAGGAAATGTTGCAGCATCTCGATCCGCATTCCGATTATTTTACTGCCGATGAAGTGAAGGCGATGGATGAGCCTTTGCAGGGAAATTTCGAGGGAATCGGAATCATGTATCTTTTTTTGCACGACACGCTTGTGGTGGATCAGGTTGTACAAGGCGGCCCTTCCGAAAAATCCGGCTTGCGTTCGGGCGACAGAATCATAAAGGCGAATGATACGTTGCTTGTCGGAAATGCGGCGAATGAAAAATTCATCCGCGGGAAATTGCGTGGTGCGGCAGGAACAAAAGTGACGGTGACGATCAAGCGTCCTTCGGTGCGTGGACTCATGAACATTGTGCTCACGCGCGGAAGCGTTCCTATTTTCAGTGTGGAATCCGCCTACATGATCACCGATACGATCGGTTATGTCCGTCTCTCGCGTTTTGCAGAAACGAGTTACGATGAATTCATGAAAGCGACGGATACACTTTTGCATCACGGAATGAAAAAACTGATTTTGGATTTGCGTGGAAACGGTGGCGGTTTTTTGGATGCGGCAACAGACATTGCCGATGAATTCCTTCCTGCTGGAAAAATGATTGTGTACACAAAAGGCCGTGCCGACGGGGAACATAAAAGCATTGCGACGAGCAAAGGCAAATTGGAAAAAATGCCGCTTGCCATTCTCGTGGATGAAAATACCGCATCGGCAAGTGAGATCCTTACGGGAGCGATTCAGGACAATGATCGCGGAACAATTATCGGTCGCCGCACTTTCGGAAAAGGATTGGTGCTTGAGGAAAAAAAATTAACCGACGGTTCCGCTTTCCGTTTGACCATTGCGCGTTATTATACACCGACCGGCCGTTGTGTGCAGAAACCGTACAACAAGGGATTGGAAGCGTATGAAGCGGATGAACAGAACCGTTACAATGACGGAGAGTTGTTGAATGCCGACAGCACAAAATTTCCGGATTCGTTGAAATTCAAAACACCGGGAGGGAAAACCGTGTATGGCGGTGGCGGAATCATGCCCGATATTTTTGTTCCGATTGATACGGGTGACGGATCAACGTATCTCAACAATCTTTTTTACAAGGATATTTTTACGATTTGGTCCATTGATTTTGTCCAGCAGCATAAGGCGGCACTCGAGAAAAGCGGAATTGAAAATTTCAGGAAAACCTTTTTGATTACGGATGCGATGCTGAATGATTTGATTTCCGTCGGTGAAAAAAACGGTGTGGTGAAAAATGACGCACAACTCAAGCGGTCGCAAACATTGATTCGCAATTACATGAAGAGTTACATTGCAAGGGAAATGTGGGGCAATGGCGCCTATTATGAAATCTGGAATGACACCGATGCGGGATTGAAAGCGGCTGTGAAAGCATTGCGGAAAATCTGATCCGGGCATTATCCGCCGGGATTTTTCCCATCAATTTTATCAATGTGTGAATAAAAAAATAACTTCTTGTACAGCACAACCATTTGCTATATTTGAATCTGGATAGAATTCAAAATCCAGAACTGAAAATCCAGAATTGTTTCACACATCAACTAAAAAATAAAACTATGGCATTCGAATTACCAAAACTTCCGTACGCATATCCCGCGCTTGAACCACACATCGATGCTCGCACGATGGAAATCCATTATACCAAACACCATCAGGCCTACATTACCAATCTCAACAATGCAATTGCCGGAACCGATGCGGAAAAATTATCCATCGATGACATTTGCAAGAACATTTCAAAATATCCGATGGCCGTTCGCAACAATGGTGGCGGGCATTTCAACCATTCGCTTTTCTGGACGGTGATGGGACCGAATGCAGGCGGCGCTCCGAAAGGTGATCTTGCTTCTGCCATTGATTCCGCATTCGGGAATTTCGATACGTTCAAGACACAATTCGCTGCGGCGGGTGCAACACGTTTCGGATCAGGCTGGGCTTGGCTGATTGTCGGTGCCGATAAAAAACTCGCCATCTGTTCCACTCCGAATCAGGATAATCCGTTGATGGACATTGCCGATGTGAAAGGAACGCCGATTCTCGGTTGCGATGTTTGGGAACATGCGTATTATTTGAATTATCAAAATCGTCGCCCCGATTATATTACCGCATTCTGGAATGTTGTAAATTGGGACGAAGTGGCACGCCGTTTGCAACTCGCGAAATAAAAATCCTGAATTAAACTTTTAAAAAAGCAGAAATGAAAAAATCAATGTGTATTGCCATCGCAGCAATTATGCTTGTTTTCGTTGCGACACCGAAACAGGTTGCCGCACAAAAATACCAAGGACAAGTTGTTGTTGGTGTCAATGGGGCTTTCAGTTTGGTCGGACTTGTAGTGACATCCACATTCCATGCGGCCAATACGATTGCAGGAGTATCCACAAGTGTAATTCCCGGAATTTCCGGAACGGTTGATTATGGCATCACTGATCGTTTCAGTTTGGGTGTTGCACAATTTTATCAGGGTGCGAATGTAAAATGGAGCAGCTACCAAGACAGTCTTGGAAATACGGTGACGGGAAATTTCCATTACCGTTTTGCAAGAAACAACACTGCCATCCGTGCATTGTTCCATTTTGGCGACAATGATGATTTGGATCCGTATTTCGGTTTGCGTTTGGGATATTCCTATTGGTCATCGAGCACGAATGCACCGAATATTTATGGGCTCGACGTTACCAAATTGATCAAGCCGCATTTTTGGCCACAAGCCATATTCGGAATCCGTTATTTTTTCACGGCGAATATCGGTGTGAATGCGGAATTGGCTTTGGGATTTCCATATTATCTCTCGGCCGGAGTCAATGCGCGTTTTGGCGGCGGGAAGTAAATCGCAAAAAATAAAAATGAACGGGGAGTCAGTTTTGACTTCCCGTTTTTGTTGCGGCAGTAACAAGAAACGATTCAGGTGAAGATTTTTCGGCAATTATTTTTTTTCTTTTTTCTTTTTTCATTCCAGCATTTGTCTGCCAATGAAAAACAAGTGATCCTGTTTTGTTTTTCGCCGGGCGATACCATTGCAAAAGATTCTGTTGAATTGAAAATGGATTCGGATACACTTCCGAAAAAAATTTTCAAGTCGGATATCGAGAAGCGGAGATTTGTTGCGGCCGTTCTTGCGTTTCCGGTTCCCTTCGGGATTCTCGGATTGCACCGTATTTATCTGGGAACCGCTCCTTATGTTCCCGTTGCGTATGTATTGACATTGGGCGGTGGATTTGGACTTTTGCCGCTGATGGATTTTTTCGAAATCGTTTTTTCATCCGATGAAAAAATGAAATCGTTCGAGCAAAATCCGAAAATTTTCATGTGGGATTAGGAACAGTTTTCAGTGTCGGGTTTGATTTGAAGTTTCGCTTTTGCGAGAGGTCCGTAGGATTTCCTTCGGAGGATTGCAAATTTTACCCCACTGTTAAAAAAGCACGAAGAATAAAAGTGAAAAAAAGCGACCCGAATGCGGACACCCAATTATTTTGAGTATCGAAATAAAAAAATATAGAATTTTGCCGAAAGAAAACCGCCAACCTCATTTACTCCACCGTCACCGACTTCGCCAAATTTCTTGGCTGATCAACATTGCATCCACGCATGACTGCAATGTGATATGCGAGCAATTGCAGTGGAACGACGGAAACAAGTGGTGCCAATTTTTCATCGGTCTCCGGAATCTCGATTACGTAATCCGCCATTTTTTTCATCGCTTCATCGCCTTCGGTAATCACGGCGATTAATTTTCCCCTTCTCGCTTTCACTTCCTGGATATTGCTGACCACTTTTTCATACGAGGCGCCTTTTGTTGCAATGACAACAACCGGCATTTCATCGTCAATGAGAGCGATCGGTCCGTGTTTCATTTCCGCTGCTGGATAACCTTCGGCGTGGATGTAGGAAATCTCTTTCAGCTTCAATGCACCTTCGAGTGCAACGGGGAAAGTGAAACTGCGTCCGAGATAAAGGAAATTTTTCGCGTCCTTGAAAATGCTTGCGAGATATTTTATCTGGTCATTCAGTTTTAAAACCTTTTCAATTTTTGCGGGAATCGCTTCGAGTTCGGAAAGCATTTCATGATAATGCCTTTCGGTAATTGTTCCGCGTTCGTGTCCGAGCAACAACGCCATCATGGTAAGTACAGTGACTTGCGCCGTAAAAGCCTTTGTGGATGCCACACCGATTTCCGGTCCGGCGTGCGTATATGAACCACCGTGTGTAAGACGTGGAATGCTTGATCCAACAACGTTACAGATTCCGAAAATGGTTGCACCTTTTGATTTCGCAAGTTCGATCGCCGCTTTCGTATCGGCAGTTTCTCCCGATTGTGAAATCGCAATCACAACATCGCTTTCATAAATTACAGGATTGCGGTAACGGAATTCGGAAGCGTATTCCACTTCAACAGGAATGCGTGCAAGATCCTCGAATAAATATTCCGCCACCAATCCGGCATGCCAGGAAGTTCCACAACCGATGATGAGAATGCGATTTGCATTTTTGAATTTCTGGATGTGATCGCGAATTCCACCGAGTGCAACAATTCCTTCCACCGCATTTATCCTTCCTCGCATGCTGTCCTTGATGGAACGTGGCTGCTCGTAAATTTCTTTCAGCATGAAATGGTCGAAGCCGCCTTTTTCAATCGCCTCCAATTGCAATTGCAAAGCCTGGATGTAAGGATCGACTTCCTTGTTGCGGATTGTCTTGATCTGCAATTTCCCTTTGCGATTCACCACGGCAATCTCTTCGTCCTCGAGGTAAACCACGTTTTTTGTGTATTCGACAAATGGAGTGGCATCGGAAGCGACAAAAAATTCCTCTTCACCGATACCGATGACGAGTGGTGAACTTTTTTTCGCTGCAATCAGAATATCGGGATTTTCCTTGGAGAGAATGACGATTGCATAAGCACCGATGACATTATTCAACGCGATGCGAACAGCCTCAACCAATTCCACTTTTTCGCGCTGTTGAATGTCTTCAATCAGATGAACCAAAACTTCGGTATCCGTATCGCTTTCGAATTTGTGTCCGCGTTTTTGCATTTCCTCCTTGAGAGGCGCATAGTTTTCAATGATGCCATTGTGGATCAAAACCATTTTCCGGCTTGCGGAATAATGCGGATGAGCGTTAATGTCATTCGGTTCCCCGTGAGTAGCCCATCGCGTGTGACCTATTCCGATTGTTCCCGAACTGTCTTTTCCGGAAACGAAACGTTCGAGGTCATCTACCTTTCCCTTGCATTTGTAAACATTGAGATCAGTGCTGATCATTGCGACACCGGCGCTGTCGTAGCCACGGTATTCCAGTCGGTGAAGACCCTTGATGAGAATCGGATAGGCGTTTCGCTTGCCGATATATGCTACAATTCCACACATGTTACAAAAACGTTTACGTCAGTTGATACGTGTGTATACAAGATGAAGATACATCCTGTAACCAGAATTTGAACTGCCACTTCCCATTACAGCACGCCTTCCTCCTGAAACGGGAGAATATTCTTTCAGGAAGAGTCCTTTGGTGTGCGTTTCCTCACCATTGAGCAATTGCTCAACGTAGCGGGCAATGTTCAGGCGATATTCATTCGTTACCGTGTTGAGAGACCCTCCAAAATATACCGTATTCTCAAACATGTCGGGCAATAAATAGGAAAGCCCATTTGTGTCGAGGGCAACAACATACATTTGGAGATTGACCGGATAATTCGGTGTTGCATTTTCCGGTTCGGCCCGAATCACAAGTTCGGCCTTGTTGATTGCAATTTTGTAAGGAAGGTTTTTCAGCGAATCAATGAATGGGAATTCGATTTTGGTTTTAAGCCCCGCACAGGATTGTACATAAACTTCACTGAAAGTATTTGGTCCGGGATTATTCAACTGCGCATTGATTGTTCCGCCTGCGGTGGAGTAATCGTGTGTGAAATAACTGTAATAGGCAGCTGAACTGTTCAAGACAAAAGAAAAATTTTGTCCATTCACTGTTGGCGTGTGATAATAAAAGGTGAATCTTGTTAAGCTGTCCGTCGGATTGAACTTAAGTAATGCTCCTTGTCCGGGACTCAACCCTGGGGTTTCGGAGGTGATGTAAAGGCCTTTGAGGAACTGGACGAAATTTGCAGTGCTCGCCAAATTGCTTCCTCCCGATTGACTGAAAATCTGTTGTGCAAAATTATTGTTGATGTGAATTCGCAAATTGGGAGGCATCGTGTCATTTCCGACAATTGTATACAAGCGGGGGTGTGGCGAAAAAGTTGTGCTGCCGACGGCAACCGGATAATATTGTTTCGGATGATTGGAATAATAGGCACTGTCGTAATACATATCCTGCGTCATCTGATACACATTGAATGTTTGTTGGGTCAATGTGTCGCCATAAAAATCAAAATTGTAAGACAGGCTCAATATGGTTGAATCAAGTGTTGCACCCGACCCGAAATTAATATCGAGCAGATTGTTCGGTATGACAAATTGAGAGAATAATCCGGCAGTGGTTTTTCCGAAAATCGGATCATTCATGCTTCCGATTTGAATGATTGGCGCCTTGTCACTTCGTATCGAATCTTCCCGGAGTGTATAGGTAACGGGAAAAAAATCTTTCGAATTCAAACTGATTACCTCATCGGACGGTTGGATGTTTGTGCCGATGTTCCCTTCCTTTTTACAGGATGCGAATAGGAGGGGGACAATCGCCATCAAAAAAAATTTCGTCCCGCTAAAGGAGCGGGACAAAATTCTTGAAGCAAGACGTGAACTTTTTACAGTCATAAAATCAATCAACGAGCAAAGGTTCTTCTGCAAGAACGGCGTCGTAAAATTCGGAGTAAGCCGCGATATATTCTTCACGGGTTTTGAAATCGAGCGAATTTTTGCCTGATTTCTTGATGTATTTTTCAACATCGGAATTGATTTTCGGAGAAGCCTTGATGACTGCGTCTGAATAATCAATCGCCAGTTTGTTAACGTTGGCATAGGAAGGGACTTTTGCAATCGCTTCAACATCGCCTTTTTCAACTCCTTCGAGAAGGACTTTCTTTGAAAAGTCTTTGTTAAGCGGATTAGGGAACTCGTCGTCATAAACTGAGTATATGACGCGGGTTTCTGCAAAAAGTGGGTTGTCGCGGAATGCTTTTTTGATATAAAGTGGCATTAGGGCCGTAAACCAACCATGACAATGAATGATATCAGGCGCCCATCCGAGTTTCTTAACGGTTTCGATTACACCGCGCGCGAAGAAAATCATGCGCTCATCATTATCGGCAAAAGCCTCACCTTTTTTATCGGTGAGAATGAACTTGCGTTGGAAATATTCTTCATTGTCGATAAAGTAAACCTGCATGCGTGCCGCCTGTATGGAAGCGACTTTAATGATAAGCGGATGATCGGTATCATTGATGATGAGGTTCATTCCGGACAAACGGATCACTTCATGAAGTTGATTTCTGCGTTCATTGATGCTTCCGTAACGGGGCATGAAAGTTCTTATTTCTTTCCCTTTTTCCTGAATACCCTGTGGCAGGTAGCGGGCAATATGACCCATGGGGGTTTCATCCAGGTAGGGGGTAATCTCCTGTGATACGTAAAGGATTCTGGCTTTTTTCATATGTAGGTGGGAGCTTTTTTCTAAAAGGACTACAAAAATAATAAAAAAAATCCCTGAATTAACAAAAAGCCGTAGTTTCGACACCCTCTGTTTCAATAAAATCAAGCATTTCAGCGTGGAAACGATCACACAAAGGCAAGCACTTCATGACTATCTGGACAAGATTAGGCAGGAAGGTAAATCAGTCGGTTTCGTCCCCACCATGGGTGCATTGCATGAAGGGCATGTAGCTCTCGTGGAAAGGGCTGCAGCTGAAAATCGGTTTGTTGTCGTAAGCATATTTGTCAATCCAACACAGTTCAATAGCAAGAGCGATTTGATCAATTATCCACGTACAATTGATCAGGATTCCCGCTTATTGGAAAAAGCGGGTTGCGACATATTGTTTTTTCCCGAAGTCACGGAAATGTATCCTAACGGTTTTGTCGAGCCTTTACAGGAAATTAATCTTGGAGGCCTCGACAGGGTTATGGAAGGCGCCCATCGTCCCGGGCATTTCGCGGGAGTGATTCAGGTTGTAAAAAAGTTGTTTGATGCGGTAGGAACCTGCAGGGCTTATTTTGGAGAAAAGGATTTTCAGCAATTGGCGGTCATTCGTAAAATGGTGCAGGAATGGAAATTGCCGGTGGAAATAATCGGCTGTCCAATTATACGTGAAGGGGATGGTCTTGCCATGTCATCCAGAAATGTCAGACTGACGCCCGAAGAAAGGCAAATCGCCCCACTCATTTCAAAAGCGCTATTCAAGGCAAAGGAATTGTGGAAAATCCAGTCGGTCGATGAAACAAAAAAAATGGTAACCGCGATTATCAATTCGGAAAAATCAATGGCTCTCGAATATTTTGAAATTGCCGATAGGGAAAATTTACAGCCCATTCAAGACGGTCAAAAGGAAAATGTTGTTGCCTGTATTGCCGTTCACCTCGGAAACGTAAGGCTGATTGACAATGTTGTTCTTGCAGAATAATCATTGAATGGGATTTTATTTTCCGCGGAAACAAAATGTTTTTCCGACATCCTTCGAAATCGGTTCAGTTGGAAATAAAAAATCCCGGATTGTCCGAGATCAATTGCAAGGCAAAGGGGAAGCGGAATTATTCGAAAGTAATGCCGATCATTATCTGAACATCCCCACGTTTTTTCCCTGGACTCCAGTTCGGCATTGAATTTACCAACCGCAAGACTTCCGCATCAATTTCGGGGGAAATGGGGAAAGAAAGTTCTGGGGAGGAAACGGCACCTGTTTTGGCATTTACGACAAACATGATTCCCGTGGCAAAACGTGTAAGATTCGCCCTGTCTGCAGCTGTCGGTTTGAAATTAGCCATGAAATACTCCTTCAGCGCCTCGTCTCCTCCCGGATAGGAAGGCATTTGGTCGATCTCAAAAGACGCTTGTGAATTTTCGGTGCGCCCCAACTGACCGTCCTTGGAATTTTTTCTCGTTGACTTATCATTCAATGTAACGGGAGGATAAACCTGGACACTTTTGATTCGCAAGGGAGCATTTGAATTCGCATTTCTACTTGTCGGTCCGGCAGCCACCAAATCATTGCTGGTTGTAGTTGAAACGGGATTCGCATTGGGACTTTGAAGTGGAGCCTGGTCAACGGTCAATGTGTTTTCTTTTCCGGGAAGATCCGCAGGAAGATCCTGCATCTTTGAGGAGGAGCCTGTTGTCTTACTGTTATTTGCCCGTGAGGCGTTTTCAGAAACAATCGAGGAGTTGTTTTGAAATTCAGGCGAAGAAACCTTTGAATTATTTGATAGGAGATTGTCTATGGTTGAATGATTGTTCCCGCTTACGGTAACAGTATCTGACGCCTTGAGGGAGGAGTTCTTCTTGTCTCGTGCAAAATACCATAACGAGCATCCGCCAACCAGAAGAATGATTCCTGTAATGATTGCAAATCCAAAGCGACGGAAGAATGGTACGCGAGGAGGTGTATTCATATACACAGCAAGTCGACGTTGGATATGCTCCGTCAGCTTATTTACTTCAGTAAGCCTTTTTTGATTTATTCCATCAACAGCACCAGCACATAAGCCACACTCCAAAAGGTGTTTTTCAACTTCATGCATGCTCTTCTTGTTCAACTTCCCTTCATTATAGAGCCGCATCGTGTCGAGTGACAGGCACTCGCCCTTCTGAAAAATTCGTTTTAACTCTTTGGCGGTCATTCGTCAGTGGGTACCAGATAACCTTTCAGATTTCTTTTTCCGTTTTGAAGATAACTCTTCACTTCATTTACAGAGAAACCTGTGATATCTGATACCTCTTTGTAGCTTTTCTCTTTAAAGTAAAACAGCTCGATGCATTTTTTCTGCTCCTCAGTGAGGCGTATAAGCGCATCCTTGAGTTTTTCGAGTTGTTCTTCCAGCTGAATCGCCTCTACTTTTGGCGATTCGTCGGCAGCCATATTGTGGAGGGCCTGATCCACATTTGTGACTTCC
>CAYMZV010000035.1:0-22496 GCA_964394965.1 uncultured Chryseobacterium sp.
CGCATGCGTGATGTTCGTGCCAAGCGATTTTTTGTGATTGTTATCCTCAAACATTCCATAACCATTCAATGCATAAACATAAATCGCCAACTTATCGCATGGATTGTAATTAAGCCGAACACCGCTTTCATAATACGGTTCGTAAAACGTATTGACAGAAACGGAGCTGCAGAAATTTTCACGCGGCAGCAATCCTTCCGTTCCGAAATGTGTCCTGAAAAATCCGGCATCGATCCAAAGTTTTTTGCACAGGCGAACTCCCGCATGCGCTTCCATGATCGGATTGAATGAGGTTGACCAGACACTTCTTGCCACATCGCCGAAATGAAGTGTGGTTACCGCACGCACTTTTTCACCGTCATATTCTGCCGTGATCATTGCCGTATTCAATCCGAAAGCATCGCTGCGGGGGGAAATCGACGGGAATTTCTGGTAATTGCCATTGCCAACGGAATCGGTATAGTGTGCATAATACACATCCACATATCCGCTGATTTTCAGTTTCGCTGAATCGGATCCAATCGTTTGTGAAAATAAAATGCCACACGAAAAAAAACACGAAAGGGAAACAAAAAATATTTTCAAAAGATATTTCATGGCAATCTGCAAACAATGTTATTAAGTGAAATCGGTCATTGCCAATGGCAATCGGGAGCGAGGAATTCATTCCAAATATAAAACATCGCCATTACTATGCAAGTCTGAGGGGCTCCGGCAATGAACCGATCGTTGTTGGAAAGTCGGGATTCCAAAATGAAATGGGAACTTTTTCAATTCACACGCCCCTATCCTCCGACACTTCTCTCTCTTTTGCGTAATTTTACCGCATGTCAATTCTCCTTGCACCTTCCATCCTCTCTGCCGATTTCGGTCACTTGGCGGATGATGTCAAATTCATCAACGATTCTTCCGCCGACTGGTTTCATGTCGACATCATGGATGGCGTTTTTGTACCGAATATCTCTTTCGGATTTCCGGTGATGAAAGCGTTGCAGAAAGATGCGAAGAAGCCACTCGATTTCCATTTGATGATTGCCGACGCAGACAGGTATCTCGAAGAGTTTGCCAAGCACGGCGCTTACATGCTCACCGTTCATTTCGAAGCGTGCACACATTTGCACCGCACCATCCAGAATATAAAATCGCTCGGCATGAAAGCGGGTGTTGCCATCAATCCCTCCACTCCGGTACATGCGCTCGAGGATATTTTGCACGATCTTGATCTGGTATTGGTGATGAGTGTCAATCCCGGATTCGGCGGACAGAAATTCATTCCGCATACGATTGAAAAAGTGCGTGTGCTGAAAAAAATGATTGATGCGAAATCACTTTCAACATTGATTGAAGTGGATGGTGGAGTTGATTCAACCAATGCTCGTGCGCTTGAAGAGGCGGGTGCGAATGTACTCGTTGCGGGAAATGCTGTCTTTGGAGCGAAGGACCGCAACGGAATGATAAAAATTCTCAAAGGGTAATGATTGAAAATCGAATGATTCAAAAATCACGCTTGAAATTCTTGAATGATTGAATTTTTCGAATGAATTTTATGGTGAAGCGTCCTTCAATAATTTTCCTGAGACAATATTTTTTCTGGTTGATTTTTTTCCAGATCGCCCGATTGATTTTTCTTTTGTGGAACCGCAATGAGTTGACAGGTGTAGGATTCGGCGAAACCATTGCTGTTTTTTTTCACGCCATTTATCTCGACACTTCCATGGCGTGTTATTTCCTCATCATTCCCTGGATGCTTTTTTGCATTGCCATTTTTTCCGAGAAAAAGTATTTCCTGAAAATAAGCCGTGTCTTCACGGGAATTCTCATTGTCATTGTCAGCATCATTACCATTGCCGAACTTCCCATTTATGACGAATGGCACACCAAGCTGACTTACCGTGCAATTTCATTCCTGAGAAATCCGTCTGAGGTTTTTCACACCGCTTCCACCAAACAATTGCTTTTCGGATTGCTTGCGATTTCACTCTTGAGTTGGCTGGGAATATTTCTCGAGAAAAAAATTGTTCCGATCGATGCAACGTTGAATCGAAAACCATTTTGGAAAAGCATTTCATTTGCACTTTTACTTCCTCCGGTCATTTTCTGCGGAATACGCGGTGGATTCACCGGAATTCCAATTCAGGTGAGTGATGCCGTCTATTCAAAAGTGAACGTACTGAATGTGACAGCGATGAATTCCACTTTCAATTTGTTCAACAACTGGATAGAAAATTTCCATGCGGGTGAGCCTTATCATTTCATGTCGAAACCGAATGCCGATAAATTGTTTGCAGAAATCAATGCGGTGGAAAAGGACACGACCATTCACATTCTTACCACCGATCGTCCGAATGTGGTGCTGGTGGTATTGGAAGGCTGGTCGGCCGACCTGATCAAAAGTTGCGGCGGTTATGACAGCATTACACCGCACTTCGAGGAATTGGTGAAAGACGGATTGCTGTTTACGAATTGTTATGCGAGCGGGAGTTTATCGGATCAGGGAATGGCAGCTGTGTTTTCCGCATTTCCCGCGCAACCGAAAACCAGTATTATAACACAACCTACCAAATACATTCACCTTCCCTGCATCAATACCGTTTTCAAAAAGGCGGGTTACCATACTTCCTATATGTTCGGCGGACAATTGAGTTACGGCAACATCCGCGCTTACATGTACTACAATGCGTTTGACAGGATTCTAGAGGGAAAAGATTTTGATGCGTCCATTCCGCAGGGAAAACTGGGTGTAGCGGATCAATATCTTTTTGACCGGCAGTTGCAGGAATTGTCAAAAGAGCAACAACCTTTTTTCGCGGGCATGTTTACCGAAAGCACCCACGGACCGTTTGACATTCCGATGAGTGAAGTCTTGCACTGGGGAGACAAGGAAAAGCCTTACATCAATTCCGCCCTGTATGCCGACAGATGCATTCACAATTTCATTGAAGCGGCAAAAAAATATCCGTGGTATAAAAACACGCTGTTTGTTTTTGTTTCCGATCACAGCCACAACTCTCCGAAAAATTGGGCATTCAACCAAAAAGAATACCGCCACATTCCCATGCTGTTTTTCGGTGATGTCATCAAGCCGGAATTCCGCGGAATGAAATATGACAGCATTGCGTCACAAACGGATTTGGCTTCCACCCTGCTCCACCAATTGAATCTGGATGCAAGTGAATTCCGTTACAGCAAAAATCTTTTCAATCCCTACACACAGCACAATGCGTATTATGCATTCGACGAAGGATTCGGATTTGTTGCGCCTGAAGGAAATCTGGTGTGGCACGTGAAAGACGGAAGGACGGAGTTTGAAAATTACCGTTATCCCGATGCGGGGATGAAATTGAAATCGGAAGGACAAGCCTTTCTGCAAACGTTGATGGATGATTATTTCAGGTTTTGATCGGGAACAAATTATTTCTCTCTCTAGTTTCCTTTTTTCCAAATAAATCCGGAATCAGCTGCACCTGTCACTTGCCACCTGTCACCCTTTAGTTAATAAACGCAAAAACAGGTATTCTTCCAACCACTTGTATAACATTCGCCGCCACTTTTCGTTTTACTATAAATACGGCACACAAATGGCAAACCCATACTTCAAACCTAAATCCTCTGCGTATGAAGTCCCTGCTAGTTCTCCTTGTGCTGGTTCTCAGAATCTCCACTGTTTTTGCTGAAGACAATTCCGCCATCAGCAAAGTTTACATTCACAAATCGGGAAAAAACAATCTGTATGTGCTGCAACTGAAAGACGGTGGCGCATACGATTACACACGTTACACGGATAAGCATGTGTATCATGATTATGGATTGTTCACCATTCGTCACGGGAAAATTTCGTTTGAATCGCAGAACCGCAAACACGGATTCAATTCTGTGGGAGGGAAAACCTACTTCATCAATAAAAAAGGTTTGTTCAAGACACGGATGGATGCATTGTTCGGAAAGAAATCCTCACTCGACATTTCGCAGGATCCAACTTATATGAATGCTTGGGATTATAATCCGATTACAGGAAAATCCACGGAAGATGTTGAAGCGGAAAAATCAAAAACCGCTGCGGAAAAACTTGAAAAATCGAAAGAGGTTCGTCTCTCGCAAATGGCTGCGTTCACAAAAACATTTTACCTGAACGAAGCGGGCACTTATGCAAATCCGTATGAAGCGATGCTGGAAAAGAATTATTGCGGTCCGGAAACCTGCACGACAACCGTGGACGGAAAAATTGTCCCTTATGCCGGTGACACAAATTCGAACGTGTTGCTTGCCGATTATGCAACCGTCATTCACGAATCGACACATACAGCGAACAGCAAGGGAAGTTACCTGGTCATTCCGGGAATTGAAATTCCGGTTGAACAAACAGCAACATTCAATTCATCCGAATTCAAAAAGATTGTCCCTGCCGATGCACCCAAGAAAATTTTCAGGTATGACACTTATGTCGGCGACAGTTCGGTTGTGTCGGCAAACGTTTCCGGAATTTATGGATTGATGGATGAGTTTTCCGCTTACGAAAATGGAACACGTGCAAGTGTACTGTCGGCGGAAACCGCTTTGGCAAAAGGTGACACAACACTTGCGAAAAATTTCCTCTCGCAGGCGAGCCAGAATTATTTTGCCGCTTATGAATTCGAATTGTTCATCGGTTGGTATCTGCATTATGCAAAAGACAATCACTCCGACATTTATGTATCCACCATGGCGAACAATAATCTGCGCATGACTTATACATTGATCGACCAAGAATTCATGTCAACAATTTCCGACATGAAAAAAACAGCGACGCTTGCCAAGGAGGGAAAGGATTTTCTGACTTACTATGAAACCGGTTATGCCGCTTATCCGAAACAATTGCTGGTGAAGGAAAAAAGTTATCTCAATGACTTTGCCATAAAAGGTTTGACCGAAAGCAATTATTCCGATTTCATGAAAAAGTCGAATGTGAAGGCAACTTCGGGGAGAGGATGAGTGAAGTGATCGGGAAATTGGTGATCAAGATAATTGGGTGATTGGGGTAATTAGGGAAAATGGCAAGTGATTTTTTTCCTCAATTACCCCAATCACCCAATCACTCAGTTACCCAATCACCCTGCCCTTTCTTAAACAGCGTAGTCCGCCAAATAAGAAAATCTTTCCGTCAATTTTCCGTCCTTGCAAATGGTTCCGCGTTCGATCAATCCGTCCGGATCATTTCCGAGCAAGGCGGGAATGACTTTCTCAATCAATTCCTTTCCGAAATTTTCGGAAGCGTCGCGTGGCAATTCACAGGGAAGATTATCGACAGCCATGACAGTGATCACATCGTTGTCGAAAGCATAATCGGTTGTCTTTTCGGAATTGGGATTGTATCCGTAAAACGGTTCGGTAATGGAAGATGCTTTTGTAGTGGAAGGAATCGATCCGTTGATATCGCATGTTACATCCGCAATGACACTGATACGGAAATCGGGTGAATGCATGTCCTTTTTCTCAAACAGTTTCGGAGCGCGTGGATCCCAGAATGAGCAATGGATGAGCATGTCGCAATGCGGAGTGAATTTTGCAAACGTGCTGCGGAATTTTTGGGGATGCGCATAAAACTCTTCACGGTCCCAATGTGAACCGTCGAGCGATTCATTGTAATCGTAAGAATGCAGTTGCGTATAGACGGCTTCACGGAAAGAATAATGCGTGAATTCATAAGGCGTGACACGACGCACGTGGAGAAGTCCGAGCAACTCGATTGCGCCATTCGCCACACGTCCATTTCCAGTGACGATCATCTTGATATTCGTGAGGCGGACCTTGCGCAGTTCTTCACGCAACTCAACCAGATCGTGACAACGCCAAGCGGGTTTCAAATCGAACAGGCCGAAACGCAAACCGTAAGCGCGAATGCCATTGTAAGCACCGACGATTCCGGCAAACTGTCCGAACCCGAGAATACGATTGTAATGCGGATCGGTGAGGCATTCATAATCGATCATCTGGATTTTTTTCGCAATCAGCTCGTGCATCAGTTTCTGATTGTGCGGCTGTTTTTTTATGGTGTGCGAAAAGAAAAAATATTTTTTGCCCGGAATGAATTCCGAAAGCGGCACTTCCTTGATTCCCATGAGCGCATCGCAACCGGAAATGTCTTCCTGCAATTTCACACCGGCGGCGCGGTATTCATCGTCGGAAAAAATCCGCCATTCGCTGGGTTGCACCAACACTTGAATTCCGAATTCGCGCTGGAGTGCTATGCATTGTGCGGGAGTGAATGGAACGCGTTTGTCGCGTGGCATTTTTCCTTCACGTAAGATTCCTATTTTCATAGAATGATTTTGCAGAGAAAAATTTCAGTTGCAAAGATAGCCACTCCGAAGGAGTCCTTCGGACAGATTTCACAGATTTTCGCTGATTTTTATTGGTGATTGTTGCTGTTTGATGTTGACTTTTTTTGCGTGAGGTCCGTAGGACTCCTTCGGAGGATAACAGCGGAAAGCCCACAGCCCACGAAAAAACATTTTCAGGAAAAAATTTGCGAGGACTTGGAACGTCCCGAAGTTTCGGGAAGCCCGACCTGCAGCGGAGCGAAAGGATACGCCCATATTCAATTACCAATTGTTCAATTGCAATTTATGAATGGAGAAAATTTCGGTTGTCGGTTTGCCATCAAGATAGTTTCATCCATAATTCGCAATTATGGAATTCACCATTTCGCTATTGACAACGCCGCTCAATAAGCAGTATCTTTGCATGACTTACGGGCCCGACCGGTTTTGACAGCGGGTGGCTATTTGTGTAAGCATGCCGTGCGTTGTGAATATGGCACGTTAATATCAACTCTCAAACTACAACAGGCGAGTCTAACTACGCCCTTGCCGCTTAATCCTAAGGATTAACTGGCGATGTTCCCCCGGAAGTCTCTCCCTTTGACGTCTGGATCCGGAGCACCAAAAATACGGGGAGTGCGAGGTGATGTTACGGCGCCGAAGCACTATCAGTAACTACGGAAAAAATCGGCCTGCAGATTAGCCTGTTTTTTCCCGACAACCAATAATCGGCTACGCATGTAGAAAGCATATTTAGTGCTTGTTTGGACGAGAGTTCGATTCTCTCCGGGTCCACTCATTTTAAGCCACGCGAATTGCGTGGCTTTTCACTTTTATATTTTGTAGAGAACCGATGTTTGCTTCACAAAGCAGGACTTCGTCCTCTATGCGGGTCCACTTTTCCATGCCCCGCAATCAGCGTGGCATTTTCTATTTTGTCGTGCAGAGAATCGTCTTTCGTTCCCAAACATTTCAAAAAGCTTCGTGGAATCACTAAAAACAATTCCACTCTTTCATTTCGCTTCCTTTCACCAATAATTTCTTCGCCACAGAAAATGGTAATTATGTAACTAATTATAAAAGTTATGCAACAATTTTCCCTGCCAATCATCCAACTTTGTTAATCCTTATTTCTCAGAATATAAACAACAACGAGAATAAGAAAAGCAGATTGATAACTACGAAATGAGTCACATAGAAACTTCAGAGTCAGAAATTCCAGTGTTGCTCTATGCCATTTTTCAGAAATATGGTTACGATTTCAGACAGTATTCTGAAGCTCACATCAAACGCAGAATCACGAACAGGATGATGATGGCTGGATTGAATCATGTTCATGAATTGCAGCATTTGGTGTTGAGTGACGAAACATTTGCATTCAAACTTCTTCAGGATTTATCCATAACCGTAACGGAGATGTTTCGTGATCCTGGTTTTTACAAGTCGCTACGGGAAAATGTCATTCCAATTTTGAAAACATATCCCTTCATAAAAATATGGCATGCAGGATGTGCTACTGGTGAAGAAGCGTATTCGATGTCGATTCTCTTAAAAGAAGAAGGGTTATATGATCGCACAACCATTTACGCTACCGACTTTAACCAACGGGCGTTGAGTCAAGCGAAAGAAGGGATTTTTTCAAACAGAATGATGAAAGAATACGAAACAAACTACAAGTTGTCTGGTGGAAAAGAATTATTCTCGAATTATTACACGTCTGACAATGATAATGTCATCATGAATCAATCGTTGAAAAAAAATATTGTTTGGGCAAATCACAACTTGGTTACAGACAGTGTATTCGCAGAAGTCCATTTGATTTTATGCAGAAATGTATTGATCTACTTTGATAAAAATTTGCAGAATAAAGTGCAAAAACTTTTTTTCGACAGCCTGATCACCGGTGGCATTTTATGCCTGGGTTCAAAAGAGGGTTTGCGTTTCTCCGAATTTCACAATGAATATGGAGAGCTGGATACAAAGCACCGAATTTTTAAAAAGAAATATTAGAAAACATGGGGTATGAAGCAATTGTGATTGGAGTCTCTTCCGGTGGAATGAACGCCATGAAAATCATGTTTGCGCTTTTACCAAAAGAATTCAACACTCCAATTATTATCGTTCAGCACATCAACGCACGCTCGGACGGGGAATGGATAAAACGTTTAAACGAACAAAACAATTTGCACATAAAGGAAGCGGATGAAAAAGAAATGATCGAAGCAAAAACAATTTATATCGCTCCACCAAATTATCACTTGATGATTGAAAAAAATAAAACATTTTCACTCACCATAGGTGAGCGCGTAAATTATGCAAGACCATCGATTGATGTTCTGTTCGAATCCGCGGCTGATGTTTATAAAACAAATTTAATTGGCATCATACTTACGGGTTCCAATAGTGATGGTACGAATGGAATAAAACGAATAAAAGAATATGGCGGGTTGGCGATTGTCCAGGATCCGGAAACAGCAGAATCTCCCTATATGCCCACCTCTGCCATTGCAGCCATTCAACCTGATTATATTTTATCACTTGAAAAAATCATTGAAGTGCTCCTGAAAATCACGATGTGAAATCACAAAAAGAATTTATTAATCATAACTGAAAATGACACTTCGTAAAAAGATATTATCCGGATTTATCACCTGTTCCTTCTTGATTTCAGGAATAGCATTTTATTCGTTTAGAAACAGCGCACGGTTCGTCGAATCAACAGCCTGGGTCGATCATACCAATCAAGTGTTGTATCAATTCGAACAGATCAAGGTTTTCAGTATTGGCGCAGAAACAAATGCAAGAGGCTTTATCATTACAGGCGACAGTGGTTATCTCGAATCTTTTGCTGAAGCCAATGCAAAAACACTGGAACATTTTAATTATGCAAAAGAATTAACAAAAGACAATCCTGAACAGCAACAGAATATTGAAGAGCTGAAAACACAAATCAACAAGCGGATCGATAATTTAAACAGATGCATCCTGCTTAGAAAAAAAGATTTTGCAAGCGCAAGCATCTTTGTTTCTTCCGGAGAAGGTAGACGAATTGAGAATGAGATTTTAAAAAAAATAGATGAGTCGCAAGAAATAGAACAAAATTTATTGATTGAGCGGAAAAAAAACAGTGCTGATGAAGCTGGCGATTTCAATCTTGTTTTTGTCACTTTATTACTGGTAATCGTTGCCATACTTTTTATCGTTTACAGAATCATTGTTTCAAATTTAAAAGCACTTAAAAAAGCAGAATCGATGGCTGACGACAAAAACTGGTTGCTCAGCGGTAATACAGAACTGACCAACAGAATTCAAGGAGAAAGGAATGTACATGAACTTGCGCGTGAAGTGATTGGTCAACTTTCCACCTATTTAAAAGGGCAGATCGGTGCAATTTATCTTGATGAAAATGACCAATTGAATTTAGTTGGTGGATACGCATTTGACTATGCAAAAAATAATTTTCCTGTTGTAAAACTTGGTGAAGGTTTAATTGGTCAAGCTGCACTCGAAAAAAAATCCATCCTTTTCAAAAATGTTCCAGTTGATTACATCAAAATCAATTCTGGTCTTGGAAATTCCACTCCCAAAAACATTCTTGCTTTTCCGTTCTATTGTGATGGACAATTAAAAGGTGTTATTGAAATCGGCTCCATGCAAGAATTTACAGAACTCGACATGCAATTCTTGGAATTGGTTTCGGAAAATATCGGAACCGCTTTTAATTCCGCGCAATCAAGAACTAAACTCAAGGAGTTGTTGGAAGAGTCGCAAGTGCAAAGGGAGGAACTTCAATCGCAACAGGAAGAGTTGAGGCAATTGAATGAAGAGCTGGAAGAACAAACACAGAATTTGAAACAGCAGCAGGAAGAATTACAAATGACCAATGAGGAATTGGAAGAACAAACGCAATCATTGGAAATAAAAAACAAGGAAGTTGAAACTGCGAGGCAAAACATTGAGCAAAAAACAAAACAACTCGAAATAAGCAGCAAGTATAAATCTGAATTTCTTGCAAACATGTCACATGAATTGCGAACACCACTCAATAGTTTGCTTATCCTTTCAAAAGATCTTTCGGAAAATAAAAAAAACAACCTTGATCCCATTCAGGTGGAGAGTGCTGAAATAATTTATAAAAGCGGACATGAACTTTTGGTTTTGATCAATGAAGTGCTTGACCTTTCAAAAATTGAAGCGGGGAAAATGTCAATAAATATTGAACGGGTTTCTTTGAAAAATTTTACCGATGATCTCATTCGTGATTTTAAACACATGGCGCAAAAGAAAGGATTGGAATTAACGTCCAGTCTCGACAAAACATTACCAGAAGTGATTACAACAGATTCTCAACGATTGAATCAGATATTGAAAAATCTTTTATCCAATGCCATAAAATTTACTGAAAAGGGAAATGTAGATATCAGTGTAAAACGATATGGGGAAAGTGCTGCAATCATTTCCGTTTCTGATTCTGGAATCGGAATTCCAGAAGACAAACAAATGGCAATATTTGAAGCTTTCCAGCAAGCGGATGGAGGAACCTCCAGAAAATATGGCGGTACAGGCTTGGGACTTTCCATTTCACGCGAGCTTGCCAAATTATTGGGTGCGGAAATTCAAGTAAAAAGCACTGTAAATAAAGGTTCCACTTTTTCAATTATTCTACCGCTTGAAATTCATCAGGGAAACGAAGAAGTTGCAAAATATCCTGCTAAGGAATCTATTTTGTATAAATCACGTTCTGAGAATGATTCGGAATACTTGAATTATCCTTGCATTGAAGATGACAGGAATTCAATAACGAGCGAACATAAAGTGTTACTCGTCATTGAAGATGATTTGAATTTTGCCGCCATACTTTTTAAACAAGCCCATAAAAAAGGATTCAAGTGTTTGGCCGCTGCAACTGGGGAAGATGGATTATTTCTCGCGGCAAAATATAAACCGCAAGCAATAATTCTCGACATGACCCTGCCGGGTATCAATGGACATCAAGTATTGCACGAACTGAAAAATAATCCATCCGTTCGGCATATACCTGTTCACGTTATTTCGGGCAACGAACATTCGAGGCAAACACTTCGAGAAGGAGCGGTGGAGTACCTCATGAAACCTATTGAGAAAAAAAATCTGGAAGATGCTTTCAACAGAATTGAAAGTTTCGAAAAAAGAAAACTGAAAAATCTTCTCATCATCGAAGACAGTGAGAATTCCAGAAAAGCAATGCGAATTCTGATTGGAAATGGCGATGTAAAATGTTTTGAGGCGAGTACAGGTAAAGAAGCGCTGCTCACGTATCAAGAGAATGAAATTGATTGTATTATCCTCGATATTGGTTTACCCGACATCAGCGGATTTGATCTTATCCATCAATTGAAAGAAATAAAATCCCATGACATTCCTCCCATTATTGTTTACACGGGAAGGGAACTTACGAAAGAAGAAAACAACGAACTCCAGAAATATGCAGAGAGCATTATCATCAAGGGAGTGAAATCGGAAGAACGGTTGCTGGACGAAACGGCACTTTTCCTGCACAGGACAATCAGTAATTTGCCTGAATCAAGACAATTGATCATAAATAAGTTATATAATAAGGAATCTGTTTTTGACAAGAAAAAAATATTGATTGTAGATGATGACACACGAAATGTTTTTGCCCTATGCAGAATATTGGAAGATCGTGGCATTGAACTAATAAAAGCGGAAAATGGAATAAAGGCATTGGAGATGCTGGAAGCCCATCCTAAAATTGATTTGGTATTAATGGATATCATGATGCCGGAGATGGATGGTTATGAAGCGATGAGAAGAATACGATTACAAGAAAAATTCAGGCATCTTCCTGTCATTGCACTTACCGCAAAAGCCATGAAAGACGATAAACAAAAGTGCATTGACGCAGGGGCGAATGATTACATCACAAAACCAATTGATGTGGAACGATTGTTATCGCTGATGCGCATTTGGCTCAGTAAATAAAAAATCATTTGCGCTGCAAATTAAATTGAACAACAATTAAAAATGGAAACAGACAAGTTAGTGCGGATTTTAATGGTAGATGACCGGGCGGAAAATCTGTTCGCTCTTCAGGTTATTCTTTCGAATAAGGATTATATATGTGTCAAAGCAAATTCAGGTGAAGAGGCAATGGAAATCCTCCGTCATGAACAGGACTTTGCCATCATATTGATGGATGTGCAGATGCCAGTGATGAATGGTTATGAAACCGTGGAACTGATTCGCAAAATTGAAAAACTAAAATTGGTGCCAATTATTTTTTTAACGGCAAGCATGGACACGACTTTGAATATTTTCAAAGGATATGAAGCAGGTGCTGTTGATTATATGATCAAACCGCTTATGCCTGAAATATTAAAAGCGAAAGTGGCCGTTTTCGGATATCTGTATAAAAAAAATCAGGAATTACTGAATCAAAAAGAACAACTCAAAAAACTGAACAGCGATATTACTGCTCAGAAATTAATTTCCAAATATTCTCTCAGTCTCATTGAAGCAAGTCACGATCCTCTATTTGCAATTAATACCGAAGGAAAAATCACCGACATGAATGATGCGTCGGTAAAAGTTACCGGTCTGTCACGCGATCAATTACTTGCTACGGATTTTTTCGATTATTTCACCGCACCAGAAAAAGCGCGTGAACTCCAGCATGCTGTTTTTTCACAAGGTGCAATCGCCAATTCCCCGCTTACGTTTCATCACAAAGATGGAACACTGGTGGATGTACTTTTCAATGGTGCGATTTATAAAGATGATGGCGGAAAGACAATGGGAGCAGTTATTGTTGCGAGAGATATCACTGATCAAAAAAGATTTGAAAACGAATTGATTGAAGCAAAAAGCAAAGCGGAAAGGGCAACTTTGAAAGCGGAAGAATCCAATAGATTAAAAGAAGCTTTTCTCGCCAACATGAGTCACGAAATCCGCACGCCCATGAACGCCATTATCGGTTTTTCAGATATTTTATCAAAAAGAGAATTGGGAAAAGAAGATAAGGAGTTTATCGTGACCATAAAAACAGCCGGGGAAAGCCTATTGACAATCATCAACGACATATTGGATATTTCGAAAATTGAAGCGGGGATGATGACTTTTGAAGAACATCCATTCAGCATAAAGGAAATGTTTAAGTCGCTGAATGAAATGATGGTTGGAAAAGCAACAGCAAAAAATCTTACGCTCTCTTTCGATTGCGCTGAAAATATTCCATCTATTTTGAGTGGCGACAATACACGTCTGGCGCAAATCATCATCAATCTCATTGACAATGCAATAAAATTTACGTCAAAAGGAAAAGTGCAGACGAAAGCCCAGGTTCTTAAAAGCAAAAGCGATATTACCTTTTTGGAATTTTCAATTGCCGACACAGGTATAGGAATACCGCAAGACAAACTCGAACATATTTTTGAACGATTCAGACAAGCCGAAAATCACACCACGAGAAAATATGGTGGTACAGGTTTGGGATTAAGCATTGCAAAACAATTGGTCGAACTTCAGGGCGGTACAATGTCTGTTGAAAGTGAATTCAAGAAAGGTTCTGTTTTTACTTTTTGCATTCCATTCAAAAATTCGAACGATGAAAAACCGGTCACTGCCATTGCGGAAAAGAAATATAATGTGGAAGAACTCAGCAAGTTGAATATTCTTGTTGTGGAAGACAATCAATTGAATGTAAAACTTATTCTAAGCTTGTTTGCAACATACAATTTAAAATTACAGGTGGCAGAGAATGGAAATGTCTGTATTGAAAAACTCAGGGAAAACAGCAATGCATCACCACCCTCCCCTCCCTTTGATATTATTCTCATGGATATGGAAATGCCTGTGATGAATGGCTATGAAACGACAAACATTATACGTAAAGATTTGAAAAGCAATATTCCGATTATTGCAATGACCGCTAACGCAATGGCTGGTGAAAAAGAAAAATGCCTGAGTTTGGGAATGAACGATTATATTTCAAAACCAATAAATGCAAATCTACTTTTTGAAAAAATGTACGAACAGACTTTTCATTTTTTGGAGAAAAAATAAACAAGTTTCTATCACCAAACAAAAACATAAAAACCCGCTCACCAAAGTTCGATCGTTGCTACTACTTTTCAATATCCTGAAACAACCTGCTCGCCTACCACAACGTCCTCAAATGCTTCCTGAATCTGTTCGACAGTAGTACCATAGCCTCCAGGGAGTAATCAGCAAATTTTTGAAAATCCTTTAGAGTCATTGATTCTAAGGGATTTTTTATTTTGACTACACTGTGAAAACTGGAACAAATTTTTCTTTCCCGAAAAACAGAAATAAATCGATCGCGCTCTTTTCATTGGGAGATGTAGTAATCCAACTACAAATCACGACCAGTACAACTACAAGCCACTAAAAATCCTGCTACCTGTTTTCAGAAGATGTGACTATTTCCCGCGGAATGGCATTGATCTTCCTTTGCTTCAGATTCAAACAAAGAAAAAAAGCAAGCCGAAAATCAAAAAAACAATCCCATGAAAACAACAACAAACTACACATCTGTCAAAAAAATTGCAAAAATTATTTTGACCATTTCCCTCTTAACAAAAATTGCATCCGCACAAAACTGTTCTTCTTACATGGGCATTCGCACATCAGTATCGGGAAACGGATTGTCGCCAACAAATGCCTTGATGACAGGAATGAAAATTTCCCGATGCGAAATGGAACTTGGTGCAAACGTGCAAGAGAGGCACTCCCATTTTTCAGGTCTGCAAATGTCTTTCGCTTATTATTTGCTTGACGATTGTTCGTCGAAAGCAAAACTCAGTGCATTCGTCAACTGCTCCTATAATTTCGCGGCATACTTGAGTCAGGGAACAATAAACCGCGAAAAACAAATCGCACCGGAATCCACCATCAATTTCCAAAACCTTCTTTTGAAAACAGTTGAAACTCATGGAGGATTTGCACTTCATGTACAGCACACAAAATACATGAGTTCATTTTATGCAATTGGTTTTGGGGCTTATCAAACCATTGGTTCGAAAGCTGTTTGCAGTCAAATGTACAGAGAGGGCAATGCCGTTTCACTTTACCTGAGTGTTGGAATAAAATATTCATTGAAATAACGAATCAAATAAAAAAGAAAAAACAGTAACTCCTAAATATCTTTTCCCATGAAACCTCAAGCACAATTCATTATGGCAAACAATACAATGAGCGAATCAGCAAAAAGCGTCGAGCAACTTACACTTGAGCTCGAAATCGAAAGACTAAAAGTCTTGAAATTGAAAAACGAGTTGAAAAGGAGCAATGAGGAAATGGAATCGAAAAGCAAAGAAGTGATTTCCGGTTTCAGCTATGCAAGCCGAATTGTGGATGCCATGTTGCCCGGCACAAAGGCATTACAGGAAATTGTTGCCGATTCATTCATCATTCATCAACCCAAAGAATTGATCGGAGGAGATTTTTATTTTTTTACCGAAGTGGAAAATGGCTATGTAATCGCATCTGCGGATTGTACCGGACACGGAATTCCAGGAGCGTTGATAAGCATGATTGGTTATCATTTGCTGAAAGACATTATTGTGACAAAAAAAATAACACGCCCTGGTCAAATATTAAACAGGCTTGACGATTGCATCAGAAAAAGCCTTCATAAATCGGAACGCATAAATTCACTCCGCGACGGCATGGACATCTCAATTTGTCTTGTGAATACGGAAAAAAATATTTTGGAATTCGCCGGGGCAAATCAATCGTTGTACTTTTTCATGAAAGGGAGAATGGTTGAATTCAAAAGTAACAAATTCACCATCGGGGAAGAAGCGTGCGACTACAACCACAGTTATATCAATCACACAATAGAATTTGAAAAGGGAGACCGGTTCTACATGTCGAGCGATGGATTCCATGATCAGTTTGGTGGTGCGGAGGAAAAAAGGTTGATGAAGAAAAATTTTACCGGACTTCTCAAATTGGCGAACGATCTTCCTATAAACGAGCAACGGGATTTCATGTACCAAAAATTCAATGAGTGGAAAGGCGACTTCGAACAAACGGATGATGTGTTGTTGATCGGCGTTGAATTGTAATGGATGTGAAAATTACAATCCACTATGGCAATTGTTAAACGTGTCGTATTTCCAACTACATGATTGTTGCGATTCGTACTAATTGTAGTTGGACGTGACGAGCCTAATTTTGTCAAGTAATAAATTCATAATCATTTCAAAACAAAAGCCATGAAAAATATCAAGCCAAACCAAACCATCACTTTTATCTTAAGCGTTATTTTCTGTTTTTCTGCACATCATGGATTTGCTCAGGGAAAATTTAAAAAATACCTGTTTCTTGGTTCAACCTCGCTTTGTTCGGGCATGCTCGATGGAACCATTGAAAGCATAAATTACCATTATTGCAATGGATTCAAACCGCGTTTCCAAAAAGCAAACGACCAATTTTGGAATCCGGCTTTAAGCTGGACAAATAAATACAAGGATGGCAATTGCAATTTGGGTCCGAAATTTCTGGGCAGCGAAGATATTTTTGTTTGCACGACAGATGCCTATCACATGCTTCGCACCACCAAGCGCGGAATAGATGCTTTCAGTATTGCCTACTATCTTAACCAAGCTCACAATGAAAAAATTTCCAACAGAAAAAAATGGGAAAATGTAGTGAAAGACTTTTTGTTTGTAACGGCAGTACGTTGCGTTGGCTTCAGTTTAACCTATTCGTTGATTTTCAATCCTCAAAACAGACCTGTTTTTTAAAATTCGTTCCATGACAATATAAAGAAAAGCATAAAATCAATTTTCATTTGCCCTCATTAATTTTGTCCGCCACGTTTTATATAATAAAGTATATTCGTTTTTAAAATGCCAAGTAATCAATATACTCCTGACCGGAAATTTGTTTTTCAGAGCGAGCTTGTTTTTAAACTTAGCTGGATATGGATAGTTGTGAATGCAGGGGTCATGTTATCCGGAATATTGATATACTCTCCCGCTTCTTTATGGCGATGGGTTGTCAGTATTATCATCGTAACTGTTATTGGTCTTGTTTCGCTGCTGCTCAACCGTCTCGGTTATACCAAAACAGCATCTTATGTTCTTCCCGGATTACTGTTTCTGCATATCGTCCGACTGGCTTATACGGGTGGCGGTACCGCTTTGCCCGGCATCATGAATTTTATACCCATAGTATTGACTACAGGATTCCTGCTTGGCAGGAAAAATGGCTTGATCATGGCTTTTTTATGTGTTGCTGTGACTTTTGCTCTTGCTTTAATGGAAACCCACAATTTACTTCCACCCGTTAACTTCTCAAGGTCACCCATTGGTCAGGCAATAGCACTTATTCTTCCCATTTCCATTACCGCCTCCATACAATTTTTCGCCACCAAGCACATAGAAAATGCCAACCGCGCATTAAAAAAATCTAAGGCGAACCTTCAAACCATTATGAGTGCTACCGACGTGGTTTATGCGCTGATAGATGAGAAAAGGAAAGTTGTTTCTTTTAATAAAGCCGCATTTGATTTTGTAAAACGAGAGTTACAAGCCACGTTGAAAAGTGGTGATGATTTGGGCTCTTTTTTCAGGCAAGAACGCGCTGGTGAAACCGTGAAAATTATTGGCGATGTTCTGTCGGGAAAACATATAAACCATGAAACTGATTATATACGACCCGATGGCACTTGCAATTATTATCAGGTAAGCTTGACACCTGTTGACGATGGAGATAGCCATGCAAGTTTTCTTTTGACACTTACCGATATTACGGAACGCAAGCGAGCGCAAGCAAAAATCGTGGAGAGGGAATCCCAACTTACCACCCTTTTTGAGAACATGGAAGGAGCGACGAGTTTGCTGGATATAGAAAAGAAATATGTACTCTTTAACAAAAGGTTTATTCAGGATCATCGGCTTTTATCGGGCACTGATCCTTATGTGGGACAATTGGTTTATGATTTTCTTCCGCCTGATATATTGGAAAAAAGACACAAAATGTTGGATAATGTTTTAAAAGGAAACAAAGAGGTGGTTGAGGCCGATCATATACGAAATGACAAACGTGTTCACTACAGAAGTTCTTTCAGCCCGGTTATAACAGATGGAAAAGTAATTGGCATTTCCACTTTTTCCCTCGATCTCTCAAAAAGCAAAGAGGCGGAAATACAAATACGGGAAAGCGAAGAAAAATTCAGGATGTCGTTTATGACCAGCCAGGATGCGTTTTATATAGGTACACTGGCTGACGGGAAAATAATTGATGTAAACGAGGGTTTTTATAATGTATTTGGCTACACAAGAGAAGAAGCCACTGGTAAAACCTCGCTTGAACTCAATATTTATTCCGATAAAGATGACCGGCTAAAATTGTTTGAAGGGCTCAAAAAAAATGGCAGGGTAAAAGACCTCGAATTGGTAATGCGAAAAAAAAATGGAGAAGTTGTTATTGTTTCAATTTCTGCAAATACATCGGAGATCAACAACGAAAAGCTCATCCTTGCAGCAATCAGGGATATAACGGAACACAAAAAGACGGAGGCACTTATTAAACAACAGGCGGAAACATTTTCTGCAATCATCGAAAACGCCAATGAATCCATTTGGCTTCTTTCTCCCGATTTAAAAGTTTTGCAATTCAATAAAACAGCGGCGACCAGAATTCGATTAAATCGCGGAAAAGAAATTTATCCCGGAGCAGACTTCAAGGAATTCCTTTACACCGGTTCGGAAAGTGTATTTATCCCAATGTTTAATGATGCGGTTCAAGGCAAATATCCTGAACGAGAATCATATCAAGCGAATGTTAACGGTGAGGGATTTTGGTTGAGAACGAGGATGTATCCGGTTTATGACGCCGAGAAGAAATTGATTGGAGTAACTGTTCTTGCGGAAAATATAACAGATCGTAAAAAAATTGAATTGATTCTTGTTCAAAGCGAAGAAAAAAACAGGGCGCTTATTGAAAACATCAGCGACACCATCGTTCTGCTAAATGAAAAGTTGGAAGTTGTTTATCAGAGTCCTTCGTTCATCCGAACAGCCGGCTTCACGCTGAATGACCACAAGGACAAAACAGTGTTGCAGGTTATGCATCCCGATGAATTGGATTTGTGCTTGCAGATTGTAGAGCGTTCCAAAAAATTACCGGATGTTGCAATTCCATTTCAGTTGCGAACGCTTCATAAAGAGGGGCATTACATTTGGGTGGAAGGAACTGTTACCAATCTGCTTGATAACGAAAATGTCAAAGCGTATGTTTTGAATTACCGCGATATCACCCAGCGCATACACGCGGAAAAAGAAAAGGCGGAAACACTTGAACAGCTGATGGTGTCTGAAAGCCAGATACGAAATTTTGCAAAGCAGCTCAACAAGACAATTGAAGATGAGAGGGCACATATTGCCCGCGAGATTCATGATGAGTTCGGTCAGCAGCTTGCAGGGGTGAAGATCGGACTTTCAGTATTTAAAAAACTGAATGGTGCCGATACGAAAATGCAGGAAAATGCAAATGAGTTGTTGCTCGCTGTGGACAACAGCATACAGTCGATGCGCAAAATTGCAACTTCACTACGCCCCGGAATACTTGATACACTTGGATTGATTCCTTCCATCAAATGGCTGGCGGAAGAATTTGAGAAGAGAACAGGTATGATATGCCAATTGAACATTGATGTTGAACAGGATATGTACGCAGACGATCTTTCCATCTGTTATTTTCGAATCTGTCAGGAAGCGTTGACAAACATTTCAAAACATGCACAGGCAAGCGCGGTGACAATCGAGGTCATTCAAATTGGCAGCGAACTGACAATGAAAATAATTGATAATGGGAAAGGCATTGCAAACAAAAAACTTGAAAACCCATTTTCCATGGGTCTGCTTGGAATGCGCGAGCGGGCGAATAATGTGGATGCCCTTCTCACCCTCACCAGTAAACCAAATGAAGGAACAACAGTTGAACTTAAAATAAAAATCAAATGAAAAAAATACTCATCGCCGATGATCATCCAACCATCCGAAATGGGCTGAAGCTTATTCTCAATTCTGAATTCAGCGAAGTGGAACTGGGAGAAGCAGACAACGGTAGCGAAGCACTGAAGAAAATTCGCGAAAAAAATTGGGACTTGCTCATATTGGATGTTGATATGCCCGGCAGAAATGGACTTGAAGTCCTTAAACAGCTCAAGGACGAAAAAATAAAAACACCAGTTCTTATTTTTAGCATGCATCCTGAAAAACATGTTGCAATAAGGGCTTTGAAACTTGGCGCTTCGGGTTATCTTTCCAAGGATACTGCCGGGGAAGAGCTTACTAAAGCCATCGGATTGATCTTAAGCGGAAAAAGATACATCACTCCTTCGCTTGCCGATTTGTTGGCAACGCAGTTGGAGAATCCATCGGACAAAGCTCCGCATGAACTTTTATCGGAAAGGGAGTACCAAACAATGAAACTCTTTGCGGTTGGGAAAACCGTATCTGATATTTCGGAAGAGCTGTCACTAAGCGTTTCCACTGTAAGCACATACCGTATGCGTATCCTGGAAAAGTTAGGAGTGAAAACCAGTGCTGAAATCATAAGCTATGCAATTCGAAATAACCTGGTTTGATTTTTAATGCAGGATTATTTTATTGCATCAATGGTATAATGCTCCGCAAAACTGTTTACACAAACTTTCGTGATCACCATCGCAGATTTTCTATATTTGATCAATGAATTCAAACATCAAATCTTGCAGGTGTCCAATTCGGTGTCCATAAAATAACATTCACAAAATCCCTGATTCTATAGGTGTTTCATCAATAGGTTCGATTCTCTCCTGCTCCACTTCGATTAAACCGCGTCAAAATGAGGCGGTTTTGTTTTTATAGGTGAGCGGAAATCGAACTTTAACTATTTATGTGACAATAGTCGTTTGTTGTCGGATAATTGAAGAAAGGTGTAGTATTATTGTAGAAATAACGAGTTAGGTGATAATATCTTTAAACTCACAGCCAAATGAAAAATTCTAAATATAAATTGAGGACAAAATAAATTATGACAATTGAACAAATAAAGGAACAACTTTCAAATCGTTTTATTGGCATATTGGCTGCTCATAAAGGTTTTGCAATTGAGAAAGGTGAAATTGACTCTGGGATTGACTATACTTTAAAACGAAGCTACTCATATACTCAACCAAGTGGCAAAACAAGGTGGACTTTTGATGGTAGGTACATTGACATACAATTAAAAGCCACTACCGATAATTCAGTAATTGACCAGCCCGATTCAATAAAATACGATCTTGAAGCAAAAACTTATAATGACTTAGTAGAAAGACAAAGCAATGGAGCAGCGCCATTAATTCTCATATTATTTATTTTGCCTAATGACCAAAACACTTGGGTTGACATCGACATAAATGAAATCAAATTAAGAAAACATGCCTATTGGTATATTACTCCTGTGGGGTCTGCTCAAACAAATAATGAACACAGAATCAGAATTGAAATTCCTAAATTAAACAGACTAGGAATTGACTGTTTTAATGAATTGCATCAAAAATTTTATCCCTAGTCAAAGCATATGATTAATGATAATATAATATCGTTTCTTACCTATAGAACTTGGGAAGTATCTAATGAAACTCAACAATTCATTGAGCTAAAACCTCCTGCTGAATTTAATTTGCCTGACAATTTTCGTCTTCACGTTCCAAGATCATTAGATAAAATTGATTCAGATAAGTTTGTAAATAATTTGCTTGAAATTATTGGTGAATTCTATTTAATGACGATTGATGATTTAAATGTCTTATTAAAAAAAGAAAATACAGTTCTTAAGGTAAGAGTTTATGATGACCAGACTGAAGAAGGGAAAATTTCATTAACTAGATTTGAAGAATTAGTGGAGAAAATTCGTTCTATACTAAGCGACACTGCAAGTTTTGTCATTGATAAAAGTGTTACGTCCACAAGAATTCCTGAAGAGGTTTCACGATATCTGAACATGTGCAATTTCATGCAAACAGAAAAAGGGAGTTTTGTTGCAAAAATTCAACTTCCATCTAAAGAGTTAATCAAAGACCGTGAACTTTTTGAAAGAGAAGAAATTTATTCTGAGGAAATAAACAATAAGCTTTCGGAGGTTTTAACTTTTGTAAATCAAAATATTCTAGAAGGAAATATTCAACTTACCGAGGAATAT
>CAYMZV010000036.1:0-22399 GCA_964394965.1 uncultured Chryseobacterium sp.
AAAAGGCGCATGTATAACCATTGCGTTTTCTTTTCGTTTAACCTGTTACCAGTATTCCCATCATGAAAAAACTTTTCAAGCGTCTCGGCCAATTCCTTCTTTTTGTTTTGATTGCGGCGAATTTATTCATCCTGCTCACGGGAAGAATTTATCTGTACAAGGGAATTTGGTACACGTATCTGCACGGACGAAGCGGACCATCGGCAACAGAATATTTGATTTTCAATAACAGGGAAGTCAAGCCGGGAATCGCGCAACCTTGGGCGGAAGCAAAGGATTACAATACAAAGGAAATTCCCGGAAACCTGCTCGACTCGATGATGAAAATCGAAACGGGAGCTTTTCTCATCATTCAGAATGATTCCATCCGTTGCGAAAAATATTGGGGTGAATTCAATGACCATTCCTACACCAACTCTTTTTCCATGGCAAAAACGGTTGTGGGAATTCTTGTCGGATGTGCGATTCAGGACGGGAAAATAAAAAGTGTGGATGAACCGGTGAGTGATTTCATTCCCGAATTCAAAAACGATGAACGTTCAAAAGTCACGATCCGGAATTTATTGACGATGAGTTCCGGAATAAATTTTGACGAAAGTTATGCGAATCCGCTTGCTTATCCTGCCGCTTCCTATTATGGAAGTGATTTGCGGAAACTGACATTGAGTTACAATAAACTGAACGCAACACCGGGTGAAACATTCAAATACCTCAGTGGAAATACACAGTTGCTCGGATTTGTCTTGAAGCAGGCAACAGGAAAATCCGTTGCCGATTATGCTTCTGAAAAATTATGGATTCCGATGGGTTGCGAACATCCTGCATTCTGGTGTCTCGATCACAGCGACGGAGATGAAAAGGCGTTTTGCTGTCTCAATTCCAATGCACGCGATTTTGCACGCATCGGAAAACTGGTGCTCGACAGCGGAAGATGGAAAGGCAAACAAATCATTTCGCAGGAATATGCATTTCAGTCGGTGGAGCCGAGCGGAACAAAACATGCCGATGGAACACCGACACTTGATTACGGTTTTTGCTGGTGGATGATTCCGCAATATCAAGGACATCATATTTTTTATGCGCGGGGAATTCTCGGACAATACATCATCATGATTCCCGACATGAACATGATCATCGTTCGTCTCGGGTCAAAACGTCTCGAAGGCGATGGGGACGCAATGCCGCGCGATGTGCATTATTATTTGGATGCCGCACTTGCGATGTATGGGAAGTAGTGTACGAAGTACGAATCCAAAAACGAATCGGCGAAATGCGAATTTTTACGAATTCAGCACGGCGACTAATCTGTAAATTCGTTTTTCATTTCTAGTTCGTAGATTCGCACCCATCGTAATTCATACAACCTTGAAAAAAGACATTGAGCGTCCTGATGTGGAAGATTTGGCTCTTGCGGTTATTCTTGAAGAGGAGAATGGACAGAATATCTGGAATGTTTTCCTGATCAATCTGCATATTGTTCCCATAAAAAATGTGATTGTCACTTCGAAAGGTTATGGGGAATACAAGGGCGAGGCGATCAAGACTTCCACACTCCGTCATTTTTTCGAGGAGATTCCCGACTTGGAGTTCACGCGTGTGGAACCGATCATGGAAAATACGTTTGGATTGACAAATGAATTCTGGGTGAGTTTTTATATCGACGATAAGATTTACGACAAGCAATATATTTTCCTTCCTGAAACGATCAACGAAAAAAACTTTACAAAAATCCCGCTTCTCAATGTTGAGGGAGTGATGATCAGGTAAGAGAATTCTCGATTTGCTGATTTCCGATTTCCGACTGCGGTTTTTTCAAATGATGTCAATAAAAAAGGGTTCCGATAAATTCTTACCGGAACCCTTTTTTGCAATTGTATTTTTATTGCTGAATCATCAATTGTGCTGTGGAAACATTTCCTTTTGCAGAAGTGAAACGGACAACATAATTGCCAGCGGCAAAACCATTCAGGTCGATTTCCTGTTTGTTCGCTGTGACTTTTTCTGTTTTCAGAACCTGTCCATTCACAGTCAACAATTCCAATGTTCCTGTTTCTTTAGTGGTAATCCAGAAAGATCCTGTCGCCGGATTCGGGAACATGCTGAAAACACGTATTCCATTTTCACTGATTCCCGTGCAGACATTCACTTGGATTACATCACTTGCAGTTGCAGAACATCCGTTTCCATCTGTGTAACTGTAAACGATTGTCTGTGATCCTGAACCTGCGGTTGTTGGATTGAATGTGGAAGCGCTTACTCCCGGACCGCTCCATGTTCCGCCGGCTGGACTTTCCCCACTCAGTGTAAATGCCGGATCACTCATGCAAACCGGAGTAAGTGAACTGAGATCCAACGTAACGGTAGGGTTTGGATTGACGGTAATTGTGAAACTGCAGTTGTCGGAATTTCCTGCCGGATCAATTGCGGTGTAAGTGACAGTATAAGTTCCGGCTGTCAATGTGCTGCCACTCGTTGGTCCGGCTGTTTGGCTTACCGTTGCGCTGCAATTATCGGTTGCAGTTGGTGCAGGTCCGAATGTGACTACGCCGGGACAGGCTGAAATATTTCCAGGACATGTGCCGATCACCGGAGCTTCAGCATCAACAACAGTGACAGTGAATGTTGCCATGGAAGCTTGTATTCCATCGCTGGAAGTATAGGAAACAACAGTGTTGCCCACCGGGAAAACATCACCGCTGTTATGCGTTTGTGTTGTTGTAATTGTTCCTGAACAATTATCTGTGATGGTAGGAGCGGTCCATGTTACAACCGCACTGCACATTCCGGGATCATTGTTGACAGTCAATGCAGTTGGCAAACCGGAAATGGTTGGCGCTTCATTGTCAGTTACTGTCACCGAAAAACTGCAGGATGTAGAATTTCCAAAAATATCCGATGCCGTATATGTGTTAGTGGTAACGCCAACCGGAAATGTTGATCCCGAAGCGAGTCCTGCCGTTTGTGCAAGTGTCGGTGCTGCCGGACCATTATAGGATACAACAACTTTTCCATTTCCAATCGTTACTCCCTGTGTCATTGTAGGATTGGAAGCTGTGGGTAAAATATATCCGCTTCCGCCACCGCCACCGCGGCAGTTGCCGCTTCCTGCACCGCCATACCATCCACCACCACCACCATAACCTTCACATCCGCATCCTGAAGGTGCGCCACCCACACCAAAGCTTCCTGCACAAGCCGGATTATTGAAACTTACGCAAGTTCCATTTGCACCGGCCGCACTTTGTCCACCACCCAATCCGCCGGGATTGGTTGCATAATCGGGGGCACGGTAGCCGTTTCCGCCTGTCATGCCGCCACCGACACCACCTGATACTTCGAGACTGCTCCAATATCCGCCGCCGCCACCGCCGCCGCCGACAATGATTCTGTCATTCAATGTCATTCCGCTTTGACGTACATCCGAAGCGCCACCGCCGCCTTGTCCTGCACCTTCCCCGTTACCGCCTCCGTTGAATCCGCCAGTGATTGAGTTCGGCTGTTGACCGACAAAAATGTAAAGCGTTTCGCCGGGAGTTACTGGAAAATCGGCTTTTGAATAACCGCCATAATTGACATCGTTCACCCAATTTGCACCGCCTTGCGCTCCCCATGTTTCGATGGTAACGGTGGTTACTCCAGAGGGAACCACATACGTTTGCATGGCACCGGAATAAAAAAACGTATCCGCCACTGGTCCTGTACAGGTGGAAGCCATTGTGGGCAAAGTGTAATTCACAACTGCACCGCAAATTCCCGGGTCATTGTTGACTGATACGGGTGCGGGACAATTGATCGTTAGGCATTGTCCAAAAAGCTTGATGAACAAACTTGAGAACAATGTGGAAGTGAGTAGGATTTTTTTCATTGGTGTTTTTTTAATGTATTCAAAATGTTTGGCGAACTGCCGGCAAAATTATAGGAGGTTAAATTAATCCAATTAGACGGATCTAAAATCATTTTCCGATTAAAAACGAATTAAGGAATTTTATTCCCGAGAATTTTTTTCTCGATTGCAGAAGTGGAATAACCGGGAACAAATTCAATTGTTTTCACTTCGCCGTTTTTTGCACGCACAATATCCGAACCCACGATATATTTTTTCCCCTTCGGATCTTTTTCTTCGGCATCGTAGTCGGCGCCTTTTACCAGAACATCGGGCTGCAGGTAGTTGATCAATTCATACGGAGTGGCTTCATCGAATAAGATTATTGCATCCACACATTCCAAACTTGCAAGCACCATGGCGCGCGAATGTTCATCCTGCAACGGACGGTTTGCGCCTTTGTCGAGCAACTTCACACTGGCATCGCTGTTCAAGCCCAACACGAAAAAATCGCCGCTGTCGGAAGCTTTCGCCAGATAATCCACATGACCGAGATGGAGAATGTCGAAACAGCCATTGGTAAAAACGATTTTTTTCTTGAAGAAACGCATTCGTCCGAGGAGATGGCGAAAAGTTTCTTTTGTATAAATCTTGCTTTTGAAGAATTCAATCGTGTTCATTTATTCAATCGGTTTAAAAGGGGTTTCAGGGCCAAGGAAATTCCGCAGAAAAGAATTACCGTTCCCACCTGCGCGCCCCAGCCCAACCAGGAATACGGAGCTGCGGCCGGAGTGGTGGAAGGGAAAAGCTGGATGAGAATTTCGGTGACGATCACTTGATAAAGTCCGATTCCGCCGGGAGTGAAAATGACGCCGAATGTTCCGAACAATAAGATGATGAGTGCGGTGTTGAGTGAAAGTCCGGATGTTTCGGTGAAGCAGAAAAAACAAACGTAGGTTGAAAATAAATAGCCCGCCCAAATGAACAGCGAATGGAAAATGAACCAACCCGGTTGTGGAACTTTTTTCACTGCAAGAATCCCATTCTTGAATCCGTTCAGGAATTTCCCGAGTTTGCCGGTAAAGAATTTCCCGATTTTTTTCCTGAAAATGAAAAGTGCACCGAAGAATAAAACCACACCGGCGATCAGTACAATCATCATTGTTTTATTGGCGGCGAGCGAAGAGAATTTCAACATCGCCGGATCCCAAATGTATTTCGTCCATAAACTTGCCAGTTGGGAAAATTCAAACAGCAACACCAGAAGAAAAACCAATGCAAGACAAAGTGTGTCAATGATCCGTTCCACCACCACTGTCCCAAACGCTTCTGAAAAGGGAACATCATCGCTGCTTTTCAAAACGCCGCACCGGACAAATTCACCGCTCCGTGGAAATCCATAGTTCGCCAAATAGCCGATCATCACCGCATAAAAACGATTTCCCAATCCGACTTTTCTTCCGAGCGGATGCAACAATTGTTGCCAACGAATGGCGCGACTCAAATGTGCGAGTGCGCCGATCACAACGGCAACAACCAACCAAAAATAATTGGCGTTTTTCAATCCGAAAAAAAACTGGTCTTTCTGTTCGGGTGTAAAGCGGCTGAATTGCCACCACATCAATCCGATGCCCAGTCCGAAGAAGACGATGAATTGCAGTACCTGTTTAACGCCTGCTTTCAATCTTCAGGATTTAAGTTGATTGTTTTTTGTATCGGGAAAAATCACGGATGGCTGGAATTTTTTTGCATCCTCGAATTCCATTCCCGCATAGGAAATCACGATCACATCATCACCGGGATTGAATTTCAACGCAGCCGGACCATTCATGCAAATGACGCCTGAGCCGCGTTTCCCTTTTATCACATAGGTGATGATGCGCTCACCATTCCTGTAATTCAAAACATGAACCTGTTCGTTCTCAATCAGATTTGAAGCGTCCATCAGGTTCTCGTCAATCGTAATGCTTCCGATATAATCGAGATTGGCTTCTGTCACCCGAACACGGTGAATTTTCGATTTCATCACTTGAATAATCATGGGAACAAAGGTACTGAGAAAGTGACAAGCGACAAGGGGGGAAGAAAACGGGGAACGAAGGACAAGTGAAAAAAGGAAATCAACTATTCTCGGAGTCTGACGGATGTGTTCCGTTTTTCCGTTCGAATTCCTCCCGCAATTGTTTGGATGTTTTCCTGCTGCCATCGTGACTGTAGCCGGGCGGACCGAAAATGTATTTCAATTTTTCCCTGAATGGAATCGGTTGTCGGGCATCGACGGAAATGTTGTTGTATTCGTGGAGGATGATATCGAAATAATTCTTGTAGTCCACATTTTTCACCAAGCCGAATTCCACCGGTTCATTGGGATCCTCTTTTTCGAATGTGCCGAACATTTTGTCCCAGATGATGAGGAACATGCCATAATTCCTGTCCACATATTTTGCATTGCGCCCGTGATGCACGCGGTGATGTGAAGGCGTGGTGAGAAAATATTCGAGAAACCCGAGTTTTTTTATGGTGCGCGTATGCAGGAATGTGCCCCATCCTTGCGTGAGAATGTAAATCAGTACAATGTCAATGGGACGGAATCCGACGAAAGCGAGTGGGGCGAAAAAGAGGAATTTCTCTATCGGTTCAAAAACCGCTGAACGGATTCCCACCGAAAGATTGAATTCTTTTGAAGAATGATGGTGGATATGACCGGCCCACAATAGACGGATGCGATGATCCATCAGGTGCATGAACCAATAGGAAAAATCCTGCAGCAACACCAATGAGATCCAATACCAGATCGTTTGATTGGGCGCGAAATGAAAACCGCAGTAATAAAAGAATCCGAGAAAGATCAGTCCCACTCCTTTCGACAAAGTGTCAATGATGAAATAACCGAACGCGAGGAAAACATTCTGCTTTGTGTCCTTGGCCGTGTAATATTGTTTTTCAAACTTGACACTGTATAGGATTTCCAGCAACAGCAACACCAAGGTAATCGGTGTGCTGATGAGCATTGCCATTTCAGCTGTGAGAAATCCAATCATGTCCCGCTTTTTTAAAGTGGCAGAGATATTTTATAAAGAAAATGGCGGGGCGAATGAATTGCAAATTTACGTAAGGGAATCGGATGAAGAAGATGTATT
This sequence comes from uncultured Chryseobacterium sp., assembly GCA_964394965.1. Lineage (GTDB taxonomy): Bacteria > Bacteroidota > Bacteroidia > Palsa-965 > Palsa-965. The sequence continues at coordinate 6,964 of CAYMZV010000036.1, forward strand.
AGAAATTATTAATGCGGCACAATTTTTCATTTCCCATAAAACGATTTGGGATTTTCGGAACGTTGATCAGCGTTTTTTGTTTTCGTATCCATGTCATCACACCGGTTTTTTTGTTGCCATCGAGATGCATTTCCCATTGCATTATTTTCAATTAGCATTTATTAAGAATCACGATTTCAACAAAATGGAATCCCTTCCTTGCAATTCCTAATCGATTGATAATCTTATGCATTCATAACAATTCACATTAAAACTTCAACTTGCTTTCAGTCAATCTGTCAGTACCAATGTTTGCAAATAATCCCAACCCTCCTGAAACATTGCCGTATACTTCGCCCAAAGAGTTTCCTTTTTCAATTTCATTTTTCCGAAACAGGTTGCTCTGAAAACGCCACACCTTCCAACATTCTCCCCCATATCCATTTTCCCGTTGTATCAAAAACAACTGTGCCCGTTCGCATGCGTGTAATCGGATTTCAAACCGACATCGCCCATCCAATCGGCATGGAATGATTTTCAATTGACATACCCACACTTAAAAAATATGGAACCGAACAGAAAAGAAGTAAAGCAAAAACTCGACGATCTCTATTGGAGAAATGAAGAGATGAAGAAAGATTTGATCTCGCTTCACAACCTCCTCCAGCAAATCAATTTTTTCGTTGAAGCTCCGCTTTTCACACCGCCACCACAGTATCATCCTCCAGTTGTTCCGCCACCGCCCGTTCAGGAACCGGAAGAAAAAATCCTTGCCGATCGCAAGCCTCCGCAGGTGGTGCAACAAACCATGCAACAACCGCAACCTGTTCCCCAATATGTGCCACCGGTTCCACGAGCACCACAAAAAACAGAACCGGGATTTTTCGAACGCCATCCCGATCTGGAAAAACTGATAGGAGAACGTTTGCTCACTTTCATTGGCGTGATTGTGTTGGTTATCGGTATCGCGTTCTTCGTGAAATTTGCCATCGACAAAGACTGGATCAATGAAACGGGAAGAACTGCCATCGGAATTTTGTCGGGCGGAATCTTGCTCGGGGTTGCACACCGACTCCGTAAAAATTTTGCGGCATTCAGCTCCGTGTTGGTGGGTGGTGGAATCGCCGTTTTATATTTCACCATCACGTATGCGTTTCAGGTTTATCATTTGTTTCCGCAAACACTCGCATTCGGATTGTTGGTGGTGATCACCGGATTTACGGTTTTGCTTTCGCTTTCGTACGACAGGAAAGAATTGGCCGTGTTCGCCATTGTCGGTGGATTCTGTTCGCCACTCATGGTTGCCACCGGTTCGGGAAATCTTCCCGTGCTCAGTACATACATGCTCATACTCGACATCGGCATGCTCGCGTTGGCGTATCACAAGAAATGGAACATCGTGAATATCCTGAGTTATGCATTCACCGTTTTTCTTTTTGCCGGCGCGCTTGCAAAAGAAATTCTTCATGAAGATCATCCGCGATATGTCATGGGATTGTTTTTCGCCACGCTGTTTTATCTCACTTTCTTCATGATGAACATTGTGAATAATGTGCGGTTGAAGCAGAAATTTTCCGCGTTCGAAATCATTGCCTTGTTGAGCAATACATTTCTCTATTACGGTTGCGGATATTTCATTCTCCGTGAAATGGATGCACAGATGTATCAGGGATTGTTCACGTTGCTTGTTGCGGTGTTCAATTGCATTTTCGCATTCCTGCTGTTGCGTCGCCAGGAAGTGGACCGCAACCTGTTTTATTTTCTCGTGGGACTCGTCATCACATTTATCTCATTGGCGGGGCCGGTGCAGTTGAATGGTAATCACATCACGCTTTTTTGGGCGGCGGAAGGAACATTGCTGTTGTGGCTGTATCAGAAAAGTGAAATCAAAATGATAAAATATTTTTCAGTCATCATCACCGGTGTCGGTGTGCTCGGACTTCTATACAATTTGATGAATGCCTATTTCGATCTTCCGTTGGACAAGCCTGCGATGGATGTGATGCTGAATAAGGGATTCGTGACGGGAATTGCCGTTGTGATCTCGTTGATTGTTTCCGCTGTGTTGATGAAAAATGAAAAGGATGCCGATGTGATTCCGGGATGGAGTGCAAAAGGTTACCGTCAATTCCTGCATATCCTGTCGGTGGCGCTTCTGTTCTTCACCGGATTTTTCGAATTGAATTACCAATTGACCATGCAGCACAGTGCCGGTTTTGCCTTTGCCATTTACCTCGCCACCTACACCGGGTTGTTTTTGCTCGCAATGTATTTGTGTACGCAACCGTTGAAATTGGATTACCTGAAAGTTCCGATCGGTGTGATGGGAGTGGTGATGATGTTGCTGTATGGATTCCTTCCGCACATGGCCACCATCGATGCACGGAATGATTTCCTGTTGAATCCTGCCAATGGGGAAAATGCATTTCTCTTTCACTACATCGATGCCATCGTGATTGTTGCGTTTGCATTTCTCCTTCATCACAAAATGAACAGCGATGGAAAGTATGAGAAGCCGGTGAAGGATGCTTACCTGTGGTTGATGTGTTTTGTATTGGTGTTCATTGCCAGTGCCGAATTGGATCACGCTTACATCATCGCCACCTTTCATCCTTCCGATCCGGTTATCCTTGCGAATGGTGGTGGAATGGATTGGATCCGGGATTCCGCTTCGGAAAGCCACAAGATACTGTTTCCGATTCTCTGGGGAATTTCCTCTTTCATCATGATCGTGATCGGCATGCGGAAAAAAATCCGTCAACTGAGAATCATTGCACTTGTTTTATTCGCGGTAACAATTGTCAAGCTGATTTTGCTCGGTGTGTACGGCGAATCGCAAACGGGAAAAATAATCGCCTTCATTGTTTCGGGAGTCATCCTGCTGCTCGTTTCATTCCTCTATCAGAAATTGAAAGAATTGGTGCTTGAAAAAGATCAACCCACTGAAAAAAACGAGAACCATGAACAGGTCAATTAAATCCCTTCTTGCCGTTTGCCTGATTTCATTTTCAGCCAACGCACAGGTTTTTCATTGGGAAAGTCCGGTCGATTCGGTTGCGAAAGACGGTTATTACCGAATCCTTTTGCAGCCCGATGTGACTTCGAAATTGCAAACCGGTTTTTCCGATGTGCGCATTTATGACAGGGACAGTGTGGAAACGCCTTACCTGATTTACAAGGATGAGGCCACTCAGGGAGTGGATCGTTTCGTGACGTATCAGATTGTGGACAAGCATTACGAAAACGGATGCTGTTCCTATCTCACCGTAAAAAACAGTTTGGGAAATCCGATCGATCACATTGTTCTCGAAGTGAACAATGCGGATGCAAAAAGGGAAATGACGCTGACGGGAAGTTATGACGGCGATAATTTTTTCGCCTTGAAAGATGAATTCACGGTGACTTCATTTGACACATACGAGAAAGGTGCGCGCAAGACAACGAGTCTGCTCCGTTTCGATTTTCCATTGACGGATTACAAATACTTCCGTTTCAATTTCGATGATTGGAATTGGTGGTGGTTTGATTACGACCGATACCATCATCCGATTTTTGTGGTGCGTGCGGGATATACCGAACCCACTTTCATTCCCGAAGAGTGCCTGGAAATTCCGCGGCCGATCCTTTCACAAACTGACAGCATAAAGAAAAAACAGAGTGTCATCCGGATTTCTTTTGTCGACAGCGAATATGTGGATCATTTGCGTTTTTCGATTTCAACAAGTAACAAGGCGGGTGATTTTTACCGTGCGGCATCACTCTATGAAATTGTGGAAACGACGGAAAAGGGAATTGTCAAAAACGAAGAGCGTTACATTTCATCCACCATTCTTTCCTCCATGAATGCGAATGAATTCAATCTGGGAAGGATGCGCGTGAAAAACCTGGTGCTGAAAATAAATAACGACGATGACCGTCCATTGGTCATCGACACTGTCCGTGCATTTCAGGTGAAACATTATCTCGTTGCACAACTCGAAAAGGGAAACCGGTATTGCATCCGCTTCGGCAATGATTCCATTCCCCCACCTGTTTACGACCTCAAGTATTTCAAGGATAAGATTCCTGCACATCCCGAAATCATAAAATCCGGAATGCGCAAGGACATTTCCGAAAAACGAATTACAGCCGCACAACGGAAAAAATCGGAATCCCCGTCTGGAGCCACACATTTCGGCGACAGTCTTTTCAACGACAAACGGATTATCTGGGGAGCAATCGGGTTGGTCATGCTCCTGCTCGGTATGATGACCATGCGCATGTTGAAGGAAATGAAAGGGAAGGAAAAAAATTAAAAACCATTGGGAATGTTCCCTGAAGAAATGCGAAGTACCCTTCACGGGATACGACATCTCCCATGAAGTCCTTCGAGGCACACACACAAATCGGCAAGCAACAAATTTTCAATTCTTGCCCAAAACAGAAAAAGTCCCTCTTGTGGAGGGACTTTCTGTTGACCGACTAGGGCTCGAACCTAGACTCTTTTGGACCAAAACCAAACGTGTTGCCAGTTACACCATCGGTCAAAGTTGAACGGCGTGTTCCGTTCAGCGGGCGACAAAAGTATAAACATTATCAATTTTCACAAAATTTTGATTTTGGGGCGCCCCATTTAACAGCCGGTAAAACCCTGAATTCCCTATCTTCGCCCGCATAATCGCTGAAAAATTTATTTTATTCTTCCATGACAGACAGGTATAAACTGCTGAATAACATTGTCGGCTGGATCATTTTCTTGGTCGCCGCTTTCGTTTTTGTTTCAACCATTGAACCAACTGCCAGCTTCTGGGATTGCGGTGAATATATCGCCTGCAGTTACAAATTGGAAGTGGGTCACCCTCCAGGGGCGCCTACATTCATGCTCATCGGACGGCTTTTCTCCATGTTCGCGAGTGATCCGAAATTTGTCGCCTCATGCGTGAATACCATGTCGGCATTGGCGAGTGCGGGAACCATCATGTTCATGTATTGGTCCATCACACTCCTTGGAAGAAAATTGATCAAGGCTTTGGGTCATGAATTTACGGATGGAAGAATGTATGCCATCATCGGCAGTGGAATTGTAGGTGCAATGGCTTACTGTTTTTCCGATTCATTCTGGTTCTCCGCTGTAGAAGGCGAGGTATATGCAATGTCGTCACTCTTCACTGCAATCGTATTCTGGGCCATTCTCCGTTGGGATGCCGACGACAGTCCAAGGTCTGATCGGTGGATTGTCTTTATCGCCTACATGATCGGGCTTTCCGTTGGAGTTCACTTGTTGAACCTGTTGACCATTCCGTCTATCGTTTTCATCGTCTTCTTCAAGAAAAATCAGAACATCACAAGAAAGGGCTTGATCATCACCATGCTGGTGGCGGTTGGCTTGCTTGGTGTGGTACAGAACGGAATTATTCCCGGAGTGGTTTCCGCAGCTGCGAATTTTGAATTGTTTTTTGTGAATTCACTTGGACTTCCATTCAATGCGGGAACAATAATTTATTTCCTCCTGCTTATCGGAATGATTGTTTCGGGATTGCAATACACAATCAAGGGCGGACAAAAACTCTTCAGGATTTTCCTTTCGACAACAGGAGTGTTTTTCTTTTTCTCCTTGATAGGCGCATTGCTTTACGGACAAATATTGCTTCCCTTCCTCACCTGTTGCGGAGTGGGTGCTCTCATTTATTTTTACCGCGACAACCGTGTACTGTTGAACACAGTCATCATTTCCTTTACCGTGCTGATGATCGGATATTCCAGTTTCTTCGTTCTCGTCATTCGTTCAAAGGCGAATACGCCAATGGATGAAAACAATCCGGAGAATGCCATTTCCCTTCTTGCCTATTTGAATCGCGAACAATACGGTGATTGGCCATTGACATACGGTCCTTATTACGATGCTCCCCTTGATCCCGATAATCCAGCCGATGATGGAAATCCGGTTTATGGGCAGGATATAAAAAATGGGAATTATGGAATTGTGGATGCACGTAAACAATCCGTTTACAATTTTGCGCCCGAAATGTCCACCATATTTCCGCGTATGTGGGAGTCGCAGCAGAAAAGCCATGCAAAGGAATACGAGGAATGGGGAGATGTAGCGCACAATCACACGACGGTTGAAGTGCGTGACCGGCAAACGGGTGAACCGAAGGAATTCAAGAGGCCGACGTTTTTTGCAAACATGGAATATTTCACCCGCTATCAATTGGGATGGATGTACATGCGTTATTTCATGTGGAATTTTGCCGGACGGCAGAATGATATTCAAGGACATGGAAATCTAACCGACGGAGATTGGCAAAGCGGATTCCACGGCGACAAGATCGACAAGATGACCATTCCGAAACGTTTGCGTGATAACATGGCGAACAACAAATTCTATTTGATTCCGCTTCTTCTTGGATTGTTCGGCCTGTGGTTCCATTACCGTTCCGATTGGAAAAATGCACTTGTGGTTACGCTCCTGTTCATGTTCACCGGACTTGCCATTGTTGTTTATCTCAATCAATATCCGTTGCAGCCACGCGAACGTGATTACGCGTATGCAGGATCTTTTTATGCATTTGCATTCTGGATCGGATTCGGTGTCTATGCGTTGTATGAGCTTCTTGCGGAACGTGTGAAGTTGACACAGGTCACCGCTGCCGGCCTTGCAACGGTCATGGCATGCAGTGCGCCTTATGTCATGGGTGCGCAGGGATGGAATGATCACAACCGTTCCAACCGTTTCACCTGTCGCGACTTCGCAAAAAATTATCTGTCCACCTGTGCGAAAGGGGCGATACTTTTTACGAATGGCGATAACGACACTTTCCCATTGTGGTACACGCAGGAAGTGGAAGCCTACCGTACCGATGTACGCGTATTGAATCTTTCCCTTCTGAACACCGACTGGTACATTGAACAGGCAAGCAGAAAAGCGTATGATTCCGACCGCGTTCCATTCTCGCTTCCGTCTTCACGTACACGTCAAGGTTCATGCGAGCAGGTTTTCTTTGATCCCAACACAAAAGACAAACATCCTGCAATGAGTGCACGCGAATTGATCGACATGATCAAGAATTCGGATCCAAGTGCAATGGAAGTCCGCAACGACAGCAAAGACGACAACGACGAAAGTTATTCCGATACCGTTTGGAAATTGCCAACCAATAAGGTTTACATTCCCGTAGATAAAAAACTGGTGAAGAGCAATGGAACGGTTCCTGCCGATACGCCGGACAGTTTGATTGTTGACCGTGTGGAATGGACCATCGACAAACCTTATCTGTTGAAAGCCGATTTGATGATTCTCGATTTGCTTGCATCAAACAATTGGAGCCGTCCGATTTATTTTGCCGTCACTGCAGGAAACGATTCTTACCTCGATCTCGAAGGGTATTTCCGTCTCGAAGGTTTGGCGTATCGTCTTGTTCCGATGAAGACCGATAAAAAGGGAATGTTCAATGAACCGTTGGGTTGCAATACGCAATTGATGTATGACCGTATCATGGGTATTCCCGGAAACAAGGATTTCCCGGGTTTTGCTTGGGGAGGACTCGAGGATAAAACGAAACAGATTTACATGGATGAAAACAATCTGCGTTTCACCACGAACCAACGTTTGCAAATGATGACGCTTGCGAAATTGTTGAACGATGAAGGCAAACATGATCAGGCGAAAAAAGTTCTGGACCGCATGAATACCGTGATGCCGAAAGAACATGTTCCCTATGAACCCGCAATGGTTTATGCCGTTGACGGATATTACCATGCAAATGCAATGAAAGAGGCGAATGACCTTTCGAAAGATCTGTTCGATCAATGCGAAGAGGAATATAAATTCTATTCCAAACTCGCTTCCGAACCGGGAGGGAATTCGTACGATGATGATGCGAACCGTTTGGGATCCGCTTTGCAAATGCTCGGTGAATATGCGTCACAGTATGGACAGAAAGATCTGGAAACGAATTATTCGAAACGATTGACCGACCTCGGTTTGCATTCGCCGGATGATCCGCGTATGCCGCAAGGACCGCAAGGGCAACAAGGACCAGGTCAGCAACCGCAACAGATCGACCAGAAAATGCTTGACTCGATGATGAAATCGATAAAGCAGGATTCGGCGAAAGGCCCGAAGAAAAAACTCAAGTCGTCGCATACCATAAAATGAATGCGTTAGTTCGTCCTCCGCTGTTGCTCCGGAAAATTTATCCTGGCGCTTTATGGAGGGTGAATTCGAAAGAGAAAAAAATCTATCTCACTTTTGATGACGGACCAGTGCCCGGGATAACTCCCGCGGCACTTTCTGTTTTAAGGGAGTTCAACATCAAGGCAACTTTTTTTTGTGTCGGCGAAAATGTGCAGAAACATCCCGAAGTTTTTCAGCAGGTGATTTCGGAAGGACATTCCATCGGCAATCACACTTTCCATCACGCCGATGGATGGAACATGACCGCACGTGCCTACTTGCGTGAAGTGCAGTTGTGCGCGGAAGTTGTCCCATCAAAATTATTTCGTCCGCCTTACGGAAGAATGCGTCCTGCACAGCGAAAGGCAATCCAGCGGAAATACAAGATTGTTTTGTGGGATGTATTGACGTATGATTTTGACAGGGAATTGAACGGCGAAAATTGCCTGCAACTCGCATTGAAAAATTCACGCGAAGGATCCGTGGTTGTTTTTCACGACAGCGAAAAAGCGAAAGAACGGATGCTGTTTGCATTGCCGAAATATATTGAAGAGATGAAGAGGCGGGGATTTGAATTCGTGGCCTTGTAGGGATTTGCCGATTCAAGTCGGGAATCTTTTTTGCGCATTGTTTTTTTCAATGGGCACATTGGCAAATCAACACATCAGCAAATCATATTCAACCCAACACCAACAAATCATTCCACTTCGTTGTGTATTGCGGTGAACGCATGCCCGAACGCATCATCCAATTCTGTGTGGTTCCCATCGCTGCAAATTTCAACATGCCTTGTCCATCGCGTAAATTCACACCATCCATTACGTGCATGAGCTTGCTGAATTTTGTACGGTCCGTTTTGTCGAATACATTCAACTGCACACTTCCGCGCGGAACGATGTGAGAAAACATGACTCCCGCCTTTTTGTAAATGGATCCTTCATGAAATAATTCCTGCAGCATTTCCGTTGCATGATGAATCAGTTCAGGCGTGCTGTCGGTGGCAACGGGGAGTTCCCGGAAAACACCTTCGTGCTGATGCAGGCGTGTGTGGTCTTTGCTCGTGCGGATGAAAATATATAATCCACCTGCGGCTGATTTTTGTTTGCGCAATTTTGTTGCCGCCCAAGAAACATAAGTGGCAATCGCCTCGCGCAAATCCTCCATGCTTGTTACGTTTCTTCCGAATGAGCGTGTGCTCGCAATGTGCTTGCGCACGGAAGGAACGGCACCATCGAAAAAGCAGGGTATCCCGCGGAGCTCGTGTATTGTGCGCAAAACCGTTACACCGAATTTTTTCCTGATCCAACCTTCATCCGCATCACGCAATTGCAATGCTGTCCCGATTCCATATTCAGTGAGTTTGGAGGAAAGCCGATAGCCGATTCCCCACACATCTTTCACCGGTGTTGACGCCAGGACCTTATCCGTGCGCTCTTTTGTATCCATGAAAAAAACACCCTGATAACCCTTGTATTTTTTCGCAACATCATTCGCGATTTTGGACAATGTTTTTGTCGGGGCGATTCCAATGCTCACCGGAATGCCTGTCCACTGTTCTGTTTTTGCACGCATTGTGCGGCAATAATTTTCAGGATCCCGATAAGTTTCCAGATCGAGAAAAGCCTCGTCGATGGAATACACTTCCAGGTCATCTTCACGATCCACAAATTCGGAAAGCGCATTCATCACACGACCGGAAAAATCGCCGTAGAGAATGTAGTTGGAGGAAAAAACGTGAATGTCATTCTGTTTGCACTGTTCGCGCACTTCAAAATAAGGGACACCCATTTTTATTCCCAACGCTTTCGCCTCGGTCGAACGGGAAATGATGCATCCGTCATTATTGGAAAGGACGATCACCGGTTTGTTGCGCAATTCCGGACGGAAAACACGTTCACAGGAAACGAAAAAATTATTACAATCGACGACGGCGTACATGAACCCTGCGGGAATGATGAATACGGAATGATGAATGATAAATAAAAAACAAAAACAACTCAGTGAAATTACAGTATGCAGTAGGTCCTTGTCAAGTAAAGAAAGGACAGAATTCTACATTTATCATTCATCATTTATAATTTATGCACCACATACATCACCACTCCCCAGATTGAAAAATCCATGCCGGGGGCAATTTCAATTTCCTTGTAGGAAGGGTTTTCGGGTTGGAGAAAAACTTTTTGCCCTTTTTTGCGAATGCGCTTCACGGTAAAATCGCCGTCCACCACACCGATCACTATTTTATTGTCCTCCACAGTTGCCGAACGGTCGACAATCAATAAATCACCATCATGGATTCCGATGCCGACCATCGACTGTCCACTCACACGAATGAAAAAAGTGGATGAGGGACGCTTGATCAGGTATTGATTGAGATCGAGTTTTTTGTCGATGTAATCTTCCGCGGGAGAAGGGAATCCGGCGGAGACAGCATCTGCAAAAAGCGGACGTTCCAATTTCGTCACACCGTCGGGATGAAAAAATTCGAGATGGGAAGATGAATCCGATGAAGTGGAATCTGGCATGATGAATTTTCACATTCAAAAAATGTCGGCAAAAATCTTACGCCAATTCAGGAAGTTCAAGCGGCAAATCCTGACTCTTGATTCCATTCCAGCCTTTGCGCACATTCACAATATTCGTGAATCCTTTTGCTTTCAGGATGGAAGTGGCAATGACGGAACGGTAACCTCCGGCGCAATGCAAATAATAAGGTTCTTCGGGAGAAAATTTTTCCAGGTTTTTTTCATCCGAGAAATTCGTGAGACAAAATAATTCCGCGCCTTTCACATGTCCCGCATCATATTCTCCCGGGCGACGCACGTCGATGATTTCCCTTTTGCTTTTTCCGCTTTTCACATCCGCTGCAAATTCATCCGGGTTTACGGAAGTGACGGTGTCGATCGGCATACCCGCTTTTTTCCACGCATCGATTCCGCCCTCGAGAAATCCAACCACATTTTCATAACCCACGCGCGCCAAGCGGAGAATCGCTTCCTGTTCTTTTCCCGGAGCGGCAACAACGAGCAAAGGAGTGGCAATGTCAATCAATGTCCCCACCCAAACCGCAAATGTTCCATCGAGACCGATGAACATGGCACCGGGAATGAATCCCTTTTCGAAATCGTCAGCCGCACGGGTATCCAAAACAAGCGCACCGTTTTCAATTTCGGTTTCCGCTTTTTCAGGTGAAAGCGGTTTCACATTTTTCTTCAACACGCTTTCAATGTTTTCATAACCGCGCTTATTGATCATCGCATCATTGAAAAAATATTGTGGCGGTGCAGAAAGTCCATCGGTGACGGCAAGAATGAATTCATCACGGTTGGTTTGCAGCATCGCATAATTTTTCTTTTTCTGTTCACCGATTGTCGACCAGGTTTCCTTGCCGATATTTTTTCCGCAGGAACTTCCGGGTCCGTGTGCAGGATAAACAATCACATCATCGGGAAGCGTTTTCAACTTGTTGTTCAACGAATCAAACATCATCGAAGCCAATTCCTCCTTCGTCATTTTGCCATCGAGCAAATCCGGGCGACCGACATCACCGACAAAAAGTGTGTCGCCGGTAAAAACCGCATGTGCCTTTTTGTTTTCATCGAGCAACAGGTAACACGTCGACTCGGGTGTATGACCGGGCGTGTGAAGCACTTTGAAAGTCAGTTTCCCGAGCTGGAATTCCTCTCCGTCGTGTGCATTGTGAACGGCGTAATTCGTATCGGCATTTGGACCGAAAACAATGGTTGCGCCGGTTGCCTTTGCAAGATCAATGTGACCGGAAACAAAATCGGCGTGAAAGTGTGTTTCAAAAACATACTTGATGGTGACACCGCGCTCTTCCGCTTTTTTCAGATACGGTTCCGTTTCACGAATGGGGTCAATCACCGCAACTTCACCTTCCGACTCAATCCAATAAGCCGCTTCGGCTAAGCAGTTCGTATATAATTGTTCGATATACATGACTTTGTTTTGTTGTGGGAGTTATGATGTTCGTAATACTCTTTTGTCAATATAAAGATACCGATTATCAGGATGAACCATCCGAATGCGGGGCGTAATTTTGTTCCGGAAATGTAACGCGACATCCACAAGCCGAGTCCGATTCCCGTGACGGCAAACGCGGAAAATTTCAAGAGCAATATCCAATCGGGTTGGATGCCATGCAACACATCGCCGCTGAAACCGATCGTGCAATTGATGAAAATCAATCCGAGTGAAGTGCCGATCGCTTTTTTCATGGGCAGATTTGCGAGAATGACAAGCGTTGGAATGATCAGGAATCCGCCACCCGCACCAAGCATTCCCACAATTGTTCCGACCATCAATCCACCAAGCAGGATCAGTACATAACGGTAACGCCTGTTTTCGGAATAATCTCCCTGATGGATTACCTTTTTCGGACGCAACATCGAGAACGAGGCGGCAAGCATCAGCACGGCAAAAAGCGCCATGATGAAAAAATCCTTGGCGATTGCCTCGCCGAAAATTGGAATTGTTGCGGGAATGGCCGGGACAATTTTCGCGCGCGTGAAATAAGTTGCCGACAACGAGGGCACACCAAAAAACAGGATCGATTTCCAACAGATGAAATTATTCCTGAAATAATCCAGCGATCCGATGAATGCACAGAGCCCGACAATGAAAAGCGAATAAGTGGTGGCTTCCGTTGAAGGGATGTGCAACAGGTAAACCAGTACCGGCAGCGTCAGGATCGATCCGCCACTACCGACGAGTCCGAGCAAAATGCCCATCAGGATGGCAGCGGGGTAAGCGAGATATTCCACGGTGCAAAGGTAAGGTTGGATCTCGGATGTTTGATTGTTGACGTTTGATTTTAATGATACTATTTGAACAATATGTAAGCGAACATTAACAGGAATCCATTCATACTTTCATGGTTCGGCTATTCGCAGTATTCGTAATTTCGTTCCCACCGATTACACATGCAGGAAAAAATCCTCTTCCCGAAAACTTTTCCGGAATTGAAGACAGAACGTCTTGTGTTGCGCATGATCCATGATGCGGATGCGGAAACGTTTTTTCGTTTGTATGCCGATGTGCGCGTGATGCAGCAACGGGGGGAACCTGTTTTTGAAAACCGTTCCCAAGCGGAAAAACTGATTTTCAATTGGCGGAAATTATTTGCGGATGAAAATGGATTGCGATGGGGAATTGTTTTCCGGTCAACGGGAAAATTGATCGGCAGTGTCGGATTCAAAAAAATCATGCATCAGCATTTGCGTGCCGACATGGGATATGAGTTGGATCCCGATTGGTGGAACCGCGGCATCATGACCGAAGCGGTGAAAACGGTTTCCGATTATGGATTGGATGAAATGAAACTGCACTCCATTGAGGCGAACATTACACCCGAACACGTTGCCTCGCGCCGCGTGCTGGAAAAACTCGGGTACAAATTGGAAGCGCATTACCGTGAAAATTATTTTTATGAAGGTTGGTGGGATTCTGCGATCTGGTCGTTGAGAAAAAAGGAATTGTAATCGGGTGATCGGGATTGTGAAGGAAAGTTTCGCCAAGTTCCCCTCAGTTAAAGAATGTTAACCATACAATGGAACGGAATGGCGATTGTTAATTTTGTTAAGGATGAAAATCGTCTCTCCAAAACTCATCACGTTTATGGCCGGCACAGCTCTCGTTGGGTTGTGTGTGATTCAGTATTACTGGATCAGCGGGGCTTTGGACCAGAAGCATGAACATTTTGGGCAGGACGTGCGTGAAGCGCTCATGCAGGTGCAACGCAAGTACAGGTATCACCAGGCGGGAATGCGTTTGAGACAACTTTCCTATCACCGCCAGAGTTATGTTTCGAATCCCTATTTGAATCAGCCTGGAAATGTTCATGTGTATGAGGAATTCTATTCCGATTCGGCCGGCAAATCGCATTTGAGCACAAGGGAAAAATCATATCCCGGCGATACCATTTCGCGCGAGTTCAATGCGAACATGACGGCGAATAATATTGCATCCTCTTCGTTGCGTCCGTCGAATTTCAATTCGAATTACTCCGACCGGAAAACTCCGAGTGTGCTGATGAACGGACTTTTCGATGAGGTGGTTCACATCAATGTCTACAATGACTATTCGAGTTACATCGACACTTCATTGGTTGATTCGCTCTTGCGTGTGGAATTGATGAGCCGCGGAATCAACACGCATTATGTCTGGGCGATTCTCAATACTCCCGTTTGCGTTTTCAATTACAAGAATAAAACGGGTGATGCGTACAAGGACAGTGTGCTCACGAGCAAATACCGTGTAAGCCTCACTGCGGATAATCTTTTTGCGGAACCGAGAATGCTTTCCATCTTTTTCCCGAATGAAAATGGATACATCCTGAAATCGATGTGGCTCATGCTGATTGTTTCGGGAATGTTCATCCTGTTCATCATTTTGCTTTTTTATTATTCCATCACAACGATCTACCGGCAGAAACAACTTTCGGAAATCAAGAATGATTTCATCAGCAACATGACGCATGAATTGAAGACTCCGATTTCCACCATTTCACTTGCATGCGAAGTGTTGGGCGATCAGGACATTTCAAAAACGCAAGAGCGTACCGACCGTTATTTGACCATGATCAAGGAAGAGAATAAACGATTGGGTGTGCTGGTGGAAAATGTGCTGCAAACGGCACTTCTCGACAAGGGAAATTTCAAACTCAAGCCGATAAATGTCGACATTCACGAATTGATTGTTCAGGCGATCGGAAGCGTCAGGCTATCGGTCGATAAAAAAGGCGGTGAACTGTTGAGCGACCTTCGTGCCACCAAGCATGAAATTTTTGCCGACAGGACACACATTCAAAATGTAATTTATAATTTGCTGGACAACGCGATCAAATACACGCCGCAGAAACCGATGATCCAGATTTACACCCATGATGCCGACAATGGAATTGAAATTGTTGTGCAAGACAATGGTTTGGGAATCAGTCGCGAAAACCAGAAAAAGATTTTTGAAAAACTCTATCGTGTTCCAACCGGGAATGTGCATGACGTGAAAGGCTTTGGACTCGGATTGAGTTATGTGAAAGCCATTGTGGAAAAGCACGGTGGGGAAATCTGGGTGGAAAGTGAATTGGGACATGGAAGCAGTTTCCATGTTCGTTTGCCATACGTTTTAAATGAAAAACCAATCTCATGAGCACAGAAACATCAGCTAGAATTCTTCTTGCAGAAGACGATCCGAATCTTGGTCACTTGCTTCAGGAATACCTTGACGCGAAAGGTTACACGACAGTTCTCGCCACAAACGGCAAAGAGGCATTCGATCAGTTTC
>CAYMZV010000037.1:0-22273 GCA_964394965.1 uncultured Chryseobacterium sp.
GTCAACCAATTCCTGCGCGGTAGGATCGACATTCATTGTCGTGTCGGCAAAGAAAAAATTTCCCACGCGCGTAGACATGATGTACATGCCCGCAACACGCTTCACACCTTCCTGCACACCGATGCACTGAAGCGCAGGCTTGATGGGCGCACCGTATTTTCTTGTCAGTCCGGAAATCATGGCGTCTGCCATTCCCGTTTCCACCATCATGCTTCCGAAATAATTCCGGTCGAGCATTACTTTTTTCGCTTCATACGGAGTGAATCCTTTCCGTTTCTGTTTCTGGAAAAACAATTCTCCAAAACGCAAACGGGATTCTTCCTGACTCGGATCGCGCGGATCAATGATTGTGGTATCGCCGAGATCGAGATTGTTTTCGCTGATGAGCCGGTTTATTTTTTCAATGTCGCCGAGAAGAATCGGTTTTGCAATTCCTTCATCGCGCACCACCTGTGCAGCTTTCAAAATCTTGTAGGTATCCGCTTCTGCAAATACAACGCGTTTCGGATTCTGTTTTGCCTTCACCGCCACACCGCGCATCATTTTATTGTCGCGACCGAGACGGTTATTCAATTCGGCAGCATAAGCATCCCAATCCGTTATCGGATTTTTTGCAACGCCCGATTCGATTGCCGCTTTCGCAACAGCGGGAGCGACGGTGGAAATCAAACGTGAATCGATCGGTTTGGGAATGATATAGGTGGGACCGAAAGTGAGATTGCGGGTATCATACGCGTGACTCACGTCATCGGGCACGGGTTCTTTTGCAAGACTGGCAATTGCATAAGCGGCTGCAAGTTTCATCGCCTCATTGATCGTAGTTGCACGCACGTCGAGCGCACCGCGGAAAATAAATGGGAATCCCAAAACATTATTCACCTGATTCGGATGATCGGAACGGCCGGTTGCCATGATGATGTCGGGGCGGGCAGCCATCGCTTCATCATAAGGAATTTCAGGATCGGGATTGGCAAGTGCAAAAACAATCGGGTTCGCAGCCATGGAACGAACCATATCCTGCGTAACCACATTTCCTTTTGAAAGTCCGACAAAAACATCGGCATCTTTTATCGCCTCCGTCAAGGTTTTTTTATCCGTCGATTTCACAGCGAAAAAACGTTTGCTCTCGTCCATGTCTTCACGGTCGAGCGTGAGCACGCCTTTGCTATCAAGCATCAGTATATTTTCCTTTTTCACACCAACGGCGATGTACATTTTCGCACATGAATTCGCCGAAGCTCCTGCACCATTCACGACCAATTTTATCTTGTCCAATTTTTTTCCCGCAATTTCAACTGCATTGATCAGTGCTGCTGACGAAATGATTGCCGTTCCATGCTGATCATCGTGCATAACGGGAATTGTCAATTCCTCTTTCAATCTGCGTTCGATTTCAAAACACTCCGGAGCTTTTATGTCTTCGAGATTTATTCCGCCAAAAGTCGGTGAGATCGCTTTTACCGTTTGTACAAATGTGTCAATGTCGTTTGCATCCACTTCAATATCGAACACATCGATATCCGCATATATTTTAAACAGCATTCCTTTTCCTTCCATGACAGGTTTGGAAGCGAGAGGTCCGATATTTCCCAAACCCAACACAGCGGTTCCATTTGAAATGACGGCAACCAGATTTCCTTTCGAAGTGTATTTATAAGCGTCTTCGGGAGTTTTCTCGATTTCGAGACAAGGTTCGGCTACACCTGGAGAATAGGCAAGTGTCAAGTCTCGCTGTGAACTATACGGTTTGGTAGGAATCACCTCGATTTTACCCGGGCGACCCTGCATGTGATAATCAAGTGCGTCCTGCTTGCGGAATTTCGCCATACAGTTTAAGTGTAAGTTTCGTCCTGGATTTTAGTCTGGACGGAACGACGAAGATAATGATTTCCCATTAGAGAAACTGTTGTAAAATCCCCATTAAAATTGTAGGGGATGTTGGGATTTTTCTATAATGGTTATCCCCGAAAAGATTTGTCTTATCTTGGTTGAACTTTACAACAAGGGTAATGTCGGTCCAAAAGAAAATAGTTGTGTTCACTGGCGCTGGAATAAGCGCCGAAAGTGGCATTTCAACTTTTCGTGACAGTGGCGGTTTGTGGGAAAAGTATGACATCCGTGACGTGGCGACTCCTGAAGCGTGGACAAAAAATCCAAATCTCGTTCTTGAATTTTACAATCAACGCCGCAAGCAGGTGTTGGAGGCAAAACCAAATGCGGCGCATAAGGCTTTGGTGGAACTTGAAAAAAAATTCAACGTGCGGATCATTACACAGAATGTGGATGACTTGCATGAACGCGCCGGTTCAAAAAATGTAGTTCACCTCCATGGCGAAATCCGTAAATCGAGAAGCACTTTCAATCCCGAATTGGTTTATGAAATAGATGGATGGGAAATAAAGGCGGGTGATAAATGTGAAAAGGGTTCCCAACTCCGTCCACACATTGTTTGGTTCGGCGAACAGGTTCCTGAAATGGAAAATGCACAGGAAATTTCCAGCGATGCGGATATTTTCATCATCATTGGGACTTCACTCAATGTTTACCCTGCGGCCGGACTTGTTCATTTCACAAAAAAGGATTGTCCGATTTTTATCATCGATCCGAATGAGGTAAACAATCCCGGCATTTCAAATCTTGTCATGATCCGTGAGTCGGCCGGAAAAGGCGTTCCCATTTTGGTGGAGAAATTATTGCGGGGGGAATTGCAACTCAGCTGATTTTTTTCGATTCAATTGCAAATGAAAAAAGCGGTCCCGAATGGGAACCGCTTTCTAAAATCGGTGTGCGGATTATTTTTAGTGCGTTACGATCACGCGTTTTGTGGCAAGTGTTTTTCCATCGGATTCCAATGCGCAGAAATATACTCCCTCTTCAAGATTTGAGACATCCATTGTTACGGAACCTTCCACTTCGGCAAGTCTGGTTTCCATTACACGAACGCCAAGCATATTATAGATAACGACTTTGGAATTTTCAGGCAATGAATTTCCCAATTTGTAATTCAGATTGAAAATGGAAGACGCCGGATTCGGAAACGGATTTGAAACGGATGCCTTTGCAATTGTTGAAACCTGAATTCCAGCCGGTGTTGAATTATACAAAATGTCAAACGTGGAAGAATCGGAAGGAAGACTTTGGTCTATGACCGAATAACGTACATGTCCAACACCCGCTACACTGTCAGGAAAATAATCGGCAGTGAGATCGAAATGTCCACCGGATCCTGCAACAGGAAACTGGATAGACATATTCTGTGCTGGAGAATAACAATTGATATCGGTGCAGAAGGAAGTTACTGCGTTCGGTGTATTCAACTGAATGATTGTCCTTCGAACCTTGACATTGATGCTGTTCGGAGAAGTGTTGGTAATGGTATAATGGTGTGCATCCTGCAAATTCTGGTCAATCCACAACGATACTGTCGTACCTGTAACATTCGTCATTGAAGGATCGGAAATTGTAAAGTTGGATTGCGCGGAAAGCGCTGCAGTGATTCCGGCAAATGCGAGGGTGAGTAAATGTTTTTTCATTGAATTGGATTGTTGGTAAGTGTAATCGAGCAATACAAACATAACAAAGTTCTTCCGAAATTGCTATACCAAATGCATATCCATTGTTACCGGTTATGAAAAATGGATACTGCCGTTTTCAGATGGGAATCCAATGCAAAACAGGATTGCCTTTGCATAAAATGACCAATCGTGCCGCTATATTAACCAAGAGGCAAATACGTGTTTTCCCTATTTGATTATTTGCATTTCCTAACTACCTTAGCTCCACTCGACGCTAAAACAAGTCAATTAACAACCACAAATCAATCCAAATGAAAAAATCACTTCTACTACTTATGGGCCCGCTTTTTTTCGCCTGCGGCAGCCTTAGTGCGCAGACAGTCTATCTAAACGAAGATTTCGAATCTGGCGTTATTCCGGCAGGTTGGACAGCAAATCCTGCATCACCTGCAGCAAACGCTTGGGCTGTTCCAGGTGTTACAAGTCAATACTTCACTCCACCTGCGCATACTGTTTATGCAGACATGGATGATGACGCTAACCAATCGGCATTGAATCCGAATGAAATGCTGAATACGCCATCATTGAACCTTACTGCCGCTACAACGGTTTACCTTAAATACGATTGTTTCTTTTTGGGACAGTCGCCTGAATCGGCTTCAGTGATGTTTTCAACTGACGGAGGTGTAACATGGTCAACCGTTGCAGCTATTCCTGCAAGCTTGACGGGATGGCAAACTGTCTATGTCAATATCAGTTCGCAAGTTGCCACACACAACAACGTTCAGATCGGATTCCAATACAACGATGGTGCTGCATGGTCTTACGGTGTTGCAATTGACAATGTGGAAATCTACACACCACCAGCAACTGATGCCGCATTCACTGTAATCACTCCGGCGCAAGGTTCTCCTGCAGCTTATGGAACAGTGAGTTCAAACGTAAATTTGGGTGGAACAATCGAGAACATCGGTTTGAGCACCATCACTTCGATTGCCGTTAAATACAATGATGGAACATCGACTTATACGGATAACATTTCCAGTCTCAACATCGCTCCTTTTGCAACCTACAACTTTACACACAGCACACCTTTCAACATTCCTTCTGTTGGTGCGCACCCAATCAAAATGTGGGTGGAATTGACCAGTGATGTTGACCATGCAAATGACACACTGTCCACAACCATCAATGGTGCATTGTTCATTCCTGTTCACCATACCACAGTTGAAGAAGCTACAGGTACATGGTGCGGATGGTGCGTTCGCGGAATCGTTTTCCTTGATTCAATGCGTGCTGTTCACCCTACAACCTGTGACTTGATCGCAGTTCACAATCAGGATCCAATGGTTTGTACAGCTTATGATGCAGGTGTTGGAACCTTGATCGGAGGATATCCTTCCATTCTTGTCAACCGCAGCATCGTTGATGATCCAAGCAATATTTTCCCGCAATACGACAATACAATTACGGATTTCGGATTTGCTGATTTGTCATCGGTTGTCACCTTCAACGCTTCAACTCGTGTTGCAACGGTTGTTGTATCGGCCCACTTTGCAGTCGACTTGACTGGCGATTATCGTCTTGCGTGTGTATTCACAGAAGATGGTGTTCACAGCACAGCAGGTGGAACATGGGATCAACATGATTACTACAGCACACAATCGCAGAATCTTCCTTTGGTGGATGCAGAAACAGGATTCAATTTCCAAACAGCACCACAGGTTATCCCTTCCGCCCAAATGTATTATAACTATGTATCGCGCACGATCCTTGGTGGATTCACCGGTCAGACAGGTTCATTGCCTGCAACCATTACTGCGGGTTCTACACAGAACTATACATTCACTTATACAATCCCGGCAACTTATGATGTGACAAAAATGAAAGCGATTGTCTTGTTGATCGACAACACACAAGCTACAAAACACATCATGAATTCCACAGGTTCTGCACTTCCATTGGGAATCAATCCTCTCTCCGTAATCGGAAGCGTTGATGTATTCCCGAACCCGATGAACGAAAACGCAAACATCAACATCAACCTCATCAGCAGCCAAAATGTTACTGTTGAAGTTTATGATGTTACCGGTGCGCTTGTAAGCACAGAAAATGAAGGTGTACTTTCTGAAGGACAACACATTGTTGCTCTCAACAGCAAGAACCTTGCAAACGGCATGTACTTTGTAAAAGTCACTGCCGGTCAAGCTGTGGAAACACGCAAGATAAATGTGACCCACTAATCCTTTTGCAATTGGCATTTGGAAAATAAAGAACTGACGATATTGGCTTGAATTTTGCCTGATATCGTCAGTTCTTCTTATTAACACCAACACAAAAATCAGGCTTTATGAAACGCGTTTCTTCAGCTCTCCTGTTCACCGTTTTTCTTTTTGCTGCAATGGCTTTCCGTTTTGGGGATGGCCCTTTGCAAAAACTCCCTTCCGTTGACGTGAAAACCATGGACGGGAAAATCATCAACACTTCCACTTTTTCCAATGACGGAAAACCGATGATCATCGATTTCTGGGCGACCTGGTGCGCGCCGTGCAAAAAGGAATTGAATGAAGTTGCCGATGTATATGACGATTGGCAAAAGGAAACCGGTGTGAAATTGATTGCCATATCAATCGATGACCAACGCAACTCACCGAAAGTGAAACCTTATGTGGACAGCAAAGAGTGGGCCTACGAAGTTTACCTTGATGAAAACCAGGATTTCAAACGTGCAATGAATGTCGGTAATGTTCCGCATCTTTTTGTCCTCAATGGCAATGGCGAAATCGTATGGCAGATTGAAGGGCTGAATGAGAACGTGGGTGTGGACAAGCTGCATGACATTGTAGCGAAAGTCGCCAAGGGTGAAAAGCCCGAATAAGTTGAAGTTGTCGAATTCTTAAAAACGCTCTATTGTGAAAAAAGCATTACTGCTGCTCCCGGCATTTCTTGTTGGGTTCATTTCCTTTTCTTCCGCACAAAATCCGAACAACGTGGCTGGCGGACAGATCCACGGGAATTTTGAAATTGACGCACAATATTACAATCCAGATTCATTGATCGGTGCTCCCGCAGTTCCGGAAAAAGCCCTGATGAATGGTTTTGGAAATCTCAATTATACCAATGGCAATTTTGCCGCCGGTGTGCGTTATGAAAGTTACCTGAATGTTTTGCAAGGTTATCCAGCCGGCTACAAGGGCACAGGCATTCCTTATCGTTATGCCACTTACAACAACAACGGACTTGAAGTTACTGTCGGAAGCAGTTATGACCAATTCGGAAGCGGACTCATTTACCGTGCGTATGAAGATCGTGGGTTGGGTTATGACAATGCGCTGGATGGAATGAGTGTGCATTATCATCCCTACAAGGGAATTTATCTCAAGGGCATGTGGGGAAAACAACGTAATTTTTTCACGACAGGCGCCGGCATCGTGCGTGGATTCGACGGTGAAATAAACCTGAACGAATTGTTCGATTCGTGCATGGCGAAAACGAAAACACAATTCATCATTGGAGGGAGTTTCGTTAGCAAATACCAAGTCGATGACGATCCATTCCTCGTGCTTCCGCAAAATGTGGGTGCATGGGCGGGCCGCATCAACATCATCGGTGAACATACAAGGCACGATCTTTTGAAAAACCGTGAGGACAAAACAAGACACGATCACCTGAACAATTATAATATTTACGGTGAGTTCGCTTACAAAATCAACGATCCGCAAACGGGAAACAATTACATCTACAAACCCGGCAATGCAGCTTATGTTTCTGCAACCTATTCACGAAAAGGCCTCGGTGTTTCCTTCGCGGCAAATCGAATCGACAATTTCGGTTTCCGATCGGATCGCAATGCGACCGGAAATTCACTCATGATAAATTATATTCCCGCATTGACAAAACAACACACGTACGTACTCACCGCTTTTTATCCGTATGCCTCACAACCCAATGGACAGATATCCTGGCAGGGTGAAGTGGCTTACAAAGTGGAAAAGGGAACTGCATTGGGCGGCAAAAACGGAATGGATGTGACTGTGAATTATTCCACAGCAATGGGACTCGACACAACAAGATTGAATGATGAGGCGGGAAGAAATCTCGGTTACAAATCCAAGATTTTCCCTGGCGATTCGCTCTTCTTCCAGGATATCAACGTTGAGGTTTTCAAGAAATTTTCCTCGAACCTGAAAGCGACATTCGTTTACGCAAACATGCGATACAACAAGGATGTCATCGAAGGACACACCGGTTATCCGATCATCAATTCACACATTGTGGTTGCCGACATCATTTGGAAAATGAAACACAAAGTCGGTTTCGGAAAAAACAAAACCAATCTCACCTTGCGTACGGATGCAGAACACCTCTATACAAAAGACGACAAGGGAAGTTGGGCAAGTCTGCTGGAAGAATTGACAATCGGTGGACATTGGTTTGTTGCGGCAATGGACGAATGGAATTATGGAAACTCGATTGCCGACCAACGCATTCATTATTACAATGCGCAAGTCGGTTTTCTCGAAGGAACCAACCGAATCGTTATCGGTTATGGAAAACAACGCGCGGGAATTTTTTGTGTCGGCGGTGTTTGCCGTTTTGTTCCCGCATCGAATGGATTTACATTGACGATCACCAGTTCATTCTGATTTTTGAAAGGAATGACTTAACTTTATTATGTCGGTCACAGAAAAAATAAATACAATGAAAAATATTTTCTTCGCACTCACCGCTTCCATTTTTCTTTTCGCAAGTTGCGATTATGTGGAAGTGCCGCATCAGGCAGGTGGCAGTGTCGTTGTTCCCACTTCCGATACGGTTCGCAAAATTTTCATTGAGGATTTTACCGGACACACTTGCCCGAATTGTCCGAAAGCCGCACGCCAGATCGATACACTCAAGCAACGGTTTCCCGGACAAATAATTTCAATGGCAATTCATACACCTGTTTTTGGAACTCCCTGTCCACCCGCCCCACTGCCTGCAGGTGCAACAGCGGGAACTTTCACTGAGGATTTCAGGGTGACGCAAGAGGATGTGGATTATGACAATCTGTTCCAAGTGAATTCATTTCCGTATCCTTCGTTGTTTGTCAACCGTTCCGGCTATCCGGCATCGATGATCATCGGTGAAGGTGTTCAGACGGATGATTCGGTTGCACATGTAATTGTAAAACCGATAACAGCGTATTTGAAAATCACACCGAATTACAATTCAACCACGCGTGCGTTGACCGTGAATGTTTCCGGAAAATTCATGCATGATACGAGTGGCACTTTCAACATTGCAATCTATCTCACCGAAGACAGCCTCACCGGTGCGCAAGAGGATAACACGGCCAGCAGCGGTTTTGATTACAATTATGTCTTCAATGATGTTTTCCGTGGCTGCGTCAATTCTCCCGGATCCATCAGTGGCGCACAAGCCATCACGGGAACGATTACCGCCAACACAGGGATCAATTATACAAGCACTGCATCGTATTCCGTTCCTGCAGTTTGCATACCGGCACATTGCCATGTTGTTGCCATCCTTTACAAAACCTCCGATTACGGAATATTGCAGGCGGCGGAATCAAAACTCATTCCCTAGATTATTTCCCATTCCACAAAACGCGTCTTTACCCAGGACGCGTTTTTTATTTTAAAAAAATCTGCGCAATTAATCTGCGTAAATTTGTGAATGCCTGTGACAAAAAAAAATATCGTCGTCGCCATCACCGGTGCAAGCGGATCCATCTACGCGAAAGTGTTGCTGGAAAAACTTTCTTCGCTGCAAGGACAGATTGATAAAGTGGGAGTCGTCATGAGCGACAATGCAAAACACATTTGGGAATCCGAAATCGGCAACAGGGATTTTGAAAATTTTCCGTTTGTGTTTTATGACAAGATGGATTTCAACGCGCCCTTCGCATCCGGCTCTTCCAGTTTCAGAACCATGATCGTCTGTCCCTGCTCAATGGGAACAATGGCGAGAATCGCTTCCGGAATTTCAAATGACCTGGTCACACGCGCAGCCGATGTGATGCTGAAGGAAAGGAGAAAACTGATCCTGATTCCACGCGATACGCCACTGAGCCTGATTCACATCAACAACATGAAAACAATTACCGAAGCGGGTGGAATCATTTGTCCGGCAAGCCCTTCCTTCTACAGCCAACCCAAAACCTTTGAACAGCTTGCCGCCACTGTCATTGACAGGGTCATCGATTTGTGCGATTTGCAGCAGCAAACCTTCCGATGGAAAGAGTAACCTATTTTCAACCGGGAATGTTGAAAACATCTCTCTGCTGATTTACAATATCTTAGCTTTTCAAGCGACTATTCTTTAGGAATTTTAACGTTCCCGTTATATATTAGATAATCTATCTGCGTTACTTGTAGTAACAATTTGATAAACGTTTTGGCCATGATTGAATTCAGCAAGCACATCCTCAAGAGCGTAAGCTTCGACAAATATCTTTTCAAGAAAGAATTGACCAAAATGCTCAACTGGGCAAAACCCGACGAAGCATTATTATTGAAAGCATGGTGCATCGCCACTTTCGGTCACATGTACGGCGACGTGATCCGTGAAGTTTTTCACAGCGTTACGAAAGTGTAATTCAAGGATTCACCGGTTTTGTATTTCAATATCCAACATTCGCTGTTCGATATTCCCTGATTGTTTTTCCGGACAACAGAAATTTTTTCACTGCGGATCCAGAAAACGGATATTCCTTTTCAGCCCTTCAAACCTTGTCCGCTTTACTGCCGATTTCTTGAATAATTGCTGGAACACCTCTTCCGTAATTTCCTCCCACTCCTTTTTTTTCATTGACAATAATTTTTCCGGAGCATCGAATTCCTTTTCGTGATGCGGTTTTGCAAAACGGTTCCATGGACAAACATCCTGACAGATATCGCAACCGAAAGCCCAGTTTTCGAATTTCCCTTTTTCCTGTTGCGGAATATTCCCTTTCAATTCAATCGTGAAATAGGAAATGCATTTGCTTCCGTCAACGACATAAGGCGAAACAATGGCATCTGTCGGACACGCATCGATACATTTTGTGCATGTTCCGCAAAAATCTCCCGTTGGTGAATCAGGAATCAATTCCAAATCGAGAATCAATTCGGCAATGAAAAAAAACGATCCCATTTCCCGATTCAACAGATTGCTGTGTTTGCCGACCCAACCCAATCCGCTTTTTTTCGCCCACACTTTATCCATCACCGGAGCCGAGTCCACAAAAATCCTTCCGTCGACACCCTTCCCTATTTTTTCCTGCAATACAAAAATGAATTCCTTCAGTTTCCTCTTGATTACAAAATGATAATCTTCCCCATAAGCATATTTTGAAATTTTCGGAGCCGTTGCATCTTCCTGGTTTTTTTCCGGAAAATAATTCAGCAGCAGCGAGACAACCGATTTCGCACCCGGAACCAATTTTGTCGGATCCAATCGCATATCGAAATGATTTTCCATGTAAGCCATTTCACCCTGCATCTTTTCCTTCAACCATTTTTCCAACCGCGGCGCTTCCTCCCCGAGAAATTCCGCTTTTGAAATTCCACAGTAATCGAACCCGAGGTGTTTCGCTTCTGTCTTTACGATACGGGTCCAATCAGAAATGTTCATCGAATCATTTATCTTTATCAAAACTACGACGAATGGGAAAATTCTCCGCCCTTTTCTTCATCGCAATTCTCATTATTCCGGGAGCTGTTTTGCTTCAGGGAAAACCATTGGCTGTTTTCACCGGAAGTCCCGCCAAGACCGATTCCGTTTCCATCGACACTTCAGCATGCAAGGCTTCGTGTGAACGTTCTAAAGTTTCAAAGGATATGCACAAACAGGTCAACAATGGAAATGCCAGTTTCAATTTCAACGCCGCCGACATGTCAATGACGTTTGAAAAAACGGTAACGATTACCAGTGGAAAATACATCTTGAAAAACAATCGTTTCAATGGTGGAATCATCCGGCTCGATCTCACCGATGCACTTTATCCGAAAATGTGGTCCTCCTCCGATGCACAGAAAAAAAGTGGAAGCCTGAAAATCATCCGTCTTGACACCATCGGCAACGACATTTCAAAATGCCGCGTCATCGCCGATTTTCATGTGCGTGACACAACAGGAAGAATCTCTTTTCCCGCCACTGTAAATTTTTCCGACAGCACACACCAAAAACCTTCCCGCCTGCAGGGGAATTTTGTGATCGATGCGTTGGCTTGGAAACTTTTTCCCGTTGACACAAATGCAACAGTTACAAAAGACGGATTGAATTTCATTCTCGACGTTGTTTCGAAAAAACAATAAATCAATTTCATTTAACAATCCACCAACCATGATTTCCCGCGAACAATTTCTCGATGCACTTTTGAAAGAGTGCCAGATTTGCAAACACCTTTATTCAAAAATCCCCGCCGACGCTTTTGATTTTCGTCCCACCGAAGGTCAACGTTCGAAATTGGAACTCCTCCGTTATCTGGCAGTATGCGGAAGCGCATCCATGAATGTGTTGATCAATGACAGTGATTGGAAACTCTGGAAACCTTATACCGATTCCGTGAGCACGATGACGCCTGAAGAATTTCCAGCAGCAATGGACCGACAGGCGGAAGAGATGACGAAGATGATGAATTCAATTCCCGAAGAGGATTTCATGAACAGGGAAGTGAAACATCCTACGGGAACTACCATGCCACTGGGCGCGGGTCTCATGCGCATGTCGTACAGTTGGTTGGTGGCGTATCGCATGCAACTGTTCCTGTATCTGAAACAGGCAGGCGTTCCCGATTTGCACACGTCAAATGCCTGGGCCGGAAAAGACCGGACTCCACCCGTTGCAAAATAAAAACCGGATTTTGTCGGCTATTTTTTGAGTAACTAAAAAGTTACCTATATTTGCGTAACTTTTTAGTTACTCATTATGCAGAGAAACATCGTACACAAATGGTTTTTCGAACATTCCCCCGAAACGGTTTGGGAATATCTCGTAAGACCGGAATTGATTTCCCAATGGTTGATGGAAAATGATTTCAAACCGGTTGTCGGGCACAGATTCCAATTCAATACACGGCCGAAAATCAAAATCGGGTTTGACGGGATTATTTTTTGCGAGGTGTTGGAAATTGTTCCCTTCAAGCGTCTTTCCTATTCGTGGAAAGGCGGATCAAAAGGCAAAATCTCCCTCGACTCCGTTGTGATATGGACACTCACTCCCAAGGAAAATGGGACAGAGCTGTTGTTGGAACATAACGGCTTCCAGGGAATGAAAAATTATATCGCCTACTTCTTCATGAATGAAGGATGGAGAACAAAAATCAGAAAACGGTTCATGGAACTGGTCAATTCATCGGCGGGAAATCCCAACGGGAAATGATTTTGAGCGGCAATGAAAAAAATTGCGAGCGGGTGGAATGGCAAATCAATCCTCCGCGAAAAGTGTTCCCGCATTCATTCCGGGAATTCTTCCCAAATGTTTGTACGCCTGCTCCGTCGCCTGTCTTCCGCGCGGTGTCCGAATCAAATACCCTTCCTGAATCAAAAACGGTTCGTACACTTCTTCAATCGTTCCCGATTCTTCACCAACGGCAGTGGAAATGGTGGTGATGCCAACCGGTCCTCCCTTGAATTTATCAATGATCGCACTGAGAATGCGAATGTCCATTTCATCCAATCCGTTTTTGTCGACGTTCAATTGTTGCAATGCATAATGTGCAATCTCAATATCGATGGTTCCGTTTCCCTTTATCTGCGCAAAATCACGCACGCGCCGCAACAATGCATTTGCAATTCGTGGTGTTCCCCTGCTCCGTCTCGCAATTTCAAACGATGCCTCTTCATTGATCGGGACATTTAAAATTCCCGCTGAACGTTCAACGATTTTCTTCAGCAATTTTGAATCGTAATAACCCAATCGCGAAGTGATGCCGAATCGCGCACGCAACGGTGATGTGAGCAAACCCGAACGCGTAGTCGCACCCACAAGCGTAAACGGATTCAATTTGATCTGCACACTTCTTGCATTCGGTCCGCTGTCGAGCATGATGTCAATGCGGTAATCTTCCATTGCGGAATACAGATATTCTTCCACGATCGGACTGAGCCGATGGATTTCGTCAATGAACAGCACATCGAACTGTTCGAGATTTGTCAAGAGTCCTGCAAGATCACCGGGCTTATCGAGAACTGGTCCGGAAGTGATTTTGATATTCACACCCAATTCCTGCGCAACAATATTCGCCAATGTTGTTTTTCCCAATCCCGGAGGACCGTGCAACAAGACATGATCCAGCGCTTCGCCCCTTTGTTTGGCAGCCTGCACAAATATTTTCAGGTTTTCCACCACCGATTCCTGTCCGGTGAAATCGGAAAAATCCTGCGGACGCAACATTTTTTCAAATTCCTTTTCTTCGGAACTTAAATTTTCCGCTTCGGGATCTATGTTTGGATTGAGCGTCATTTTGAAAAAGGGTACCGATTATTCCGAAGGAACTCCTTCGAGCGAATGCTACGAAGATACGAATTACGAATCCAGACGGAACTGTCCAAACGAAAATACAAAAGGCAAAAAGGGAACTCTCCCAAGGCTTCGGGAGACGAATTACAAAGGGAAAAAATGATCAGGCGTCTTGCACGCTTATTTTTTCATTTACAAAATCACGATTGCACGGCTCCCATTTTTTTCAGGAATGCCCTGTTCTTGCGCTTGTGAATGAGGTTGTAAAATAAATAATAGATGATCGGCAAAATCAACAAGGTCAAAATCGTTGATGTTATCAATCCGCCGATGACAACAATTGCCAATGGTTTTTGTGTTTCGGAACCGATGCCGGTGGAAATCGCAGCAGGCAACAATCCTATCGCTGCCATCAATGCGGTCATGACAACCGGACGTACACGTGAAATGACACCTTCGAGAATTGCAGTATCCAATTCGATTTTGTTTTCCAGGTTTTTCCGGAATACGGAAACCAATATCACTCCATTCTGGATACAAACCCCGAATAGCGCAATGAAACCGATACCGGCAGAAATACTGAAATTGATTCCGGTGACATGCAATGCCAATATTCCGCCGATCAATGCAAATGGAACATTCATGATCACGAGGAATGCATCTTTCGTATTGCCGAACGTAACGAAAAGGATAATGAAAATGACAAGCAGACAAATCGGAACCACTTTGGAAAGTGTTGCCGTTGCACGTTGTTGATTTTCGAATTCACCGTTCCATGACAATGAATATCCTTTAACAAGGTGTATCTGTTCTCCCACTTTTTTCTGCGCCTCTGCAATCGTACTTCCCAAATCGCGACCGCGCACTGAAAATTTTACGGCGATGTAACGCATATTGTTTTCACGGTAAATGAATGCTGGTCCGGTAATGGTAACAATGTCGGCGATCTCCTTGATTGGAATCTTGGTTCCATTCATGGTGGGTATCATCAGGTTTTTCACTTTGTCTTCATCGTTCCTGAAATCTTTTTGATAGCGGATACGGATGTCAAAGTGTTTTTCATTTTCATACAATTGTGTCGCTGTTTTACCGCCAATCGCCATTTCCACAACAGCTTGTGCGTCGGCGGTATTCACTCCGTACAACGCCATTTTATCCTGATCCAATTCTATCCTGAATTCGGGTTGTCCGAGATTGCGCAACAAACCCAAATCATCCACCCCTTTCACGCCGCGTAAAATATTGATAATGGAATCCGCCTTCTGATCGATCTCATTGAAATCCGGGCCGAACACTTTTACTGCCATCGATGCAGGAACACCTGCAACAGCTTCGGCAACATTGTCGATGATCGGTTGTGAAAAATTAAAAATGACTCCGGGAAAACAACCGAGCTTATCGGTCATCTCCGCAATCAATTGTTCTTCCGTTATTTTCCGTTTCCATTCTTTCGCCGGATACAAATCGACCTGGATCTGCACATTGAAAAATCCTTTCGGATCGGTTCCGTCATTCGTTCTTCCCACCTGCGACAGTGTTTGTTTCACTTCCGGAAATGTGGAAAGTATCTCGCGCATTTTTGCAGTTGTCTTCACCGAACTTTCAAGCGAAGTGCTCATGGGCAATTGAATCGTCACCCACAATGCGCCTTCATTCAATTGCGGTAAAAATTCCGTTCCCAAAAAACGCGCGGAGAAGAATGTACTGGCCATAAACAGAATGGCTGCTATCAAACTTGCCACTTTATGTTTATAGGTAAAGTTGAACATCCTCCTCACACCGTTTTCAAAAAACCTGACAACCGGATTGTGCCTTTCGCGGACATTCTTGCGGAGGAGAATGCTGGACAATGCAGGAACAAGTGTGAGTGTAAAAAACAAAGCGCCGAGCAATGCGAAACCAAGTGTGTAGGCCAACGGTGAAAACATTTTCCCTTCCACTTTCTGAAATGCGAAGATGGGAATGAGACAAGTGATGATGATGAGTTTGGAAAAGAAAATCGCTTTCCCCATTTCCGCTCCCGTGTTCTTGAATATTCCGAGTTTTGCGAGTCGGTTGAATTTCTGCATGCCCACTTCTTTCGCCTTGTGATCGAGCACAACAAAAATCCCCTCCACCATGACCACCGCACCATCGATGATGATTCCGAAATCAACCGCACCCATCGACAATAAGTTTGCGGTCATTCCTTTCAGGCGCATGCACATGAAAGCGAATAAAAGGGAAAGTGGAATGATGATGGAAACAATAACCGTTGTCCGCCAGTCCGCCATGAACAGCAAAACAATTACCGTAACAAGAACAATCCCTTCGAGCAAATTGTGGATGACCGTTTCAGTGCAATAATCCATGAGCTTCGTGCGGTCATAAAATGTTTCGATCTGCACATCCTTCGGAAGGATATTCTCATTCAAATCCTTCACCTTGTTTTCGATTCCCTTCAGGACGTCGGAAGGGTTTTCGCCTTTGCGCATGACGATGATTCCCTCCACCACATCGGGCTGATTCAAATTCCTTCCCACTTGTCCCAATCGCGGAAGACCGGTCTCAACCACATCCGCAACATTTTTCACAAGAATCGGAACACCGTTCAGATTCGTGATGATGATGTTTTTTATTTCCTTGATGTTATTGAGCAATCCGATTCCGCGCACAACATACGCCTGACCGTTTTTTTCAATGATGTCGCCACCGACATTGATATTGCTTTTGGCAACCGCATCATATACTTCCAATGACGTGAGTCCATATTTTGTCAGGAGATTCGGATTGACACTGATCTCAAAACTTTTCTCTTCGCCACCGAAACAATTCACATCCGCCACACCCGGAACGGATTTGAATTGACGGTCAAGAATCCAATCCTGAATGGTGGTTAATTCACGGATGTTTTTTGTGCTGCTTTTTAAAGTGTAGCGGTAAATTTCTCCGGTTGGTCCGTAAGGCGGTTCCACTTCCGGTTTGACTCCATCGGGCAAATCTGCATTTCCCAAACGTGTAAAAACCTGCTGGCGTGCGAAACCGTCATCCACATCATCATCAAAAATTATCCGCACATAAGACAAACCGAATGAAGACGTTGTGCGCAAACTTGTTTTTTTCTGAACCGAAGTCAATGCCGTTTCCAATGGAATCGTTACGAACTTTTCAACTTCCTCTGCGCTTCGTCCCGGCCATTGGCTGATGATGATGATTTGTGTATTGGTAACATCGGGAAATGTTTCGATGGGTGTATTCGAATAACTGATTCCCCCAATGACTGCGAGTACGGCGGTCATTGCCAAAACAAAAAATTTATTCCGTAATGAAAAGGTGATTATCCTTTTGATGAAAGTATTCAAGGGTTATTTTTTTATTGATTATTATTCAATGCTTGCAACAAATAAGCTGCCGTCGCCAACAACAACATCTCCGGGTGAAAGTCCTTTCATGATATATGTTTTATCGTCAATGGAATAACCAACGGAAACCAACTTCTTTTCGAACGATTGGTTTTTCCTGTAAACCATTACATAATTGCTGCCGTCGAGAAAAACCACAGCGTTGGATTTTACGGCAACCGCTTTCCCCTGTTGCTGCAGGTGGACTTTCAACGCAATGAACATTTCAGGTCTCAATAAATTATCAGCATTGTTCAATTCGATTCGCGCCTTCACCAATTTCGATTGTGGATCCAACACATTTCCAATCCGTGTTATCTTGCCCCCGAATATTTTATCCGGATAGGCGATGGTTGTTATTTCAACCGAATCATTCAACGCCACTTTCGACAAATCACTTTCATAAATGTCAGCCAGTGCCCAAATGGAATTCAATTCGCAAACCGTAAACAGGTTTGAGGTATTGTCGGTCCGCACTTTCATGTTTTCGTTGATGTTCTTTTCAACGATGTATCCCGTGATGGGAGAAGTGAGATTGTATTGTGCATCCTGGCCATTTTCGCCTGTACCGTAAATCGCGAGTTCCTGCTTGAGTTTGTTCACTTCAGCTGTTGACCTGTCAAAATCATTTTGTGCGACAAGAAACTGTTCGAGGGAATTGACTTTGCTTTTGTACAATTCATTTGCGATGTCGAGATTTTTTTTGGCAACCTGTAAATCGTTTTGCGCAATTGCATAGTCACTTTGCAGATCGGAAATGCCGCTGCTTTTTATTTCGCAAAGCACTTGCCCTTTCTGCACATAATCGCCCAAACCGACATTCACTTTTACCACATCGCCACCCTGCAGCGGATAAACCTTTGTAACCTTGTCCTCATCGAAAGAAATTTCACCAACCAGAGCCAACTCGCACTTTTCATTTTCCAACTTCGCAGTGTCCAATGTGATGGTGGCCATTTGCACCGGAGTAAGATTTACAATATTGGATGTGGTGGAAGTTGCAACGAGCTCCTCCGCTTTTTTTTCCTTGCACGAAACCAGCATAATTGACCCAAGGCAAAACCCAACTAAGATTTTCCCAAATCCTGAAATACACACTCTTCCCATTGCTTTGGATTATAAGACCCCAAAGCTGAAAAACATGAATTAAAACAAAATTAAAATTGGATTTAAAAGGGATTAAAATGCCTATTACTTTGCCAAAATTATTTCGAACACGCTGCCTTTCCCGATTTCAGAGTGCAGGATGATTTTCCCATTATGCAACTGCACCAATTTTTCCGCCAACGATAAACCTATACCGGATCCGGAAAAAGTCAACGCATTCTTTGTTCTGTAGAACGGTTGGAAAATATTCCCGAAATCCTCTTGGGCGATCCCAATGCCCTTGTCCTTGATCTTGATCATTATTTCATTCGCCATTATGGCAATCTCAAATTCAACCGGTTGCTTGTTTGAAAACTTGATTGCATTTTCGGCAATGTTATAGATTGCGGAATAGAGCAGGTTCCTGTTTCCTGCAATTTCAAACTCTGCAGGATTGTCGGGCAAATCATGGAAGTTGATTCGGATATTGCTGTCGGGTATTTGAATTTGCAAATCATGTTTGATATCCATCAGCAATTCATCGATCCGCACATTTTCCATTTCGATTTTATCCTGATTCGAATTCAGGTGCGCAATGGACAACAAACCGGTTGTCAGTTTATTCAACCTTTCCGCTTCGACAAGTATAACCTGGAGTATCTTTTTGTATTCTTCCGTGTCACGGTCCTTACTCAGTGTCACATCAATCTTTCCGATGATGGAAGTGAGTGGGCTCCTTATTTCATGCGAGGCGTGACGGATGAAATTTTTCTGCGACTCGAACGCATCTTCCAAACGGATGAGCATCTTGTTGAATGTGGCGGCAAGTTCGGCCAACTCATCTTTCCCCTTGACTTCCGTTAACCGCAAATGCAGATTGGTGGCGGTGATGTTGTTCACTTTCCTGAGAATCTCGTTGATCGGATTCAAAATCGGGTTTGTAATTACCCTTCCTGTCAACAGCACAAACAGGACCGCAATGAAAAAACCGACAACCAATACGCGTTTCAGGTATTGTATCTTATTGTTGCCTACATCATCAATCGCAGAAATGATGATTACAAAATTGCCTTCGTTGTCGGCATATAACATTCCTACGTCTTGTCTTTCGCCATCCGAAAACTCCTTGTATTTATCCTTGCGTATCCTGTCGATGATTTTATTTGAAAAAGTCAATGTGGATTTTTCATCGTTGAAAAGCGAATTGTCATTCCTGTCATAAATCCGAATGACTTCTTCATTGAGCGAGTGAGGGAAATCCTCGAGGTTTTGCGAATAAAGTTTTTCGCTCAATTCATCCTTCTCAAAATAAACCGTCGCGGCTACGATCGCCCTTTCTTTCAGTTTTGTATAGAAGGAGGCGAGTGAATATTCCTTGGCAAGAAAAAATATGTATAAACTCAGCGAAAAGACAATAAGACCAACGAGGATGGCATAAACCAGCGTGATCTTTTTCCTTATTTTCATTAATCGCTTTCCTTTAGCATGTATCCCATCCCGACAATGGTGTGAATCAATTTTACATCCGAATCCTTGTCGATTTTTTTCCTAAGATAGTTGATATACACATCAATTACATTGGATCCCGATTCAAAAGATTGTTCCCAAATATTTTCGGCGATGTCGGCGCGTGAAACCAACATTCCCTTGTTCTGCAAAAGATAATGGAGAAGGCGATATTCCCTGGATGTCAGTTTGATGAGTTTCTTATTTCTCGTCACCGTTTTTGTATTCACATCCAACTCCAAATCCGCAATCTTCAGTTTGTTGCCGACTTCTCCGGTTTTCCTTCGGGTAAGCGCCCTGATACGTGCCAATAATTCCTGCAACTTGAATGGCTTCACCAAATAATCGTCAGCCCCTGAATCCAATCCATTCACGATATCCGTTGTCGTAGACAATGCCGATAACATTAAAATGCAAATCGTGGTGTCATTCGTTTTAATTCGCTTGCAAAGGTCAAAACCGTTTATGTATGGAATGATCACATCCAGTAAAATCAGATTGTATTGATTCTGTGAAAACAATCGCAACCCCATTTCCCCATCATAAGCGACATCGACAGAATAAATCTGCTCTTCCAACCCTTGCTTGATGAAAGCGGCAACATTCGGTTCGTCTTCTATCAATAGAATTTTCATCACGCAAAATTAATGCAAGAATTAGAGAATGGTTATTGTGCCAGATGCAATAACCGTTTTTTTGTGAAAAAATAGCTTACGGATGGCTTGGGAAATTCTTCAGATTAATTTTTTTTTAATCCATGCCGGCTGGAAAAAGATCTGTTTTGCCTTTCTATTTTTCCTTTTGAAATTAACATCAATTGGAATTTATTGGCCAAGGCGGTTAAGCGATTTTGAAAAAAAAGTTTATGGGGTTAGGCGAAAATTTCAGGCATTAATTTTTTTTTAATCCGCATGAGAAAATTTTTTCTTCGATGGGTTGGATGAATCATTTCATTTGTCTCATGAAAAAAGCTTTTTCACGGATGAACGACTTTAAAAATTCCCATGGAGAAAACCCGGATCGCTGTGTTCATTTCCCGCTATAGATATTTATCGAGCTTCGATTTTGGAAAAGCCTTTTTGTATAAATCGCCCCAATAAATAATCACGTAAAAGGAATAAATCATTGAATTGAAATTTTCAGGAATCGCCGGATTGTCGCGCAACATGATTCGGTAACCCAAGTCTGCGCCCACTCCCAACCAGAAAAAAAATCGGTAGGAAATGGAAATCCCGGGTTCATAAATCACAACCGCCTTTTGATTTATTGTTTTGTCAATGCCCTGCTGGTTGTATTTGTATCTCGAATTCCCGAATCCCAATTGGATGGGCATGATGCTGAATTTCCAGTGTTCCGTCCTGTAATAAACATAACGTGTGTAGATGCTCACATAACTCAGGTGCAATGTTCCCGCTGCTGAATCATGGATTCCTGAAGCGTCTGAAAAATAAATTTCCTTTTCAAGATTATGAATGTGCTGGTTGTATCCAACGCCGAATTGCAAACAGTCTGAATATTCAACACCCGCCTTTATTCCCCAAATGGAAGCGCGCTCCGAACTCACAAAGGAATTTCTTCCGTCAAGCGATGCCGTCGGATACATCGTTCCGTGCAGGATTTTATTCAACGTGTCGGACCATTGCGCAGGAAGGGAATTGGAAGCCAAAAAAACTGAAAACAGGAAACAGGTTTTCAGGATGCTGAAACGAAACTGATTTGTTGTCTTGGAAAAATAATCCATCGGTTTCCGAAAATCCTTTCTTGATTTCTATTTCAAAAAAAAGACTCTCCGTATTTGGAGAGTCCTGAAAATATTTTTTCGAATGCTAGTGATGAACGCTGCCGCCATCTTCCTCACCCGGACGAAGTGGGACGGTTTGTGGAATGAAATCCGCCTCTTCACCGGGTCTGCTGTAATCATAAGGCCAACGGTGAACTTCAGGCAATGCTCCAGGCCAATTTCCATGTGTATGCGCCATTGGAGTTGTCCATTCCAATGTATTTGAATTGTATGGATTCTGCGTTGATTTTTGTCCGCGGAAAATGCTGTAGAAGAAATTGAACAGGAAAACAAGTTGTCCGCACGCTCCGAGAATTGCAAACCAAGTAATCATCACGTTGATGTCTTGCAAATTATCGAATAACGGGAAAGCTGTGTTCTGATAATAACGTCTTGGCACACCGGCAAGTCCGAGGAAGTGCATTGGGAAGAAAACCCCATAAGCACAAATGAACGTGATCCAGAAGTGAATGTATCCCATGTTCTTGTTCATGTGGCGCAGGAATAATTTCGGGAACCAATGGTAAACACCGGCAAACATACCGAAGATGGCACTTAAA
>CAYMZV010000038.1:0-21413 GCA_964394965.1 uncultured Chryseobacterium sp.
CTCCATCTCCTGTGAATGTCTGATTACCGGTTCCGTTGATCACTATTGCTGTAGAACCACCTGTTGATGGCGAAGTGTTTCCTATGATGATGTCTCCCTGTGCTTCAATTGTCCCTGTAGTTAAAGTAATCTGGGCTGTTCCGGTCAATGTCAAACTTCCTCCGATAGTCAAAGTTGAACCGGAAGAAATTGTGTAGGTTCTCACAACACCTCCATAAAATAATACATTGTTCAGTTTATGAGAACCGGATATGGTACATGTAGAAGCAAACTGAATGGAACTTGAACCAGCCTTCACAATTCCAGAAGTATAAGTCCAACTGGTTCCCAATTCTGTAAGGTTATCGGAAATGATAAGGGTATCCGATGACGATTTGCTGATATTGATATTGCAAATGCGTCCTGAACTTGGAGTTGTCGAACCGATTAATTTCTGTGTCCCCGACCCATTGATGACAATCGTAGTTGATCCACCTCCTCCCGAAGTTCCAGATTCGTTTGATAAATCAACGTTTCCTTTCGCATAAATTGTTCCGCCATTAAGGGCCGGGGGCGTTCCACCAAAACCCAAGCTTCCATTTATTGTCAATATCGTACCTGATGCGATTGTATATGTTCCTCCACCGGCTAACCATACATTACTGACAGTATGACTTCCCGTTATCGTTTTTGTTCCATCCAAGTCAAGCCAACTTGTGCCAGGATGAATGATTCCCGCTGTATAAGTCCAGTTTCCTTGGACAGAAATATCATTAACCAGATAAAGGGTATCAGATGATGATTTATTGATAACAATATTAGATAGAGGCCCTTCACCTAAAGTAGATACTCCAGATAACGTTTGTGTTCCTGTACCATTTATGGTGATGGTTGTTGTTCCTCCGCCAGAAGTGGAAGTATTGGCGGCATTTATTTTCCCTTTTGCATAAATAGCTCCTGAACTAAGTGATATTGCGTCAGTTCCTTCAAATTGCAAGAAGCCATTAACGGTCAAGATCGTACCAGATGTTATGGTACAGGACAAGGTATTTCCCCAAGCGGTAAATGAAACATTATAAAGTGAATGACTTCCAGTAATTGTTTTACTTGAAAGTTCCCTAAAGTATACTGTACTCGTTCCTGCATTGAT
Organism: uncultured Chryseobacterium sp.; assembly: GCA_964394965.1. Lineage (GTDB taxonomy): Bacteria > Bacteroidota > Bacteroidia > Palsa-965 > Palsa-965. The sequence goes on from CAYMZV010000038.1 coordinate 1,130, forward strand.
TATTCCGGCAGTATAAGTCCAATTACCACCCTCCGATATATAACCTACAAGCTTTAAAGTATCAGATGACGATTTATTGATAACCATATCGGGCAATCTTGATGCTCCAGCAGTACCGGAGCCTGTCAACGTTTGCGTACCACTTCCATTAATTGTAATAACAGTGCTTCCGCCAGTACCTGTAGTGCCAGTATTCGAAGTTGTAATGTCGCCCTTAGCACTGATATTGCCATTGGTAAATGTTGCAATCGCACTTCCGGAAGTGCTCAACAGATTATTCACTGTCAAAGTGGTTCCAGCGGTAATGGTATAGGTTGCATTTGCCGCTGGAGCGAACTCCAATTGATACATTGTAATGGATCCGGTTATAGTACATGTTGCCGTGAATTTCATTTTCCCATTGTTGTGTGTAAACGATCCGCTGCTAACCGTGAAATTTGCAGAAGTGGAAAATGTCCCGCTCGTAGAGGTGAACGCGGTTCCCGAAATCGTAAACGCACCCGAAACAGTTATGCTTGCAGAACCGCCACTGAATGTCCCTCCGCCCAATGTTCCACCGCCTGTTCCAATCGTAAGCGTTTTTGCGCCCTGAATGATTGTTCCGGTATAACCGCTTGATATATCAATGCGTTTAATGCTCACGTTGACATCAAACGTATCATTCTTCACACCTCCACCGTCGAAAAAAGCCGTATCACTGCTTCCCGGCACACTTGCTCCGCTTGCACCTCCACTGCTTGTAGACCAGTTGGCCGTACTGTTCCATTTTGCATGGTTGGGAGCCACCCAATACCGTTTTGCAGCATGTGCCTGCGACACAAAAAGTGTCAGCAATAACAGTGGGAATAAAAATCTCTTTTGGTTACGCATCTTAATTCGAGTTCGGAGTGAATGTGTAACGTGTTCCGCATGAAGGAGCACGCATCATGTAAATCGGATCGGGATGGCTGTCATCGACCGGTTGGCTTTCGGGCGAGGAAACATCCCCCCCAATGAAAAATCCCTTTGTTGATGAATCCAAATTCATGTTGAGCAAACCGACACGGTAGAATTGCATTGAATCCCTATTGGTGAAAATCGTGTCATGCACGAGGACCAGCGAATCGGTCGGTTGAAACAACGAATCGAGAAGAACCGATTGCACAAAAGAGGAGTCTGTTGTAACAATCATTCCAGGCTGGTAATCGTTTGGACCGATATGGATTTCAACCGCGCCGTTGCTTTCTTTCAACCAAACTTGATATGTCAAATGTTTGGACGATTTTTTGGAACTCCCAATGTTCTTGAATTGGATTTTCAGGATTTTGCTGCCGCTTGTCCCACTCACTTCATATCCCAAGACAGAATGATTCCCCGACGAATCCATGCAATCGCCAAAACCCAGAAAGGCTGTCATAGCATAATCGCGGTTGGCATCGAACACGAGATATCCGTTTGTCTCGATGCGCAAACTGTCAAAACCCGCTCCTAGAAAATTGAATGTAAAGCCAATCGGGATTTTATAGCAAAAGTTCCATGCCTGATTTCCGCTGTTCAGTATCGTCTGGCTGTTCAGCTCCTGCCACGAAACCGAATCCTTGCTGAAATCATAGTTGAAACTCTGGCTTTCTCCCGAAAGGCTGAAAAATAGTGCGGCAAAAAACAAACAGATGCGGTGCATGGATGAATTTTATTTACGCTGAGTTTTTTTGTTTTGTGTGACTTCATTCAAATCACACCGCTAAATAAGCTTCAAAAAAATCCGTTGTAAATAGATATTCAACCAACGCGACACCAATTTTAACCAACGCGTTTGGCAAAGTAACTTTCAAATTGTAATTATTACTCGTGAACGATCCCATAAACAAAGGCTGATTGTCCTTTCAAAACTCCTTGTCTAATAACTGGGCGATTCCCATTCAACTAGTGTTGAGCACAAAAACGCTGAAAGCCAATAAAATCAGGGAAATGATAAAGCCCGCAACCTTACGATTTGCGGGCTTTAATACTTTCAGCGGAGAGGGTGGGATTCGAACCCACGGTACCTTTTGGGTACACACACTTTCCAAGCGTGCTCGTTCGGCCACTCTGACACCTCTCCTGAATGGACGGCAAAGATACAAATCCCGACGAAGATTCTATTTCAATTTCAGTAAATCATAAACCCTGCAGTAATTGGGGAGTGAAATTCCCAACTCATTCCCGCTGCGCACCACGTACCCCGTAAACGTTTCCAATTCAGTCATTTTCCCATTGGCAAAATCCAATTGCATGGAAGTTCTCGCTTCGAAAGGGTAAGTGGCGACTTTAGAAATCAGCTTTTCGGAAAAACCATTTTCGAAAATAATTCCTTTTGCATTGGCAACAGACAAACATTCAGAAATCAGGTCTTGCAAGAGTTTTTTCTTTTCGGGATTGGAAATTATTTCTCCGAAAGATTCATTTTCCATGGAGCCGATGCCGGAAAGCGTGGAACCGAAAATGAATTTTTCCCAAACCTGTTTTGAAATGTCCGAATCGGTGGAATGATTTATTCCGGCTTCAGAAAATAAATCTGCGATCAGGATTCGCTTTTGAACATCGGGAAAACCGAAAATGATTTGATCGAATCCTCCGCGGAATTTTATGGTGCCCGGACTTTCAATGAAAGCATTCAGGTAACAGCAACCCTGAAAAATTTTCGCCTCGGGAAATTCATGCTTGAGTATTTCATACGGTTCAATTCCATTCATCAGTGGAATCACGATCGTTTCCGTAGTGATATTGTTTTTTACGGACCGAATGGCGTCCAACAGCGAATAGGTTTTTACCGCAACCAACAACACATCGAATTTACCGAGTGAAGAAGAATCGTCAGTACAAATATCGGGGTGAACTATAATTTCGCTTTCACCGTCAATGATTTTCAAACCATCTTCGTGAATGGCTTCAAGATGTTTTCCGCGAGCGATGAAAATGATTTCGTTTTTCCCTTTTCCGGAAAAATGCTGCGCGAGTTTCCCGCCATAAAATCCACCCACTCCACCGATACCGAGAATCGCGATTTTCATTGGGGAAAAATAAAATTGCAACCGATTTATTTATCAGGATCTTTTTTCTCGGGATTATTCTCATCATCTCCCGAAATCTTATTTTCGCCTTCGCCGGCACCCCAAGAATTTTCATCCTGCTTTTCCGCAATCTCGATTTCCTTGTCCTCCTCTTTCAATTCGATGTGCTCGTGTTCCATTTCTTTTCTTCCGTGACGGTAAACTATTTTCAGCAAGGATGGAAACACAATCAACAACAGCGGAAGTGCAACAATGAATCCTCCGATGACGGAAATTGCGAGTGGCTGATGCAGCTGCGCACCCGTGCCAATGCCGAGCGCAAGCGGAAGAAGCGCAATGATCGCTCCGAGTGCAGTCATCAATTTCGGACGGAGTCGTGTGGCAATGGAAAAAACAATCGCATCGGCCGTATCCGTTTCCTTGAGTGTGGTAGAAAATTGCTGGAACGTGAAAATTGCATTTTCCCCGATGATTCCGATGATCATGATGAGTCCCGTATAACTTCCAACATTGAGCGGCGTGTTGGTGAGATACAACGCAATGTAACTTCCCGAAATCCCAAGAACGGAAATGAAAAGTATCAGCAACGCGATTTTATAATCCCTGAAAAGAAAAATGATAACCGCGAATACCAATAAACTGGCCGTCAACAAAATCATCAGCAATTCCTTGAAGGATTTTTGTTGTTCACCATAGGCACCACCGTATTCGACGTGATAGCCTTGTGGAAAATGTATTTTGGATTCTATCTGCGTCTGGATATTTTTCATGGTCGTTCCCAAATCGCTTTCATTCAATCGTGCCGTTACCGCAACCATCGACTGCAAATCCTCCCGCCGTATTTCCGTCACACCTGGCTTGATGTCGATGTTTGCCAATTCCGCAATCGGTTTTTGTTTTCCATCCGGAAGAAAAATGAATTGATTGTTGATGTCATTGATGCTCGTGGTTTTACTGTTCGGATAAATCATCCGGATATTCGTCAACTGCATATTTTCGGGAATTGTTCCTACCACATTTCCCTCGAGCTGCGTTTGCATTTGATATTGAAAATCGGAAGGCGAAACATTGAACTGCGCCAACTTTACAAAATCAGGCGTGATGTTCACTTCCGGTCCCGCCACCACAATGCCGTCAAAAACATCTGCAGTTCCTTTTACATTTCTCAAAATATCCGCAACCTGTCTCGCATAATTATCCAACGCTTCGTGATTGGTTCCGAAAACCTTTATTTCAATCGGTTCCGCCGAACTCATCAAGTCACCGAGCATGTCACCGATGATTTGTCCAAAATCAATTTCCAAAGCGGGCTGCGTCGATTCAATTCTTTTCCGGATGTCATCAATCACTTCATCGGTTGTTCGCTTCCTGTCTTTTTTCAATTGTATCAGGTAGTCTCCGCGATTCGGTTCGGTAATGAAAAATCCCATCTCCGCTCCTGTCCTCCTCGAATAGTCTTCCACTTCAGGAACCTGCACAATCAATTTTTCAACTTGACGCAACATGCGATCCGTTTCCTCCACCGTTGTTCCCGGTGGCGATTTGTAATCCAACACAATTGTCCCTTCATCCATGTCGGGAAGAAATCCCGTTTCCAATCGCGGATAAATGTACCAGATGGACAGAATGAGAAATGCAACGAACAATAAACTGATCGCAGGACGCTTGATGAAAAATGAAATCCATCCCGTTCTTTTTTTCTTGTGTTCGACAACGGTTTTATGCTTTCCGTCACGGACTTTATCACCCGAGAGTTGCAAATAAATGACCGGCAAACCGATCCACGTGACAAGGAAAGAACAGATGAGCGTGACAATCATTGTATTCGTCAACACATTGAAATACGCGCCCGCCACTCCACCCATCAGGATGAACGGAACAAAAATCACAATCGTACTCAGCGAAGAACCGATCATTGCCGGAAACAAATACCGGACGGAGCGTACCAACAACACCGATGTTTTTTCTGCAGGATGTTCTTCGTGCGTCCTGTGAATCTGTTCCACCACAACAATCGCATCATCGATAATCAAACCGATTGCTGCGGCGATCGCTCCCAGTGTCATGATGTTGAAATCATATCCCATTGTCAAAAGCGCAACGAGCGTCAACGCAAGTGTGACAGGAATCGTAATCAGGATGGCGAGACTCGCCTTGAATGAACGGAGGAAAATTATGGCAACGACAATGGCCAACAACAAACCGATCCACAAACAGTCTTCCACACTCTTGATCGCATCATTCACAAAATTCGCCTGCACATAATTCGGAATCAACTTCACGCCTGCAGGAAGAATCTTATTCAACTCAGCAACTTTCGCTTCCATGTCATTCGAAACCTGAATCAAATTCGAATTCGGTTGTTTGAAAACATTGATGAGGACAGCCGGACTTCCATTGGCATTTATTTTCATGTATTCCACTTGCTCTTTCACTTCCACTGTGGCCACATCACTCAATAAAATGGAACGCTTGCCGTCATTCTTCACCACCACTTCTTCCAGATCATCCTTGCTGTAAATTCCCGCATCCGTCAAATTCAAATACAAACGGCGATTGTCATAAGAATATCCATTCGACAAAATGAATCCGGTTTGATCCAATGCATTTTTCAGATCATTCGGTGTAATCGCAAACGAAGTCATCTTCGAGGGATTCAATTCCACCCAATATTCTTTCACCTTTCCCCCGAGCACGCGCACCGTCGCTACACCATCCACCTGCGAGAGGAATGGCTTGATGATATTGTTTGCAATCAACCGTTGTTCAATGGGGGTTTTATTTTTTGTCTCCATCGTATAACCCATCACGGCCAACAGCGACGGATTCATTTTCTCCACCGAAAGGTCCATGTCGGGCGGAAGCTGATTGCGGATTTCGGCAATGCGCGATTCCATCATTTGCTGACAGAGATTGATATCGGCATCCCAATCGAAATAAGCGGAAATTTCACAGCTGCCCCGACTCGTTGTGCTTTGGATCATGTGCAAACTGTGCACCTGCTTGATCGCCTGCTCCAGCGGTTTGGTAACGGTGATCATCATCTTCTCCACCGGCTCCTGTCCGTTGTCGGCAATGATTTTTATTTTCGGAAAAGTGATTTCAGGAAACAACGAGGTTTCCATTTTGCTGTACGAGAAAAATCCCGCGAGCAGAATGACCCCGAGTAAAAAGGAAATGGAAACCTTATGTGCGGAATAAAAATGTTTCATTATTCTTTTTCGCGGATTGAAACTTTTGCAGTATCGGAAAGTCCATAATTTCCTGAAACGAGAATCCTGTCTTTCTCAGTGAATTGCGGATCAACGATTTCCGATTCATCCTCGGTTTGTATTCCCGTTTTCACATCCACTTTCACAGCCGTGCTGTCGTTGACCAATTTCATCACCCAGAATTCCGTTTGTGTTTCATCGGAGAGCAATGCCGTTTTGGGAATCAGTGTCGCTTTTTCCTTTGTGCTTTTAACGATTCTCACTTTTGCAATCAGGTTTTCAGGAAGCTGTTGATTGGTGATCGCCTTCACCACAAATTGTTGTGTTTGCGAAGCGACATCCACTTCAGGAAGTGATCCGATGATTTTTCCTTTCAAGGTGGAATCGCCGGGAAGAACAATTTCACAGTCGCCACCGACTTTCACAAATGCATTCATCTCGAAAGGAACCTGCAAAAGAAAAACCAGACTGCTTCGGTCGGAAATCACAGCCAACTCATCGCCATCCTGAACATAATCTCCCTTTTGGTGATCGAGTGTGGTAATGACACCCGCCTTTTGCGATTTGATATTTACGATTCCGGAAAATTTCATCAGACTGTCAATTCCGGAATTCTGCAGCGCTGCCGCTTCGCGTGTCTTGAGTGTGAATAAAAGTTGATCCAATCCCACATTGCTTCCGATGCTCACATTGATTTCATCCACATAACCGGTAGTGATCGCATTCACCGGAACTTTTTTCTGGAAAGTGGATACCGCATTCAGTTCAATCGTTTCCTCAATCGGTCCGAAAGTGACATTGCTGACGGTCACAGGAGTTGTCGCTTCCACGTCATCGGCATCATCGTCATCGCTTGCAACGGGATGTGTGCAGGCGGGAAGCAGCGCGAGTGAAAACAAAAACGCGAATGGGATTATTTTTCTGGGGTTGATAGTCATGCGTTCAATAAGTGAGATGATAGGTTCTGAGTTCTGCATCATTCCCGGGCAGCATTTGCGGAACGGCAAGAAAATATTTCCTGTCACGTGAATTGTAATAGGAAGTGCGCGCCAACAAACGGGTGGAAATTCTTGGCTGACGGTGAAACAGCGAATCATTTTGTCCTTTGTAAATGTCAATGAATCCCTGTCCACAAGAAACAATCAGCTGCCTGGAATTCGAATCGTAAAAAATATCGTCGGCATCATCCGAACATTCCATCACCGTTACAATCCTTCCCGAATTGTCATCCATCACAAGGATTTTGGAAGGATGGCGGCACGCAACAAAAACATGATGTGTTTTTTCATCGAGTGCCATCGGGAAATTATCCTTCGCATCATTCATCACCCATTTTTCCCAAACAATGTTTCTCGTCAGGTTGATCACTTCAATCTCTTCCGCATCGGGAACATTCACATACATTTTTTTTGTCGTTTGATCCATCTGGAAAGATTCGGGATGCCCATCGAGTTCAATGTTCGAAATCATTTTCAGTCCGTCCGCATTCACAACAGCCATTCCTCCGTCATAAGCGACATAAATCCTTTTTGTCAGATAATCGTAACGCACATTGTCGGCATCGGATCCGATTTTCAACGAATCCGTCCTTGCATAATTTTCAGAATTGTAAACGCGCAGCATTCCATCATTTCCACTCGATACAAAAATCCTTTTTCCGATGGAGTCATAAACGATTCCCTGTGGCTCGGCAAGATTTTTTATGCTGTGAATGACCTTGTTCGTTTTCAAATCCACAATTTCAACCGAACCGTTTCCAAGTGCGCAGATAAAAATCCGTTGACCAACCGCATCATAAGCCATGTGATCGATTCTCCCTTTCACTCCCGCAAGTGGAATTGTTTGGGAAAGGTTGAGCATTTCATTTTTCGCTGTTGTCGTATCCGTTTTTACCAATGGTGTTCGCGCCGATGAGGGATTGTGCACAATGAAAATCACCGACAGCAAAACAAGAAAACAAGATGGCAGGATATATTTTTTCATTTTACCAGTTCCAATAAGTGAATTGATTCAATAATTGAAATCTTGAAATCTCCGATTGGTTCAATTGGTTTTTTATGTCAACGTTATTCTTGATCGCAAGAATGAAATCGGTCACCGTTGCCTGTCCCTTGTCGAGCAATTGTTTGTTTGCATCGACCAGCACTTCGGAAGTTTTCAAAAGGTCTTTTTCCTGTACAATCAAACGGTCCAACTGCTGCATCTGCATTCTCAACTGGGTGAGATGAATGTTTTGTTGCATGGAAAAAAAACTTTCGTAATTCATCCGGATGTTTTCATTCACCGCCAATTTCTGGTATTCGAATCCACGCTGGTGTCCATCGTAAATGGGAATGACAACCGACAATCCGAAACTGAATCCGAAATTCCGGTAGAGTGTCAATGGATTTGACGTGAGCAATCCCGCATCCGCAAACCAGCTCACATGCGCGCGGTAACGCACATCAATCAGGCTTCTTTGATTCACCAATCTCAAACTGTCGATGCGAAACTGAAGGAGAAAAGGTGAAACGGAATTGAATGGAATCATCGAGGAATTGATTCCGGGAGGGGAAAGCTGCACATTTCCCGTATCGCTGATTCCGCACAACACATTCAACTGACCGAGATCGGTGCGGTATTGGATTTGCAATTGGGAAATCGCCACTTCCTGCGTTTGTTTTTCCAATTCGAATGCGAGATAATCCGTCTCGCGATAAATTCCCGCCGTCACATAATTTTTCAAAACGGGTTCTTCATCCTGCAACAATTTCAACAACGATTGATTGTACACCAATTGGTTGAGTGAAGAATAGGCAGTGAGGTATTGATCGGTAATGTCCTTTTCCAATTCATGCGCGGAAATTTTTCCGGAATTGTTTGCCGATTGGTTTTCAATACGAAAACCTTCATACTGCGGAGCGAATATCTTTTTGGAGAAGAGCGGTTGATAGACAGCAGCCACCGCCTGATAATTTCCCGTATTCGTTATTTGCGCATCATAACCGAATCCATGGAATGTGGGAGCCGCCATCACCATACCGATTCCATTCACCTGCGGTTTTTTCGAAGCGGAAAGAATGGAACTGTCCAGTGCATTCAACTTCAACTGTTGCGCATAATCCTTCAACAAAGGGGAATTCTGCAATCCGTTACTGATGAAAAAATCGAGTGAACGGTTCTGGGCGGAAACAAATGAGAAATAAAAGGTGAGCAGAAAAATGGCGGGAATTTTTTTGCACATAGCCTGAAATTAGAATATAAATGTAATCAGAGATTCTGAATAGAATCTGAACTGATTTCCCTGATGACAGGTCCTCATAAAAACGACTTGTCCCGCATTCTCATTCGTTCAAATCAGCGGCATGTTGCTTCCGATCCTTACGCTCCTTTTTCCATTCCCGACAATCATCGGTAAGTCGATCAATGAAAATTGTTCCGCTCACGGACCAAAATATTCCATTGTATTCCCCTTCAAAAACATCTTCAAGCACACAATAGCGGTAACCGAGCATGGCATTAAGTCCTATCCAACGCGTAGGTTTGAAGTTTCGTATTGGCGGACATTTGAAGGAAAGCGACAATCCCGCACCAACGGGAATGAAATTTTTCCTGGCTGCATTCAAGAACAAATCGGAAGTGCTGGAATAATATTGGAAAAACGATTTCCCGAATCCGGCTTCGCAAGGCACACTCAATTCCCAAAACTTGCTGCGGAAGAGAAACGGTTCGAAATAACAGGTGCCGAAATACAATTTGCGGTGCACATTGACAAGTTCCGTGGGATACAAAGCGAGTGTCTGATTCTTCAAATGGTCATCAAGAAAATAGCCGCCCACTCCCACCTTGAATTTGTCATTGACAAACACACCGACACGCGTTCCCCAAATATTAACGGGTTTTTTGCTGATGAATGAAAACCGCTGGTCATAATCAAAGGCGGGGTCGAGTTTTACCTTTTTAATTGCAACGGAAACCAAGGTATCCTGTGCGCAAAGCCGGGAACAGAAAAATGAAAGCGGAAAAAGTGAAAAGAAATACAGGTAAATTCTAATCAAGGGGAAACCGTTTTTCACTTTGTGGTTGATATTCATTAAATAACCAAATCGATTCTGTTTCAATTCTGGAAAAGTGGATTTCCCTGGCTGTCCAATTCGTCCTTTCTTTCCTTGAACCTTCCGAATTGGTAACTGAACGTGATTCCAAAAGAACGGAACGGAACGGAAAAAACATTTTTCTGCGTAAAGTTACTCCCATTTGTGCTGGTAGTAAAAACAACATATTTGTTGAAAGGATTGGATGCATTCAATCCAACGCTTCCTTTTTTTCCCTTGAAAAATTTCTTCGCACCGAAACTGTATTCGGTGTAGGATGGACGGTAGCCTTGCAAAGTGTAACGCGGAGAATTGAAAACACCGAACATTTCCGCAACCATATTCCACGGAAGTTCCAATGTAGCATTCATGTTGATGTTGTAACGGAATGTTTTCACAATCGCCGCAGTTGGATCAAGCGTGTTCTGCAAATAGTCACGGCTAAAATTGAAATTCCCGCGCAGGCTCAATTTTTTCAAAAGCAAGACCGATCCGAAAAAATTGAACCCGAAAGAATTTTTCGTCACGATATTCTGCCGGATGGAAACGGCAACATTCTGAAGCGTGTCGTTTCCCACAATGTAAACCGGATAAACATTGGTGTAACTCTGAATGTCATGCGTTTGACGGCGATAATACAGCGAAGAGGTGAATGATGCATTGGATTGTGACGCGACCGAATAGGAAAGTTCCACACGGTGTTGCTGTTCGGGAAGGAGAAAAGGATTTCCCGAATTGATGTTATTCCTGTCGCTCGTGTTCACGAAAGGATTCATCTCATCGTACTCGGGCCGTTCAATTCTTCTCGTGTAATTTATTTTCACTGTCTGCATTCCGAATTTACGGTAAATGGAAAGCGAGGGAATCAATGTCCCGTAGGAATTCAGGTAAGTGTCAGGGGAATTGACAAGATGGCTGTTGTTCATGGTGTATTCATAACGCCCACCGACTTTCAGGCTGATCTTTTTTATCTTGAACGTAAATGTGGAATACGCCGCACCGACTTCCTGTTTGTAAAGGAATGTATTCGATTGCGACGGATCAAGCATATAATTATTGCTGACGGTATCCAAAATCATGTACGTGTAATTGCTGTTGACGTCATACAACGTTGCACGTGCGCCTGATTCGAGTTGAAATCCATTCTTGAATGGCAATGTGTAATCGGCGGAAAAAATATGTTCGTTTTCCTTTCCAAGATTGTTTCCTTTTTCATTCAAAAGAAAATCGGCAGGATTCACCACAACCGAAGAAGAGTACAACGATTGGTCTACGGTAAAATCTGTCAGGTCGCGGTCACCGCTGAATTCGTACGAGAAATGAAATTCTTTTCCCGTCGTATCGAAGGTGTGTGTATAATCGGTTGAAATCTCCAATGATTTTTCATGTGTCTTGTTGTACGTATTGCGAAGCAATTGCTGGTCATAATTCAAATCGGAAATGCTGTTGTCCGTGTTCACAACTCCCCTATTGTCATTTCCCAAATCATTCCAACCCACACTTGCGGAAACATTATCCTTATCCGTAACGTCCCAACCCATATTCATCGACGGGGAAAAGTTGCTCCTGCTCGTGCGTGTCGTGCCCTTTTGCGTGAGGACGGAAGTTGTGTCATTGTACAACGTCGACCTGAAATTGTCATTCGTGCCATTCTGCGGCAGGAAATAATTTCCGCCAATCGCCGCGCTGATGCCGAAATCGTTGTGCCGGTATGACAATGTTCCATTGCCCTTGTTCATTCTCGTTCCACCGGTGAGACTTGCACTGCCCGTCCATCCTTCCAATTTCGATTTTTTCAGGATGATGTTGATGATCCCTCCCGTTCCCTGTGCATCATATTTCGCAGATGGACTCGTCATCACCTCAATCGATTTCACCTGATCGGCGGAAATAGATTGCAAAACGTCAACCGGATTACTCCCCAACAACGTCGAAGGTTTTCCATTGATCAGGATGCGCACGCCACTGTTTCCCTCGAGTTCAATATTCCCATTGATGTCGACACTGACACCGGGAACTTTTTTCAGGATGTCAATTGCCGTTCCTCCCGAAGTGGTCACATCCTTGTCGGCGTGATAAACCAATTTGTCGGGCTGATTTTCCACGATATCCTGTTGGGCAACAATCATCGCTCCCGACAACATGTGTGGATCGTCAGCCAAAACAATGATTTGCAAATCGATATTCCGTTCCCCATTGCCGAGAATGATATTGTTTTTTGAAAAGGAACGGTAACCGAGCAGGCTGACGATTATTTTGTAATTCCCATTCGGAAGATTACCAAAACGAAATCCTCCGCTGTCGTTGGTCAGGGTTTGCACCAAAGGCCTTGCACTGTCATTCCTGAAAATGGCGACAACCGCAAATCCAACGGGTTTCATCGACAACGAATCAACGACATGCGCGTAAATTGTTCCTGAATCCTTTTCGGAAACAGTATTCTGTGAAAAAGTCGGCACGGCAATTCCGATGAAAAGACAAACGATAAAAAAAGATTTCCTGAAACAGGTAAGATTCATCGCGATAAATTGGAAGAATTGCAGCGCGCAAAAATAGAAGATAAATCTGCATTGAATCTGTAGCGGAAAACGTGATTTTGAAAATGTGGATGCGGTCAAATGGTTAACATTTTTTCAGAATGAAATCAGATAGTGATTGGATTCAATTTCTAACTTTAATTGCACAAACCCCGATAATGAAATTCAGATTTGCGATTTTATTTTTTGTTTTCCCGTTGGCTTTTCATCTTCACGCACAACAAAAAGATACCATTCCCTACAGTTCGTATGCCGACGATGGAACTTTCATCACACTCAATCACGGCGATTTTGTCTCGAAGCGAACTGTTTCATTCGGTGCAGACATCATGTATTTCCGCAATGGTGGAATGGGTCCCGATGTGGGATTTTCCTATTATCAACCCACAAGGTTTTACATTCAATCCGATTGGGTCGTTCCGACTTCAATCGACGGATCTTTTTCCGCGAGGGGAATGTATATCCTTTATGGAAAGGAAGATTCCGTTCGTCGGCAGGTAGTGACAGGAGCGATTCATTATTTCAGTTATGGCCATGGCACAAGGAAAAGATTCATTTATTCGCGGGCTGATGTCATCAATAAATTTTACGCCGGTCTTCACGGTGGAATTGCGGTCAGTTATTCCGCGCATTCATTTCCCGATCAAACCGAATTGTGTTTTGGCGGCGGAATTCTCTTGACTAAACATTACCAGGTTTTTTATTCGCACATCGACAACCGTCTTGCACAACGGGAACGTTCACACAAAGTCACTTTTTATGCCGATGCCTGTTATTATCCGCAGACTTCTTTGGATGAACAATTCGGACGATTCATCGGCTACCGTTTTTATTTCGACATCACACAATCGTTTTATTGGAAGTATGATTTTGGTGTGAATCTGAAATTGGGAATCAGTTGTGACGGTTTTCAAACAGGACCGATCCTGGGATTGAGCTTGTACGGAGGGTTTTGAAGGGATTGGCGATTTTCGATTGGCGATTGCAGATTTTGAATGGAGAAAATAATTGCCCCATTTGATCAATCCGTTTATTCAACTGCAAGCATAAATATTTCTGATTCTCGAATTTCCCCCGCCTCTGATTTAAAATAGCATTCGCACAACAATTCATTTTCACGGACAAGAAGTGCAGCTATTTTCAATGTTGTTTCCTGCGTCATGTGCTTCAACTCACAATCCAACGTATAATGTCCATTTTTTGTTTTCTCATAAATCCCTGCATATTTTGAATTGGAAAAATAGTCGGGCCATGACCAATGATCATCCATGATGATCCAACTGAGTTCCACCTTGTTTTCAGTACTGAAATACAGCCGCTTTTTATAAGTAATGTAGAACAGATGTCCACCGCCTGCTACATCGGTAATTGCTTTTATGGCTGTGTCAAAAAATTTGCCTTGCAAAGTCAGCGGTTTTTCAAGATTCAAAAATTACCTGAATTTATAATCGGTTCCCTCTACACTCGCCAACAAATCCGCAGTTGCATCCGTTGCGATTGCACGGCCTTCCACTTCAGGCGACACGGGAGAAAATTCTGCCAGATAATCCACGATCACATCATGCAACAGCACATTTTGTGGAGCAGGATTATGTACGCCCATCATCCTGCAAAGCATATTTTCAGGATCGCCTTCGCGTTCACAGGCAAGCATCGTATATGTTTTTTCAGGAACAAGCGGAACTCCCTTTATCAGGACTTCCTGCACGCGTTCACCCATCGGACAATTGATGGTGAATGTCACTTTCATTCCCTTGAAACGAACGAGCCATCCACCAAAACGTTTGGTCGCATCTTTCGCAAAAACATTTTCCAATTCCTTTTCCAGCCAATTCAGGATTTGTTTTCCGGAAACATCCGCCATTTTCACTTCGGAATCAACCGGCAACATGCTCCACAGATAATCTTTCGTAATGTCAGCCACTCCGCTTGCATCAGGCACCAACGGCGGACAAAAACGAAATCCATTCGACACTACGATATCCGTTTTGAATCGCCACATCAACGCATCCGTTATCATGTTGTCCATTGGCGTTTCAATGATGTAATAACGCAACAACGGGGTTTTCGTTTGGCCGATCACTTCTTTCAAAACATCCTTGTACGGATCTTTCGCGTTGAAGACCATCGTTTTCATTTCCTCGTCCTCTCGGTATTTTTCCGGATCGACATCGAGCAACTGATACGTTTCCTCTTTTATTTTCCCGTTCTCAATCACGATATCCAGTTTGCCGATGAACGAAGCGAATGCACCCGGCTCGGTCACTTTCGAAAATTTTCCCTGCAACGGTTCTCGTATGCGTTCGTGCGTATCGGCACCGAGTATGTAATCCACCCCTTGCGCGCACGGCTGATCGCTCAGGTGCAACTGTTGTGCAAGTCCCATGTGCGAGATCACAAAAATGAGTGCACAATTTTTTTCTTCGCGCAGGATTTTCACGTAATGCGCGAGATTTTTTTCAGGACGTGTGAATTGAATTCCTTTCGAATAAGCCGGTGATTGCCGAATGGGAGTGAGCGGATCGTTGTAACCGATGAATCCAACGCGTGTTCCACCCAAATTGAAAATCTGATAGGGTGGAAAAAGTGTGTCGTTGTTGAAATCGCTTTTGTTGAACATGTTCGCGCAAACTTTCGCCGCGGTGTAATGATTCAGATCGCGCATCATCATTTCCTTTCCGTACACCACTTCCCAATTTCCCGGCAACACCAAATCGTAATTCATCTGATTCACCAATGGAATGATCGCCTGGCCTTTTGAAAGTGCGGCAACTGCGCTTCCCTGAAAACAATCTCCACCGTCAACGACCAATGTGTTCAATGGATTTTCCTTTTTCAATTCCTTGATCATCGTCGCCAACGTGGCAAATCCTCCGCGCTTTTTGAAAACAGCCTTGTCATTCTCCCAGAAAAATTCATCGTGAATATCGAGTTGTCCGTGAATGTCCGACGTATGCAAAATGGTAATGTGCTGTGATTTCCCGTTGAGGATGGAAGGATTCTTAATGATCTCCTCGATGTTGTCGCGATCCTGCAGCCACCAGGTAATGGCAGGACCCAATCCCAAACCGATTCCCATCAGCCCGACATTTTTTATGAATTCCCTTCTGTCGGAAACCTGTTTATGCTTGAAAGTAGCATCCACATTTTCCGCAGATTGACAATCGCATTTTGGGTTGGAGCATTTGTTGTTTGACATTATGGCTCTATACCTAAAATCAATAATGGAACTGGTGGGCTATTTCTACCTTGTCGCATAACATTATAAACCTCCCCTTCATAATAAGCAACACCGCTACTCATTTGCAATTGCATTTTTTTAGTAGGCAAAATTTCAATGCCAAGATTGATTTTACCACCTGAATAAAAAAGCATGTGTTTGACAAATAGATCAAAAGCGACAAAAGCATATTTACCAAACTGGACTTCTACTGCGATCTTATTTTTTACAAAATCTGTTTGATTGTAACTATATATCGGTTCATTTTCACCATTGTCAATCAGAAAGTCTTTTTGTTCTTTAGCAGACATCAAAACACTTTTCTCCATTAATTCGCGGTCAAGTGTGATGTAATAATTATATCTGCTTTCTACCCATTTTCTCTTGTTAAAAGCTGTATTAAAAGCAGAATTTAAATCAATAGGTGATAACAAAGCATTTCCAATTTTCCTTTTTTCTTTACTGATTTTTGTTCTAAAAGTTTCTGCATCTATACTGGAAATGACATCTTTGATTTCTTTGTAAAGTTTATTATGGTGAACGATAAGATATTCTTCCCCGTTTAAATGCGAATATTTTTGTGCGATTTTCATTCAATGTTTGTTTAAGTGTTTTGATTTCTCATTCGCGATTTCAAGTCCTAACCATTCTTTGGGGAATTGCGCAACTTTATCTTTTAAATTTGGCTTGTGAATCGGTTTATTAATTGGTCTGAATTTTAATACCCCTTCATTAAATTCTTTTATTCTTTGTCGTGCAATCTTACAATAATCTTCTTCTTTTTCAATTCCAATTGCATTTCTGTCGTTTTTTATTGCACCGATAATTGTTGAACCAACGCCTGAAAATGGATCTAGAACCCAACTGTTCTCATTTGTCAAGGCGAGAACGCAACGTTCAACTAATTCAATAGGAAATTGACAAGGGTGATCAGATTTTTCTGGATGATTCGATTTTACATTAGGAATATTCCACATGCCTGTTTCCCAATCACTTTGAATGATTTCCCAAATATCACTTGGATTTTTACCAAGTGGATTTCCAGACGGCAGCCCCTTTTTAGGACCCTTGAAGTGAAGTTTTCCTGGATATTTTGAAGGAATCCTGACATTATCAAGATTGAAAATATAATCATCGGTTTTACTAAACCACAATAATGTTTCATAACGACCGCTGAAACGATTTGAAGCATGCAATCCATGTCCAAAATGCCATACTATCCGATTCCGAAGTTTCAATCCATGTTTTTTAAATATTTGATAATAATATATATCCAACGGGAAAACTTCTCCTTTATCTACATAATTTCCAACTTGCCAACAAAGGTTTCCTTTTTCAGAAAGTTTCTCTATTAACTCTATTATGATTTCTTCTTGAGTCTCTAAATATTTTTCAATACTGGTTTTCGTCTCATAAGATTTACCAACATTATAGGGCGGTGAAGTCAAAATCAAATCGAACTTTCCATCATCAATTTTTTTCAACACATTCAAGCAATCCCCCTTTTTAATTTGATAATCGACACTTGGGTTGATATAATCAAATAATGGTTCCTTTACTTTCATAAATTACTTTTTTAATTTAATAATCAAATTTAATCAATCGTCATAATTGAAAGTCTAAAACGCAACTTAGTTATTCACCCTCATACGAACAAGAAGTCTAATGCGGCAATTTTTTCTGCAAGCATCCATAAATAAAAGTTCCGAAAACCGCTGCGAGCAGCGCCACCGCCATCACATATACACCCGCACCCACGAGCGCATACAACGGTCCGGGACATGCGCCGGTGAGCGCCCAACCGAAACCGAAAATCAATCCGCCCCACACATTTCCCCACGAGAATTTTTTCGGTTCGATTTTTATTTCTTCACCTTCAATTGTTTTCGCCTTGAATTTCTTGATCAGTTGAATGGAAACAATTCCAACCGCCATCGCACTCATCATCACACCGTACATGTGGAATCCCTGGAAACGGAACATTTCCTGAATGCGAAACCAGGAAATCACTTCCGCCTTGATGAGCACGAATCCGAAAAATGTTCCTGCGATAAAATATTTCAAGAGTTTCATTTTAGAATAATTGATTTTAGATTGCGAAATCATTTTTATCCGTACAAATAATCATAACCTCATTATGCATGGATACAATACCCACGTCATGATCAATCCGCCGGCAAAAAAGCAACACGTTGCTATGAGCGATGGCAATTGCAGATTCGACATTCCCATGATGGAGTGGCCCGAAGTGCAACCACCTGCGTAACGTGTGCCGAAACCCACAAAAAATCCGCCGACAACGATCATCACGAATCCGCGCAAGGTCAGCAGCGAATGGAAATTGAAAATTTCAGTCGGATGCAATCCCGCATAATTTTTTATTCCAAGCGCATCCAAATCGGCAACCGTGTTCGCAGAAATCCTGACCGGATTCGGATTCCCGAAAATGATTCCGCCAATGATCCCGCCGAAAATTATCCCTCCGGCGAAAATCACATTCCATATTTCCTTTTTCCAATCGTAATTGAAAAAATCTATTTTTCCGGGAACACATGCAGCGCAAATGTGGCGCAAGGAGGAGGAGATTCCGAAAGTCTTGTTTCCAAGAAAAAGCAACAGCGGAACCATCAATCCAATGAGTGGCCCGGCGACATACCAAGGCCAGGGTTGAGAGAGAAATTCTTTCATGTTTTATTTTTGAAATGACTGTGTAATATTACTTTATTGCCGCAAGTTTTCCTCATTTTTTTATAATCTTGTACCGTGAGCAACGAAAAAATTGTCAAAACACTTACCAACAGCATTCGTGCACTTACTTGGCTCGTTGCATTCCTCATCGTCGTTGTTGCATTCCTGATTTTTTGCCTCAACACTTCCATCCTGAAAAGTGCCGGTGAGAAAAATACGGCGCAACAAAACGATACCACTTCAAAATACCTCAATGCCATTATTCCTCCCGACACAATGTGGCATCCTCCGTCGGAAAATACAATTCCGGAAAATGCAGAAGGCGATTTGATCCGCTACGGAAAAGATCTCATTGCACGGACTTCATTTTATTTCGGTCCGCATGGAATCATTTCGGCCATCACAAACGGAATGAATTGCCAGAATTGCCATCTCGATGCGGGAACAAAAGTTTTCGGCAATAATTATTCCGCCGTTGCTTCCACCTATCCGAAAATGCGTGCGCGTTCGGGAATGATTGAGTCGATTGAAAAACGCGTGAGTGATTGTTTCGAAAGAAGTCTTAATGGAACTGCGCCTGCAAATGATTCGAAGGAAATGAAAGCGATTGTAGCTTATATAAAATGGCTGGGGACAAATGTCGGGAAAGGAAAAACCCCTCCCGGCGCATTGATTTTGAATCTGGCTTATCTCAACCGCGCTGCCGATCCAGAAAAGGGAAAATCGGTTTACGTTTCAAAATGTCAAAGCTGTCATGGGGAAAATGGTGAAGGGAAAATTGCCGACGATAAAAAAACATACACGTATCCGCCGCTCTGGGGTGATCACAGTTACAATATCGGCGCCGGAATTTTCCGTCTCTCGCGTTTTGCCGGTTATGTAAAAGCGAACATGCCTTTTGGTGCAACTTATCAATCGCCACAATTGACGGACGAAGAATGTTGGGATGTTGCGGCATTCGTCAATTCACAACCGCGGCCGCAAAAAGATTTAAGCAGGGACTGGCCCGACATTTCGAAGAAGCCGATTGATAATCCTTTCGGTCCGTATGCTGATGGTTTTTCGGAAGAGCAGCACAAGTTCGGTCCGTACGCTCAAATGAAAAAGGGGAAATAGTCCGGTTGTCATTGAAAATATCAGCTTTGAAATTTCCCTACTGACAACCGAAAACACAGCTACTTTTTCTTGCCTGACTTTTTCTTCTTGGAAGATTTTTTTCCTTTTGTTTTGCCGCTTTTATGGCGTGCGGAAACTTTTCCTGCATTCTTGGAAGAAATCTTCACATTGGTTTCAAGCAATTTGCCGGGAGCGATCTGGAGCAGGGAAGCGATTTTCAACAAGGTGAGAACGGTCACATTTTTACCGGCTTCGATTTTATGCATGTTGCCTTTGTCGAGACCGATTTCGTCGCCGAGTTTTTCAAGCGTATAACCGCTCTTCTGACGGTTGCGGCGGATATTTTCACCGATTGCAATCAGGTAATCTTCGCTGGGATTTGATTTCTTTGCCATGGTTCAATTTTTTT
>CAYMZV010000039.1:0-21248 GCA_964394965.1 uncultured Chryseobacterium sp.
CGGAACGGATGTCGGATTGAATCAATACCGTGGTGAACGTTTCCAGTTGTATGACAAGCAGGACGGATTGAACAATGATATTGTGTGGGCAACCTGTGTCGATCACGAAGGAAATGTTTGGCTCGGCACCAATGAAGGATTGACGCGATTGTCTTTTTATACGGTTCCCGGAACCAACGAAAAAAAATTCACCGTAAAGAATTACACCACAGATGACGGACTCGGAAGCAATGTGATCCTTTCTGTCTATGAAGATGAAAGCAAAACGATTTGGGCGGGAACAGGATTCGGTGGTGTGAGCAGATTGGTTCCCGGCGCTTCCCGTTTCGAAACGTTCAGCACGAAAGATGGATTGGCCGGTGATGTGGTGTACGCAATCAATTCCGATGCAAAAGGAAATGTGTGGATTGGAACGAAGGAAGGCGTTTCAAAATTCGATGCGGAAACAAAAACATTTCGCAATTATACAATCGAGGATGGACTCGGTGGGAATAACGTGTATCGGATTTTCCGTGACAGCCGCGGCAATTTATGGTTCGGCGCACTTGGCGGATATCTTTCCGTTTATGATGGGAAGGGTTTTACAAAATATGATGAGTCGAGCGGAATCGTTCACCGTTTTATCTTGTGTATCAACGAAGACAAGGATCACAACATTTGGCTCGGTGCGTACGGTGGGGGATTGTATATGTTTGACGGACGTACATTCCATAATTACACCACAAAAAATGGAATGACAACCGATTCCCCCTACGCAATCATTGCCGACAAGGACAATAACATTTGGGTGGGAAACAGTCGCGGTCTTGATAAATTCAATCGTACCGACAGTTCATTTTCGCATTATGGAAGAAGCGAAGGATTTCTCGGTGTGGAAGTGAATCCGAATGCGGTTTCCATTTCACCCGATGGAAGTTTATGGTTCGGAACAATCATGGGTGCCGTGAAATTCGATCCGAATGAAAATAAATTGAATGAGGTTGAACCCTTGACATTCATCAACGGACTGAAAATTTTCATGCGTGATGCGGATTTTCCCGAAGACGGAAAATTCAGTTACGATCAGAATCACCTCACATTTCAATTTGTCGGAATCAGTTTGACGAATCCCGAGAAGGTGAATTACCAATACAAACTCGAAGGATTTGACAAGGATTGGTCGCCCGTTCCCACACATTACAACGAAGCGGTTTATTCCAATCTTCCTCCGGGCGAATACACTTTTATGGTGCGCGCCTCGAACAACGACGGAAAGAAAAACAAGGAACCGGTTACGTATAAATTTTTCATCCGCCCGCCTTTTTGGCAAACCGCAACTTTTTATGTGTTGATGACCGTGTTCGTCATCTTCTGCATTTTCGGTTTCGACAAGATGCGCACGAGAAACCTGAAGAAGCAGAAAAAAATCCTGGAAGACAAGGTGGAACAGCGCACACTTGAATTGGCGTTGAAGAATGAGGAACTCGCACAGAAAAACAAGGAGATCACCGACAGCATCCGTTATGCAAAACGGTTACAGGATACGATGCTGCTGCCAAGCCGCGATTTGCGCAAGAGCTTGCCGGAGTCATTTATTTTCTATCGTCCGAAAGATATTGTGAGCGGAGATTTTTATTTTTCAAGAACATACACAGTCAACGGAAAGAAAAGGGTTTTGATTGCGGCTGTCGATTGTACCGGGCATGGGGTTCCGGGCGCGTTCATGAGCATTGTTACCAATGACATGATCGTGCAGGTGCTTGACGGACATGAAAGTGAAAACCCCGCGCAACTGTTGGATCGGTTGAATCAGGCAATGAGCGATAAGATGCGTCACACGATTGATGACATAAAAGTCCGTGACGGTGTTGACATTGCATTGGCGACTATTGATATGGAATCATTGGAATTGCAATATGCGGGTGCGTTCAATCCGATGTACACTTTCCGCGGAAAATTATTTGCGGAATACAAGGCGGACAAAATTTCCATTGGCGGTTTTGTGGAAGAGAAAGAAAAAAAATACACAAACCATGTTGTGCAGTTGCAATCGGGCGATACGATTTATCTTTTCTCCGACGGTTACGCCGATCAGTTCGGTGGTCCGCAAGGAAAAAAATTCAAGCTCTCACAGATGAAAGCGTTGTTGCTGAACATGCAGGATCAGGAAATGCACGATCAGCACCGCGTATTGGAACAAACCATTGAAACTTGGAAAGGCTCGCATGAACAGGTGGATGATATGTTGGTGATTGGTGTGAGGGTGTGAAAAATGATTTTGAATTCCGAGTTCTGAATGAAAGAGCATCTTACCTTTTCTCATCTGCGAAATCTTTTGAATCTGCGTGCAAAATAAAACAATGACTGACCCACAACCCAACAACCCTCTCCACGGAATTCGTCTCGATACGATCTTGAATCATCTTGTCGATCATTATGGCTGGAATAAATTGGGACTCATCATCAACATCAAATGTTTCAATGAGAATCCAAGCATCAATTCGAGTTTGAAATTCTTGCGCACGACTCCTTGGGCGCGGAAAAAGGTGGAGGATTTGTATTTGGAAGTGATCGGTAAAAAATAATATGCCTTGAAAATTTCAATTTCCGTACGCAGCAAATAAAATGTAACATTGGTAAAAAAACAGCCATGCACAGGGTAATGATTCTCTTGATTGCCGCACTTGTTCCCATGATTGTCGGTTATATCTGGTACAACAAAAAGGTTTTCGGTTCCGCCTGGATGAAAGCCGCCGACTTGAGCGAAGAAAAAATGAGAGGCGCAAACATGGTGCTCGTTTTCGGCTTCACTTATCTGCTGAGTTTTTTCGCTGCGTTTGCCATTCAGTTCATGGTCATCCACCAATATCATCTGTATTCCATTCTTGCCAATGAAGAAGGGATGAAAGACTCGAATTCCGAGTTGAGCATGCTGGTGAAAAATTTCATGGAAAAATACGGACAGAATTTCCGCACGTTCAAACACGGTGCATTTCACGGGACGCTCGGTGGAATCACCTTGGCGTTGCCGATCATCGGAATCAATGCGATGTTTGAACGCAAGGGATTCAAATACATCGCCATCCATGCCGGGTTCTGGATTTTTTGCATGGCGATGATGGGCGGAATCATTTGCCAATTTTCATAACGGAGAATAAATTGGCTGCAAAAAAAATCCCCGATTCGATTGTAGGTGAATTGCATTCCCTCAGCAACAAAACCGGAAATCCATCCCGGAAAAAGGAATTGTTGCATGAAGCGATGGGTGTTGAATTGAATTCATCCGCCACAATCAGAAAATACCACGACACACTTTTATTCCTTCTTGCCTATCCTGAAAATGAGGAATTGTTTTTGCTGACGAAAATTGCGTTGGAGAAATTCATTATCGATCGGGAAAAAAATAAATTGCAGGAAAAATTCGGGAACACGGGAATCATTCATTCGCCACTTATCTGTTCCCCGTCTTACGACCTGTTGAAACGCCTCGATGAATTGTTTCCCGATCGAATCCAAATCCACAGCTCTTCCGCTTCCAAGGAAACGATAGCGGATATTTTAAAAATCCTTTTGCCTGCAATCGAGCAGGAAACAATTGATAAAAAGGAATTGTCATTTGAACAACGGATTCGGCAATTGTACAGTGGAAACAAGAACGGAAAGATTTCCTGGCTTCTCGATTTGTTTTCGAACCGTTTCGGCAAAGATGGAAATCTCATTGACAATTTCTTCAATGCACTCGAAATTTACTTTTCAATTTCATTGGATGAAAATACTTTTTCACGGACGACCCTCCGCTCACTTTCTTATCCGACACACTTTCACAAAACGGAATTGAAAAAATATGTCGACGTGAAAAAAACCGTTGACGAAAAAATCGCCAAACCCATTCAATTGAAAACGGAAGAACGGGTTCATCTTGCGGATGTGGCACGTGCTGCGCTTCTCATGCTCATGCGTGAAACGGATCCGGTTACGTATGCGAATGAAAATGAAATCGAATGGCACGATATGGGGAATGGTTTTCGTATTGCGCTGTTCGGAATGATTCCCGCACGCCGATTGCCTTTCGACAGTTATATCGGTTATATGGCGTTCAAGAATGAAATTCCCGCTGCGTATGGTGGTGCGTGGGTGATGGGCGATGGCGCGAAAGTGGGTGTGAATATTTTCGAGCCGTTGCGTGGAGGCGAATCGGCATGGACCTTCTGTCAGATTTTACGCTTGTATCGTCAGCGTTACGGCGTCGAAAAATTCGTTGTTGAACCGTATCAATATGGAAAAGGAAATCCGGAAGGAATTGCTTCGGGCGCTTTCTGGTTTTACCATCGTTTGGGATTTCGTCCGGTGAATGCCGAATTGAAAAAACTGGCGGAAGAGGAATCAAGAATGATTGCCGGAAAAAAAGGATACCGTACCCCGAAGGAAACATTGAAAAAATTCACGCAATCCAACATCGAGATTGAATTATCAGAAACCAAAATTTTATTTCCCGATGCTGAAAACCTCAGCGTAGCGATTACAAATCATATTGCAACAAGATTTTCAGGTGATAGAAAACTTGCACAATCGGGTGCAGAAAAATATTTGCAGAAATCCCTTGGATTGAAAATTTCCCAATGGAATTCAAATGAAAAGGAAGGATTCCGAAAATCGGCGTTGTTGTTTTTGCTCGTCCCTCGAATCGAAAAGTGGAATGCGAAAGAAAAGAAATCACTTGCAGATTTGTTGAAAGCAAGGGGCGGCAAAACAGAATCCGATTACATCGGGATATTGAAACACAACAGGAAATTTCTAGAATCACTTTCAACATTCGCATGATTCGCAATTCGTTTTACCCTTAGAGTATGTCACAAACCGAACTCACCCGTTTAAATAAATTCATCCGCGAAACCGGTTTCTGTTCCCGCCGTGAAGCGGATCAGTTCATTGAAGAGGGCCGCGTGACGGTCAACGGAAAAATTCCCGAACTCGGAACAAAGGTTTCTTCCGCGGATGATATCCGCATTGACGGAAAACCGATCAATAAAAAGGAAGAGCCGCTTTATCTCGCATTCAACAAACCGGTTGGAATCATTTGTACAACGGAACTCGATATCAAGCACAACATCATCGATTACATAAAATATCCGACACGGATTTTTCCCATTGGCAGATTGGACAGGGCATCCGAAGGATTGATTTTTTTGACAAACGACGGTGACATCGTGAATAAGATTTTGCGTGCAGGAAATAATCACGAGAAAGAATATATCGTGACCGTAAATAAACCGATCACGGAAAATTTTATCAAACAAATGGGAAATGAAATCCCGATTTTGGACACGGTGACAAAAAAATGTTTTGTGGAAAAAACCGGGAAGTTCCAATTCAGGATCATTCTCACGCAAGGATTGAACCGGCAAATCAGGAGAATGTGTGATGCGTTGGATTATCAGGTGAAAGAATTGCAAAGAATCAGAATCATGAACATCACTTTGGCAGGATTGAAAGTGGGAGAGTGGAGAGAATTTACGAAAGAAGAAATGGCAACGATAAATAAATTGATTGCCAATTCGAGCAAGACGGCATGAGCGAAGAATCTAAAAATCCGGAGGATGGAATCTTTGAACTCATAAAGTGGTGGGAGAAAAAAAGAGTTTCTTTTAATCTTATTGTTGGAATAACCGGAATCGTTGCCCTTTTGATTTTTGGATTGCCGGTTTTAATGGAATTACCGCTATGGACAATTTCGAGAATTATTTTTTATGGAATTGTTTTAAATGGATTTTATACGTTGGGTTGGATTTCTGAAATCTTGATAATTGTATATTTTAAAAAGAACCGAAGCATTGGAAAATATAAAAGCCTATTGTTTGGTCTTGGTACCGCGCTATCGGTTTTTGTAACTTTTTTTCTGAGCATTCTGGTTTATCCAATGATGCTTATCGAATTGCATTAAATAAATTTTTACATCTGGTATGAGGAAATTTCTCTTCTGGTCAATGCCACCGCTTTATATCCTTGCAGGAATCTATCATTTCATCAATCCGGATTTCTACAACAACTTAATGCCCTCTTGGATTCCGTTTCATTTCCCATTGATTTACATCAGCGGAATAATTGAATTTCTGCTGGGAGTTTTATTGATTCCAAAACCAACACGGATTTTTTCCGCATATATGATTATTCTAATGCTGATCGTTTTCTTTTTTCTCATTCACATTCCGATGACAATTGTTTTTTATCAAGATCATAATCCGCACTTGTGGATTGCCATTGTGAGATTGCCGATTCAATTTTACCTGATTTGGTGGGCGATGAAATACACAAAAAAACGCCCATGAAATTTCACAGGCGCGTATAATTTATTTTCCGAGTCCTTTCCCGTATTTCATCTATCACCGATCCATAATCCGTAAATCCGTAAAATCTGTAATCCCACTACTCCACCGCACAAACAAAAATCTTAGAATCCTTGTTCCCTTTCAATTTATACAGCGACGAAAATCCGACATCCGCAATAATGAAATTCATTCCGGGTGAACGGTATTCTTCCACTACATTCTTTATTTCAATTCCCTCCAATTCTTTCTGCTGGTCATAACGGATATAAACACGAATGGAAAAATCCTTGTCCAATAAATTCTCACCCTTGTAATTTTCCCCAAGCGTACGTTTCAGTTTTTTCAATTTCTTATAAGAGTACCGGTAATTGTATGTCAATGCGGAAATGTCGGAAAGCACGGCACTTCCTGTTGGATGCGAACCTGCACCTTTGCCGGTGAAAACCTGTGTGCAGGAAAATGCACCTTCCACTTCAACGCCATTGTATTCATACAAAATCTTGAAGAGTTCGTCACTTGGTTTTACAAAACGCGGCATCACATACACGCGGAACTTGTCTCCCGCTTTCGCAGCACTCGCCACCAATTTGATCCGCAAACCCTTTTCGCGTGCGTAACGGATATCGTTGAATGTTATGTTCTGTATTCCCAACGTGAGAATCTGTTCCGGTTTCAGGATTACCCCGAATGCGTGCACACTCAACAAACAAATCTTATAAAGCGTATCAAATCCCGCCACATCCAACCATGGATCGATTTCCGCAAAACCGTTCGTCTGCGCATCTTTTAAAATCTCTCCATAATCCTTGCTCTCCAACTCCATCCGCGTGAGAATATAATTTGTTGTTCCATTCAGGATTCCACGCAACGAACTCAACAACTCATTGTCGTAATATTCCTCGAGTGTGCGAATGATCGGAATGCTTCCTCCGGCGGAACCTTCATAAATCAGCGCGACATTATTCTCTTCCTGCAATTTGTACAATTCCTCGAAGTAAGTGGCCAGCATTTTTTTGCTCGCACTCACCACGGCGGTTTTATTTTCCATTGCACGTTTCACAATCGCGAACGCTTCGTCCGTATCGTTGATCATTTCAACCACCACATCCAAATCCTTTCGATCCAGAATGTCATTCTTGTCATAAGTGATCAGCGATAGGTCGACGGATCTTTTTTTCTTCGGATCCTTCACGCAAATCTTTTCAATGTTCGCTTTAAGGACTTCCGAATGATTCAACACATCGTAAAGTCCTTGTCCCACGCATCCGAATCCGAATAACGCTACTGAAATGTTTTCTTCCATAAATGGTATTGGGTATTGAGTGTTTAGGTTTTCATTTGCAATCCGCGCATCTGCAATTTGAAATCATTTCACAAATGTAATCCGCATTCCGTTTTCGAACGGTTCACCCATCTTCCCTCGCGGCCCCTTCCTTTAACGGTGCAATGGATGCAACCGACGGAAGCGAAACCATGTGCAAGAAGCGGATGTTCCGGCAAATTGTTTTTCAATATATATTCCCTTACGATTTTTTCGTCGAGGTCAATGATCGGATAAAACTTGATGATGTTTTCCTTTTGTTCGAAAATATTCATCTGCTTCCGAAATGCATTTTGTGTTTTCATCAATCCCGAAACCCAGATTTCAAAATCGGGTTTCAATTTGTCGAGCGGCTCCACCTTATTGATCGAGCAACACAAGTCAGGATCTTTCGACCAGGTTTGATCTTCCCGTGTGAATTTGTTTTTCCAATCTTCCGGCAACACTTCGATCAGATTCAGGTTCAACAATTCCGTGAGTTGGTTTTTGTATTGGAATGTTTCTGAAAAATGATAAGTGGTGTCAAGAAAATGAACGGATTGGTTTGGATTCACCTTGTGAAACAGGTCGAGGAGAATGGCCGATGTTGTTCCGAAAGATGAGGTGAATAGGATTTTTTGGAAATCACTGTACAGCATGCGAATCCTTTCTTCGGGGGAAAGAGGACGGTATTTTCTGTTCAGTAATTCAATATCCATCACATGAATGCCGCCAAAATTGTTTTGATACTTGTAATAATGATGAGAAGACCCACCAAAATTAATCCATTTCGGATTGATATGCGTGTTGACAGCCAAATTGAAAACGGAGCGGCGATCATTCCGCCGATAACCAATCCGAGAATGATCATCCAATGACTGATTCCGATCATGAAAAAGAAAGTTACGGAACTGATTACCGCCACAAAAAATTTCGCCGCATGTGCCGAACCGATGGAGTAGCGCAAATCGCGTCCACCTGCAACAAGTGTGGAAGTTACGATAGGTCCCCATCCGCCTCCGCCCAACGAATCAAGAAATCCTCCAATGGCGGCAAGTGGTCCGATGCGCCTGATCTTTTTCCGCTTCCCGAATTTTGCACCCAAGGCTTTTCGGATGATGAGGATTCCAAGCACGAGTGTATAAATGGAAACAATCGGTTTTACGAAAAACATATATTTCTTCAACAGTGAAATTGTGCAGGCGCCGATGATGGCACCAACCGCTCCGGGAATCAACATCGTCCGGAAAAGTTTTCCATTGATGTTTCTGTAACGCAAATACACCAATGAAGAGGTTCCTGTTGTGAAAATTTCAGATGCATGCATGCTCGCACTCGCAACAGCGGGAGAAATTCCGAATGACAACAGAAAAGTGGTCGTGCTCACGCCGTAAGCCATCCCCATTGAACCGTCAATCAACTGTGCGATGAATCCGCAAAGGATCCACAGAAGGATTGTTTTATCGATGGAAGAAAAAATGCTTGAAACACCAGAACCGATTGTATGAAACGGAATGTAAGTGAACAGTAAATGTCCCGTGATCATGATCGCAATGATCGAGAGTCCATACAGAATCGCATAACGCAATCTTCGGTTGAACCTTTTTTTCTTGTCGTTCTTGTCGATGAGGATTTGTGTTGCCGCATTCAGCGTTTTCACTTTTTCCCTGAAGTTGCCTTTGAGATGGCTGCGCAACTCATTCAGTTTCTCGATGGAAATCTGTGTTTCATCCGGAATGGCTTCGGTCAGCACTTCACGCAATCTTTTCGAAAGTGTCGGTGATTTTCCATTGGTGGAAATCGCAATTTTCAAATCGCCTTTTTTTACAATGGACGACAGGTAGAAATCGCAAAGCCCGGGAGTGTCCGCCACATTCACCAATAGATTCTTGCCGTGTGCAACTTCTGCAATTTCTTCCGCGAGACCAATGTCATTCACCGCAGCGAAAACAAGATCGGCTTCATCACAATCCATCGGATCGAATTCACGCTCATACAGAATCAGGTTTGTGAATTCTTTCGAAATGTCAATGATTTCCGGAAGGATTGTGGGTGCAACAAGCGTGATTTGCGTATCGGGACTGTTGGTGAGGACGGATTGCAATTTTTCAAGTGCAACATTTCCTCCGCCGATAATCAGCAACCGCAAATCCTCCAGCTTCAGGAAAATCGGATAAAGCGGATTCCCATTTTCTTCGCGGTCAGGAATCATTTCTCCGATGGAATCCATTGTGAGTGTTTCAAGATTATTTTCCACTTTCCCCTACAGGTTTTTTTTCGCGTTTCGCAAGTTGCAATTGCAATGTAAACCGTGCAACCTCATGTTCCTCGAAATGTTTGCTGTCCTTCTGCTGGAGTTCGTAAAAGTACGCAAGTTGCAGCGAAAGGAATTTGTTGAATGCATAACCGATTCCCAGCGACCAACGTGCAGCATCCAACGCAGTGAATCCTGTTTTTTTGGTGGCAATCAATACTTCCTGGCTTTCAATGATTGAAAAACCTTTCTCGGAATCGATTCTGAAACGGTAATTGTAATCTATGCGAAACCGTTCACGGAAAGTGTTCAAGTCAAATGTATCCGCAAGATCGTTGTGATTGTAATCGCGGATGTAACGTTGCTCGAAACGGAATCGCGGATAAATTATGCTGTGTCCGAAACGGATTTTGAAACCCACTTCTTGCCATGGCCTCCATTCGGGCCGTGCAGGTTTTGTATCCGGATTCGCATACAGATTGAATCGCGCAACTCCGGCACCGAAAATCAATCCGTTCTTGGCCTTGTACCAAGCACCCGCACGCACCAGCCATTGATACCATTCACTGTTTTGGTAATCGTATCGCCCCTGCGCATCAAGCGTTGCACTGAGTGCCGGAGAAAATTTGTATTCGCCGTAAAACCCTCCCCATACCATGTGCCGGGTGACCACTTTGCGTGATGGCGATAAAAGTTGTGCGTGGGAAATTGTTGTAATGAACAGCAGCGCAAGAATTATTTTTGTTTTCATGACTTTTTCAAAACGAATTTTTAAAGGTTGGGTTGTGGTGTCGTTCGCAAATATGGTTTCACGCGTGTGTAACCTTTCGGGAATTTTGCTGCAATCTCTTCATCCTTCACCGCGGGAACAATGACAACATCTTGTCCCTGCTTCCAATCGGCAGGAGTTGCCACGGAATAATTTGCAGTCAACTGAAGTGAATCGATCACACGGAGGATCTCATCGAAATTCCTTCCCGTGCTCGCGGGATAAGTGATCGTGAGTTTTATTTTTTTGTCGGGACCGATTACAAAAACGGAACGCACGGTGAATTTCTCACTTGCATTCGGATGGATCATGTCGTACAACTCCGCCACTTTCCTGTTTTCATCCGCAATGATCGGAAAATTCACAGTTGTATGTTGCGTTTCGTTGATGTCCTTGATCCAGCTGTTGTGCGAATCCAAACCATCCACACTCACGGCAATCACTTTCACATTCCGTTTTTCAAATTCCGATTTCAGTTTTGCCGTGCGCCCAAGTTCGGTGGTGCAGACCGGTGTGTAATCCGCAGGATGCGAAAAGAGGACAGCCCATTTGTCGCCAATCCAATTGTGAAAGGAAATTTCACCTTCAGTAGTTTGTGCCGTAAAATCCGGCGCGATGTCTCCAAGTCGTAAACTCATTTTGTTTGGTTATTAGTTATTAGTTATTGGTTATTAGTTATTAGTTATTGGTTATTGGTTATTGGTTATTGGTTATTAGTTATTGGTTATTGGTTATTGGTTATTAGTTATTAGTTATTAGTTATTGGGGTTTTTAAAGAACGAAATTAAGGATGATTCGAGGTAAAGCATTTTCCACGCTCCACGCCCCACGTCCCATTTTTCCCACCTAATTCAGCAAATGGTTTTCCAACGAAAGCACATAAGCCGCCTGAGGATTTTTTTTCACCACTTCTCCAATGACAATGATTGCGGGAGCGGCGATTCCTTCCTGCTCAACAGCTTCCACGATCGTATCAATGGAACCGATCGCCATGTTTTCCGTTGGCAAGGAACCATTTTGAATGACGGCAACGGGAGTGTGGTTGCGGTTGTAGGATTGATAAATCGAAACGATCTCCTTTAATTTCCCGAGACCCATCAGGATCACCACCGTTGCTCCCGATTGCGCAGCGAGTTTCACATCATCGGGAACTTTCCCTTCGGAATTTTTTCCGGTTATCACCCAGAAACTTTCGCTTGTGCCGCGATGTGTAACCGGAATGCGCTGCAAGGCAGGAACACCGATCGAACTTGAAATGCCCGGAACAAGATCCGTCTCAATATTGAAGGATTCCGCAAATTCCAATTCTTCCGCACCGCGACCGAACACAAACGGATCGCCGCCTTTCAAACGCACCACATGTCCGTGCGTGAACGCGTAATCCACCAGCAGCGTATTGATTTGGTCTTGCGTAAATGAATGTTGCCCGTCACGCTTTCCGACATAAATCTTTTTCGAATTGTAAGGTGCGTATTTCAGGATTTCAGGATTCACAAGTGCATCGTAAAGCACGACATCCGCTTCGCCCAGCGCATTGATTCCCTTTACGGTAATCAGATCCGCATCGCCCGGACCTGCGCCGACGAGTGTTATTTTTGGTTGTATGGTTGAGTATGACATTTTTATAGTTGTTGATGATTGGTTAATGATTATCAGTAAAAGCTATTGTTGGTGAGGTTGTATTTTATGACAACAACAACACCTAATCACCAATCGTTTATGGCCAATCGCTTTGTTCATGTCAGTTGAGGATTGTTTGTGAAATTTCTTCGCGGAGAATTGCAGCCTGTTTCAGGAAAGCCTTTGCATCGTAGAAATAGGTTTCGGCAAAATGTTTGGTCGGCTCATTCCTGTTGATCTGCAAAACGGTTTCCTTGAATCCGGACAGGAATTCCTTTTCGAAATCGTTGATTGCACCCTGTTGTGTGTTGACATGGATTCCTTTCGTGAGCAACAGGGCTTTGGCGGCATGAATGTAAACGGTGTACGATTTGTAAATGGAATCGGCAAAATGATTTGACCGGAGATTTTCTTTCGCCAGTTCCAACGCCTCTTCCGCTTCGAGAATCAGGGTTGAAACGAGATCGATTTTTACACCCGCACACTCACCGACACCGATCGCAGTTTCGAATTTTGTCTCCTGGTTCCAATCGATGAATTCTGCCGGAAGGACATCACTTACATCGGAAAATGATTTCAGCAATTGGTAGAAATGATTTTTTCCTACACGATCAAAATACTGGTTGAAAATCTCCCGCTCATTTGCATTGGCACGAAAATCGGAAAGGAGAACGCGCAATACCGCAGGTGCACGCCGACTCGGGAACTTCAAGATCTTTTCGGAGACACGTCCATTTCCACTTCCTGAAATTCCACCGCCCAACAGCAATTGCAAGGCGGGGACAACAGAACTTCCGACTTTCACCGAACTGCCGTGAAAACCGATTTCCGCCAACGAATGTTGTCCGCAGCTGTTCATGCAACCGGAAATTTTAATCGAAATGTTTTTTTCCGAAACGAGTTCCGGAAATTCTTCACGGATCACTTTTTCCAATTCAACGGCAACTCCTGTGCTGTTTGAAATTCCCAAGTTGCACGTATCCGTTCCCGGGCACGCGGTGATGTCAGCAAATGCATCCGCGCCGGTAGCTGCGAGACCGATGCCGTTGAGTTCATTGAACAATGCCGGCAAGGCGGATTCGGGAACAAAACGCAACAGCAAACCCTGTCCGATGGTTACACGAATGTCATCGGCGGCGTAGCGTTCGGCAATGGTTGCAAACTTTCTCGCTTTGCCGGAATCAATATTCCCCAATGGGATTTGGACAAAAACGCCGAACCAGCCATTTTGTTTTTGTGCAAACACATTTGATTTTTTCCAATCGGCGAATTCGGCAGTATCGCTGACGCGGAAAGTGGTGAATGTTTCGGAGGATTTTTTCGGGAAGACAATTGTTGTTTCCGCATCGATCGGAAAACTTTTTGAACGGAGTGCAATTTTTTCCCCATTCACCAACTTCAACAATTCATCCAACCCTATTTGCTGCACGAGATATTTCAATCTTGCCTTGTGCCTGTTGTTGCGCTCTCCGAACCGGTCAAAAACACGCAGCAGCGACTCCGTGAATGGAATGATTTCGTCGGCGGGTAAAAATTCAAAAGCGGTTTGTGCAAGAAAAGGTTGTGCCCCGAGTCCACCGCCAACCAACACCTTGAATCCGCGCGTGATCTTTTTGTTTATGATTTCCACCCGCGGAATGAATCCGATGTCGTGTATGAATACAACCGCAGTATCGGCTTCGGAAGATGAGAACGCAATTTTTATTTTCCGTCCCAAATCCTGTCCGACCGGATGACGCAAGAAATATTTATAGAACGCATCCGCATAAGGTGTCACATCAAAAGGTTCGTGCAAGTCAATTCCGGCAATGGCGGATGCGGTAATGTTGCGTACCGTATTCCCGCAAGCTTCGCGCAGGGTCAATTCATCCTTTTCCAATTCGGCCCACAATTCCGGTGTGCGGTCGAGACTTACGAAATGAAATTGGATATCCTGACGCGTGGTGAGGTGAATGTTTCCGGTGGAGAATTCATCGGTGAGATCGGCAACTTTCCGAATCTGCTTCACCGAAAGTTTTCCATAGGGCACCTTGATGCGGACCATTTGCACTCCTTGCTGGCGTTGTCCGTAAACACCACGAGCCAAACGAAGGCTCCTGAATTTTTCAGGATCGATTTTTCCCGAATGGAAACTGCGAATTTTTTCCTCAAGTTCGATGATGTCGCGTTCGATCACCGGATTTTCCAATTCTGTTCTGAAGCTTTGCATTTGAATTTTATTTTTGAAATGAGTTTTTGCGATTCAAAAAAAGTATCTAAGTCCTGAGGTTCTAATCGGATTCGAACCGATGATGCTGGTTTTGCAAACCAGTGCCTTACCACTTGGCTACGGAACCTTTTTTATTTTGTCTCCCCGACTGGAACCGAAGGGCGGCAAAATAAAAAGCCCTCCTGTTTTCACGGGAGGGCTTTGCTCAACACACCAACAATCAAATCATGTCGAATGCAAAACCCCCGGACCACTGCGCATGCAGCAGCACATACACATGCTTGCGCACATATATGAGGATTGGAAGTTGTTCGTTGTGATATTCATGTTGTGATTCTTAAAACTGTTTTAATGAAAAAAGGCTTTCCCGTTTTTGGAAAAGCCTTGAGTATGTTTTTGCTTTTCCTTCAATACGCGAACATGCAGCACTTCATGCCGTGGCTCATTGCGTTTGTATGGAAAAGTGAGTTGTTCATGGTTGTTTTGTGGGACAAATATAGATTCCTTTTTTAATACAAAACAAATTTTTTTGAAAAAGATTTCCAATTCCCGATTTCCAATTTCAGCAGTAACCCTTGAATAGCCTATGAATAAAGGGTTTCAGGCAATACTGTTTTCGCTAAAATATTTTTTGGATTTGGAACCTGAAGTTTGATTTTTGGAATTTCGCCCTGTTATTTCACCTTATCAAACGTCGCAACCGGACGGAACAGTCCACGGCGATCGAGATTTTTCAGGTTGTCGGGAGTGGCATTGACAACGTAATAGGTTTGATCGCTGGAACGTGTGAAAGGGGTGACGCAGGAAAAAACGCCGGTGGAATCGACAGAGCATTTTCCATCATCCAAACGTTGCTGCATCCTTTTCAATTCATCCTTTGGAAGCGATGGAACCGCAATGGAAAGTTTTTGCTTGTGCAGGGAAATCTGCATCACCTTCCATTCGCTTTTCGTCAGGTCGCTGCGCATGCTTAGCCAATAAGCATCGTTGAAATTTTTCAGCACGGTATCTTTTCCGAGTTTATAAATCTGTGTGTTGCGTGTGACGATGGTGAGGGAATCTTTTGTGAAACGCGAAACATAACGGTCCGTTCCCGCACGAAAAGAATATTTGCCGTCTTTCATTTTATATGCACCGACTTTTGTGGTATCGGAAATGGGAATGTTTGTAATGGACGGACGGACGAGCATCATGGAATTTGTGCGCACATAAAGCGAATCGTTGTTGCTCACGTAATCGCCCTGGAGATCGGAAGGGACTTCTTTCAGTGCAACTGCATTGTTGGGCTGGTCGGTTGTGAAACGGACATCGCCTTCGCAGGAGGCGAAAAGGAGTGGCAGGACAAAGAGCGGCAGCAGCAGGCGGAAGGTTTTCATGGTGTGTTTGTGTAGGGTAAAACTATGGAAAAATCGTGCCGCTTTTTTAGTGGGGAATTTTGAGGTTTGATGAGCGCATTTGTATAGAGAGCGGTGGCGAGGTTTTTTCCTAAAATATGATAAAGCGGATTGTTAAATAATCCTGTTTGATGGAAATTTATGAAAGAAGAACCTTGGTTATATTTTTATGATGGGTTGTAAAAGATTTTCCGCAATTATTTTTCTCTTGTTTGTGATCAGGGTGGATGCACAACATGTTGATGCATTGGATTCAATTATTTCCGCTGCTTGTGTCGTTAGGGCTCCTTCGCCTGCAGAGCCATTTAGCTCTGCGTTTCCCGAGATTAGATTGTGCATGGGATATTATAATTATCGAAGCATTGCCCCCGATTTGTTTTTTCGTGTAACCGATCCCCATTTATTTACGGCAAACGATACTGTTCCGGAGAAAATGAATCTTTCACATGTTTCGCGCATGATTGATTTTATAGGGTTTGGAATAGGAAATACTTTTAAAAATGGTTTTTATATTGATGGGAATGTCAGTGGCGGATGGGGCAAAAAAGACCGATCGGGACTGTTTTCTTTTGGTGCAGGCTATTCCTTTTCCATTGGTAAATTGAATAGAATAGCGATTAGACCGATGATTAATGTAGGTGGAGCGCATTTGGCATATTGGTTGCCACTGCCTTCAACATGGAGTTATAATAATAATCTTGCAGAAGTCCAATCTTGCTTGAACATCCTGTTTAAAACGCGATCTGTTGGTCTTTTTTCCACTGTTGGATACAATTATGTTTTTTGGTCGAAAGAAAGAATGACAAGACTTGTCAGTCGAACTGAAACGGATCGTTTAAGCATTAACACCGCAGATGTTCTTTTTGACCCAAATGGGAAAGTTTACCACAGGAATATAATGGCCTTGGGTAATTATTTTCTTCAGGCAGGAGTGTTATTTGGGTTTTGACGCAAATTAGGTTGCGTTTAAATACAACTTGTCCCTAAAAACAGGAATAATCCTGAAATAGCCGCGATAGGAGTGAAAAGCCCGAAGTGCGCTCGCCTGTGTGCAGACGGACTTGTAACGTATAGCGCGTGAAGAGTTTGTAGAAAAAGAAAATGTTCCGCTTCGCCCCGTTAAATCGCAGATCGGAAATCAACAAATTGAAAACGCTTTTTCATCCGCCGAAAATAAACCGCAAGAATTTCGGAACGTTTTTCCAGAAAGGCTTTTGTTTCAGCTCGAATAAAATCCATGCACAGGTGATCATGACGGCTGCGAAACAGGCGTACATGGGAATGTAATTTTTCAATTCGAGCCTGTCGAAATAATTGTCGAGCACGAGATAGATGACGGCGGAATGCAGGATGTAAATGAACAGACTGCACGAACCGAGGTAACGGAGAAATTGCAAACCGGATTTCGGTTTCAAATATTTCAACACCGAAACGCCAATCGTGATTGCACCAAGTGCGGCACAGATGAATCCGACTCCGGCAGGATAAAACAATTCGCTGTAATCTTCGCGTTCGGCAATGGGACGGTGGAAATAAAGCCGTGTCAATCCGCCAAAAAACAAAATGATTCCCACCGGCAAAAATATTCTTGTGTTGTTGACGATGCGTGAACCGTGTGTATAAGCGAGTGTGCCGGCGATGACAAACCCGATCCATGGAAAAACGGGAAACCATCCGTCGAACAGCCAACTTTTCAGCCACCATTTCGTTCCGGCGGGAGTTTCAATGACGGGTTCGATTCCCTGCGAAATGGATTTGTAAAGGAAGATGCCTGCGCCGATAGCGAGGAGTGCGAAATAGGAGTAGCGTACAATTTTTTTAATTCCGGAATTCATTGGAATGAATAATATACCGGCGCCGATTGCAATCGCCAACCAGATTCCCATCCATGCCGTTCCCGAAAACGGAAGGAATGTGAAACTGAATTCATGCACCATCGGTTCATAAAGATAAATGTGTTGCAGGATCGGGCCGAGTGCAAAAAATAAAATGCAGAGGAAAATCCGCAGCGGTGTTTTCAACTTCAGCGTGAATGCCGCAACCGGAATTCCGAATCCGGTGAGATACAAAACGTCGAACGTGGTTCCAGGAATGACTCTCCAAATCAAAAGATCGATCAGCGCACCGACAAGAATTATTTCCAATCCGCGTTTGGCAAAATAGGAGAGCGGATGTTTTTCCACACCGATGCCCACCATGAATCCTGCAAGAAAAACAAAAATCGGAGCTGCGAACGAGCCGTAAATGCGAAACCAGAAATGGTGCGGAGGAACCAGACTTCCTGCAGCGGAATTTGCAGCGAGCATGGTGAAGATGGCAACGCCCCGGAAAATGTCAATGGCAGGATAACGCCCCTTTTCGTCCTGTGATAAATGCGGAAGGATCATTTTGAGTAAATGATTTTAGATTTTCAAATTTGGATTTTAGATCGGGCGGTTCTGATTTTTCTTTTTTTTGTCACCTGTCATTCGTCACCTGTCACAACCTAAGCAATGATCATCCAATGGGCGATCAGATAAGCGACGGTAAGTCCGGCGGCGCAGATGAGGTCGAAGCGTTTTGCTTTTTTGTGATCGCCACCGCGAACAATTCCATTTGAAACGATGCTGAACACAATGCTGATCAGGATCAATGCAAAAGTGATATCGTGGATTTTGTCGACAATCGTGAAAGAGGAATGGTCGGGCATGGAAGAATCCACAATGTATTTGTTGCCGACCGAAGCGAACAATGCACCGACGGCAAGACTCGTCCGCGCACCGATTTCAGCTCCGTCGAGGAAGAAAACGGAAAGTGCAATGAGAAAGGCGACGTACAATCCGAGAAACAGTTTCAGGAAAATGTTCTTGCTTTCGCGATCGATTTTTGTGGAAATGAAAAGACGTGCATAGGAACTGTTTCCCTTTAAGGTAGGATCGCCGTAAGTGGTATTGTAGGTATAAATCGACGGCACCAATTTGAAATCGGAAATTTTCCAGCCGTTCAACGTTACAGACTTGTCGATTTTTGAATTTGCCGTATCCGCAACATAAACCAATTGCGAAGTATCCATGTCCGTTTCCTCAATGATCACATCCAGTGTTTGTCCGTCGAGCGGGAAACGTTGAATGTCCCAATTCTTCTTGATCATTGCCGTCCGTTTGTGTGTCGCCCAGAAGACCCTGTCTTTTTTTTCCGTTGTCGGATATTCATCCACTTCACTTTCCGCATTGACGATTTCAGTTGTGTTCATCGGAGTGAGTGTGGAATCCTTGTAGATATACCAAATCCAGAAATCCATTCCGAAATCATTCTGTGCAAAACCGAGATTGTAAATGGAGGTCACGTAAATCCCAACCTTCACCGTGTCCTTGTGTGGTTTGTCGTCCTCTACAGCAACGGTATCTTTTTTCAGATGTGTTGTATCCTTTTGGGCATGCGCAGAAGTCAAAAAGAAAAACAGTGCGATGGTGAAAAATAAATAATGCAGAGACTTCATCAGGGTGCGAATTATCACGTTGTGACCGCTAGGTGGTGAACTCCACGAATATACGGATTACAAATATTTGAATTTCAAGAATGATTTGGACCCAATCCGTACATCCGTACGATCCGCAATCCGTCTTCTAAATTTTCTTGAGTATTTCCGCAGCCCTTTCAATGGTCTCGTCTTTTTTTGCGAAACAGAATCGGAGCATATTGTCGAAAACGGGTTTGTGGTAAAAAACGGAAATCGGAATGGAGGCCACGCCGTTTTCCTTGATCATGCGGATGGCATAGTCGGTATCCTTTTCCTTTGTGATGCCGTCGTAACCGAGCAATTGGAAATAAGTTCCCGGACTCGGTATGAGTGTGAATCTGGATCCCTTGATGAGCTTGTTGAACTTGTCGCGTTTCTTCTGGTAAAAATTTCCGAGATCCTGATAGTGCTTTTTGTTTTTCAGGAATTCCGCAATGCCGAATTGCATCGGAGAGTTCACTGCAAAAACCAAGAACTGATGCACCTTGCGGAATTCCGCCATCAATTGTTTCGGTGCAACACAATAGCCGATTTTCCAACCTGTCGTGTGGAATGTTTTTCCGAACGATGAAATGATGAAACTCCTGTTGGCGAGATTCGGATATTTTGCCATGCTCTCGTGTGTGACTCCGTCGAAAATGATGTGCTCATACACTTCATCGGAAAGAATCAGGATGTCGGTATTCTTCGTTATTTTTTCCAACTGTTTCATGTCATCCGCTTTCAGGACAGCACCTGTCGGATTGTGCGGCGAATTGATGATGATCATGCGCGTGTGATGGTTCACCAATTTTTTCACTTCATTCCAATCGATGTTGTACGACGGCGCTTTCAGTTGCAGATAAATTGTTTTTCCTCCCGCCAATTCAATTGCGGGTTCATAACAATCGTAAGCCGGTTCGAAAATAATCACCTCATCATCTTCACGTATCGTTGCGGCAATGGCGGTATAAATGGCCTGTGTCGCTCCCGCTGTAACGGTAATCTCCGTATCCGGATCGTATTTTGTCTTGTAAAGCTCTTCCGTTTTTTCCGCAATCATTTCGCGCAACTTCATCACACCCGGCATTGGGGGATATTGGTTGTTTCCCGCTTTCATCGCTGCATTCACGGCATCCACCAATTCTTTCGGACAATCGAAATCCGGAAATCCCTGCGAAAGATTGATCGCATTGTGTTCCTGCGCAAGTTTCGACATCACTGTAAAAATTGTCGTTCCAACGCGGGGGAGTTTTGTGCTTATTGTACCTGAAAAATCCGGCATGATGGTTTGGTTGAGATTGGGTCGTTAGCGGAGAGGTGGCTAAATTAAGGAGAAAAACTATTGTGTGTTGTGTATTGCGCATTGAGATTATTTTGACATCTGTCCTTGCGCTTGTCCTTTCACGTCGGACTTTTCCAACCGGTGCAATTCTCAAAAGGAGTCCTTTGGATCTCACACAAAAGAGTGATCACCATCCAACCCGACAAATAAAAATAACCGGCAACCACCACCGATAACTGCCTCCGACAAATACCCCTTTTCCCTACCTTTACGTAAATTTTAAATTCAACCATCTCAAACCATCAAATGAACATTTCTCCAAACTCGGTAGTATCGGTAAACTATCACCTCACTGTACCCGGCGAAAACGGCGGTGCGGAAATTACCATTGAAAAAACTTCTGCTGAAGAGCCATTCACGTTTCTTTTCGGAGGCGGACAACTGCTTCCTGATTTCGAAAAAAATCTTTCCGGAAAAAAAATCGGCGACAAATTCGATTTCCGTATTTCTGCCAAAGAAGGTTACGGCGAATTTTCCCTTGATCATATTGTCAATCTTCCCATTGAGAATTTTCTGGGCGAAGATGGAAAACTCGATACTGCAACAATCGCTGTCGGCAAAAATGTCCCGATGA
>CAYMZV010000040.1:0-21102 GCA_964394965.1 uncultured Chryseobacterium sp.
TGATCGTGCATGTATAAGTTCCCGCTGCAAGATTGGATGCGATTGCATTCGTTCCACCCGAAGGAGCCCATGAATAAGTGTAACCTGGAACACCTCCCGATGTGGTGAGTGTGACGGATCCCGAAGTTCCCCCATTACAGAGATCGTCTGTTTGTGTGGAAGTGGAGGTGACCTGTGTCGGTTGCGTGAGTGTGAAAGGTTGTGTTGTAGTACAACCGTTCGCATCGGTAATCGTACACGTATAGGTTCCTGCGGTCAGTCCAGTAGCCGTTGCAGCGTTTCCGCCGGATGGCGCCCATGAATAGGTATAATTCGGCGTTCCTCCCGAAGCGACAACACTTGCGGTTCCCGTTGCGTCTCCGAAACAATTGATGCCCGTCCATGACGTTGCTGCCGTCAATGGCGGAGGTGATGTGACCGTTGCAGATTGTGTTGTAATACAACCATTGGCATCCGTGATCGTAACAGAATAGGTTCCAGAGCTCAGGTTGGTCAAAGTGGGACTGGTCGAAAAATTTGACCATTGGTAAGAATAGGGTGCAGTTCCGCCCGATGGAACGGCAGTTGCGGTTCCGCCTGAACAGTTTGAATTCACAACTGTAATGGAGCAGGCAAGTACCGGCGGTTCTGTAATGGTGAAAAGTTGTGTTGTGGTACAACCGCTTGCATCCGTGATCGTGCAGGTGTAAGTACCGGCGGTAAGTCCTGTGGCGGTTGCTGCATTTCCTCCGGATGGAGTCCATGCATAGGTATAGCCTGGTGTTCCTCCCGAAGCGGTTACACCGGCACTTCCGGTTGCAGCGCCATTACAGGCGACGTTTGCCTGCAGTGAAGTTGCCGTCAACGCGGATGGTTGTGTGATGGTGAAAGATTGTGTTGTAATACAACCGTTCGCATCCGTGACCGTGCACGTGTAGGTTCCCGCCGCCAATCCGGAAGCGGTTGCGGCATTTCCTCCCGATGGAGACCATGCATAAGTGTAAGGTGATGTTCCACCCGAAGCGACAACAGTTGCTGATCCGTTGTTTCCCCCATTGCAAACAATATTGGTGGAAGAAGCTGTCGCTGTTACTGTTCCTCCAGTGGTGATTACAGCAGTTTGGTGTGTTATACATCCGGTTACTGCATCTGTAATTGTGCACGTATATGTTCCCGCGGCAAGTCCCGAAGCGGTTGCCGCATTTCCTCCCGATGGCGCCCATGAATAAGTATAGGTTCCCGAACCGCCGGATGCAGTTACAGTTGCCGATCCATTATTCGCAGAACACGTTGAGTTGGTAATGGCTATCGTTGAAGTCGGACCTGCGGTTACTTGCACCACAATGGTGATGACCGTATTGGCGGGAGGCGTTCCATTGTCGGTTGCGGTAATTGTAATCGTATTATAACCGACATTGTTTGCCTGACCGATGAGATAAGAAATAAGTTGCGCTGTATTTCCCGGAGTATTGCTGATGATGGTATAACCGTTCACACCTGCTGAATTCACTGTGATCACAGTATTCTGAGCCACTTCGGGTGAAAAGAATTGGGCATTCAATGGAAGGGAATCTCCCTGACAAATATGGAATGTGTCGCAAGCGTTCAATCCCGCGGGTGTTGGAGGAATGTTATTGCTGTTTGTACAGGCGTCGAATGTAAAGGATTGATTATCGAGCCAATCGATTCCGCTGTGCAAACCGGAAGGCCCGTTATAAATATTTCCGGGCTGGTTGAATGAACCGAATTGAATGTAATTCACTCCATCTCCCCTATTGGCGCCCACAATTGCATCCGATCCATTGAACCCATTCACACCACCTGATGCATCACCGGTTGTCCACTGCATGTCTTTGTAACAGAAAGAAACATTTCCATTCGGAACAATCGGATCATTGCCATCGGTAATGATGAGCTGGAAAGTGTTTCTCAGGTTTGCATGGTTTCCATAATATCCCACGCTGTCCCACTGCACAATCATGTAGGTCGGTGTTATTTTATAATAGACCAATCCGCTTGCTGCATTGCGCGTATCCACATCACCCCAGAACGGTGCGACCATTTCGAAAGTGGCGTTTGGAAAACCGGTTGCAGTGAAAGTGGAATAGGGCGCACCGAAGGAAACGTTTCCATTATTGTTGATATATAAATTATTCCACGTTTGTCCGTAAAGACAGAAGTTGAATGGAATTGCGATTACGTTTGTGAATCCGTCATCATTCCGATAAGCGGGTGCAATTCCCCCAACAAATGGAACAACGGAAAATGTATTGTCACGCGTTTGCCAGCAGGAACAGGAATTCGATGCCGGATGGACGGGAACATTCGGAGCAATCCGCGCAATAATCGGCATGGAATCGCTGCGCAGGAATGTGGCAGGTGCCTTACCGTCAAGAATGCCTTGTAGTTTTGCACTTTCATATTGTTGTGGTGTAAGTTGTTCCTGACCTTGAGCGAACGATCGGTTGGAAACAAAAAAAGTCGCAGCAGCAAAAAGCCAACCGCAAGCGGAGCGTAAATATTTTTTCATGAGATAGTATTCAAAATTTGCCACTCCAAATTTACGAGGATTAAGGGGCGATTGAAAAATCGCGCAATTATATTAACATTAGAATGATGCTATTCTGATGTAAAATGCAGTAAGAGCTTGATTGTTATGACATTAATGCCATATCAAACAGATGCTCTGCGCAAGCGTTTCGAAATCCCGATTTGCCGCCACAGCAGCCAGACCTGGAACACGATGGCGAGAATCCCGTTGATGGCAAGTGCAGTGGAAATATCGAATTGGGAAACGGTGAATGCGGTGATCAGTGCACCGATTGAAATGCCTCCGGAAAGCGCCAATTGGTAAAGGCTGACGATTCGACCGCGGATATTGTTTGCAATGTTTTCCTGTAAAAAAGTATTGATGGAAATATTGCTTCCTGTAAGCGACGCCCCTGCCAAAACGAGCAACAGCATGAGGACAGAATAGGAGCGGTTGAAGGAAATCAGCAATATGACCAAACCGAGAAAAATGGTTGCGATGGATGCCAACCTGTTCAGCTTGAAAGATTGCGGCAACGTGATGAATGAAGTTCCCGCTCCCAACAATCCCCCGATTCCAAAAGCGGCCATTGCCACTCCGTAATTTCCCGCAGCGGCATGAAAAACATTTTTGATCAGGACGGCGCAGAATGTAATGGTGGGGGCGCAAAAGACACTCGTCGCCAGAGTGGTCA
The DNA here is from genome assembly GCA_964394965.1 of uncultured Chryseobacterium sp. Lineage (GTDB taxonomy): Bacteria > Bacteroidota > Bacteroidia > Palsa-965 > Palsa-965. Next base: position 3,204 of record CAYMZV010000040.1, read on the forward strand.
TCAATGGCAAACGCACATCAGGATCAAGAAGCAGTTTTCGGAATTCCCTTATTTGCTGGATTGGTTTTTCGTCTTTAGGTTCCTGTTTCAATCCACCTCGCGGATAGATGAAATAAAGCGACAGGAAAAATGGAATATAGGAAGCTGCATTTGCACTGAAGCAGGCGACCGCGCCGAAACGGACAATCACGATTCCCGCAATTGCCGGACCCAACATTCGGGAAAGGTTGAATTGTGTGGAATTGAGCGATACCGCCCTGTGAATGTCTTTCCGTTCCACAATGGACGGGATGATGGATTGAAAAGACGGCATGGAAAGTGAATCGGTGAGACCAACCAGGAATGAAATGCTGACAATCATCCAAACCTTGAGCCATCCCATCACCAGCAAAATCACCATTGCCATTATACACAGGAACTGAATGGTCTGGAAAAACAAAACCGTTTTTTTCCGATCGAAGCGGTCAGCCAGCACACCGCCCCAAAGCGTAAAAATCCAACCGGGCGCATTGAGGGCAAAACTGTCAACTCCCACCCAAAAAGCGGAATTGGTCAAGCCGAGCACCACCCATGGCTGAGCTATTTGCTGCATCCATGTGCCGATGTTTGAAAACAGGCTCGATGCCCAAAAAAGAATGTATCGGGTTGAACGGAAAAATTTTTCGGGAATTTTAGGGTGGTCATCCATACATCAAAACACCAATGGATTTTGCATCAATGATTGATGATTATTTTTTGTGTGAAAGATTCATTCCCGGGTCTCTGCAATAAAAAACAAAAACAGGAATTGCCTTTTCATTTCAGAGCAGTCGTTCATTGGTAAATATAGAAAAGTTCAATCAGATTGTTCACGCTATGAAAATTGACATTCTCCAATGCGAAAGGGAATCATTAAACAACCTCAAAGCAAAACACCCGCCAATCCGGAGATTCTGCGGGTGTGATTTTTTAAAGTGGAGAATATCGGAGTCGAACCGACGACCTTCTACATGCCATGCAGACGCTCTAGCCAGCTGAGCTAATTCCCCAAGGGGGTCAAATGTAGAAATTTCGTGGAAACGAAAATCAGGAATTCGTTCAAATGTGAGAAGGAAAGCCGCCTCTTCTCCGAGGGGGAATCGCAATGATCGCATCCGCCAATTTTTCGAAGTGCGGAAAAAAACGCTCGAGCCATTCCTGCGCATTGTCACTTCCATTTACCACTTCCGCTGTCGCCGCCCATGCTTTCCCGTCGTTCATCATCAGATAATTTATCGCATCCTCATCTTCATTGAGCGCACCGACAAATGAAACCACATTGTTGAAATGATTGTTCTTCAACCATTCCATCGCCTCATTTTTCGAAAACAGGATCACCTCCGCCAAGGCCGCCAATTCCTTTTGTTCATTTTGCGTCAACCAATCGAATGCATTTTCATTTCGTTCAATTGCCGCACTCAAGGCGAGAATCGCTTCGGCAGAATATTCTTTCTGGTCGGGATTGGTCATGGCGTCCGAATTGTTGTTGAGGTGTCACGAAAATACGAAGTACGTGTTGATAACATCCATTAACAAACAAAAGGGGCTGAAATGCAACAATATCAAGGGTTTCAGCGTTTTGTTTAGCAAATCCCCCACTTTTCTTTTCCCGTTTTTGGCAGAAATTTTGCGACGGTATTGCGACAGGAAAGAAAACAACATTCAAAAGAAAAACAAAACCCTATGGCAATCTGCAAACTCTCATCACCTGTAATTAAAGGTACAAAACTTTCAATCGACATAAACTATTTTCCAATTCGGAAACGGTTTTCGCCCGGCATTGTTCTCAAAAAAGGGAATGAATATGCCGAAGAAAATAAAGTTAAGAAAGAATTGTTCAACAAGATTGTGAATGAATGGGAATGGCTTCTGCTAAATGCTTCACCGGAAGAGGTTCTAAAGGTTTATGATCTCAAGGCAGGGGAAAAAACAAGAAACCTTTACAAGTCAATTTCGATTCAAGATGTCTTGAAACAAATCAGGGGACAAGCGGAGAACAACAATCACAATTCACTCATTAGCGAAAGTGACGCTCCAGCTTCCGTTAAGGGACTTGCTGTAAACAGATCAAAGCCCGCACTTTCAGAAATAGATTTTTTTGCGTTTTACGACCAGCAGCTTATCCACCGCAAACCACATGAGCTGTATCAATCCATAAAGAAAAAAATCCGCGCATTTCATGGTAGCGAAGGCGCATTGCCAATCAAGGAAATCACAAAACAATGGGTAAAGGATTTTATTGTTTTCATGGGAACATCCACGAAGGAAAGAAAGGCATTGCACAGCAACACGATTGGAATTTATTTCAAGCACCTTCGCACCATTCTTCAGGAAGCGGTGGAACAGGAAATCATACCATTCAACGCCGCTTGGCTCATTGGGAAAAAGGATCGCCCGAAAATCGTTCGAGCGGATGCCGACAGTTTGACGTTTGAGGAAATACAAAAACTGACAAAGGTCAAGCGTCCGAAAATCTCAAGGGAAGGTCAATTGATGTTCCTGTTCAGTTGCTTTACCGGATTAAGACTTAGCGATTGTGTTTCCCTTAAATGGAATCAAATCTATTCGTCAGATGAAAGCGGTGAAAAGAAATATCGGATTCGTGTAAAGCAAATCAAGACACAATCACGGATCAGCAATTCGCTTTCCGATTCAGCGTTGACAATTATTGAACAGCTTAAATTGACACATAAGGAAACAGAAATACAATCGGATTATGTTTTCCCAAACTATTGTCCTGAAAAATATCCGATTGAATCTGCCAAAAGCAAAATAAACAACCAATTGAAAAGATGGGGGACACAAGCGCAAATTGACCATCGGATGCACTTTCATCTTGCACGTCACACTTATGCAACCCTTTTGATGGAAGAGGGAAATGACATTGCTGTTGTGCAACAGCTTCTCGGACATAAGGACATACGTGCTACCATGATTTATGCACACGTAAGCAGTCGGAGAAAAGAAATTGCTGTTAATTCCCTTCCGAAAATCGGTTCTAAAATTTTCAAACTTGAACAGGACGAAAAACCGAAAGCGATAAGACGCTTTGCAGCGAACAGAAAACCAACTGCAATAAAGCAGAAAACCAAGGGAAAGAAAAAAGGCAAATAGGAAACAAAATGAAAAGGGGGGCGGTAATATCGCCCCCTTTTCATTTGCCCGAAACTGGAGAAAACCGGAAAAACCACTGCCAAAGAGGAAACTAAGAAAACGCAATCGGAATTCTTGGGGGAAATTTGTACTGTGATTTTCGGGCTTTCCCAAACCGGTTCAGACATAAAGCCGTGAGTGCAGCAGGGAAGGAAAAAAGCGGAAAAAACACTACCATACCGGATAGGAAGAAAATGAATTTTCGAGTATAGTCGGAAATTTGTACTGGATTTAGGTTTTTTCAAATCGCTTCAACAAGGTTTTCCATGAAGGAAAAATCCGAAGCGAAACAAAACACCCGCCTGAAACAGTCTCTCCGAAAGCGGGTGAATAAAAACAAAGCCTGTCATCGACAGCATCACGCCTTGAGCATTCTCGGTACACAAACCGCGAGCAGCTCCAATTTTAGCAGCACAATTGTTCCTGCTGAAATGGCGGGACAAACCACAAGTGTCAACTACTCAAACCATTAATCTTAAAAGTCATGGAACGCAAGGAAAGGGAAATAAGGGAAGACGGATCAGGTTACGATTGCCTGTTCGAACCCGCATCGGGAATCAATGAGTCCATCAAGAAACAGGCATCGCTTGACGATACCATCGAAATGCTTCCCGTAAAGGTGAAGGAATACAAATATCAGGCGAAGCAAATCGCAATGGCATTGAAAAACATTGACGGAAAGATCAGTGACACCTGCTACAACATTTGGCGATTCCTTACCAATCACATTGCCTACAAGCCCGACCAAAAGGGAAAGGAACAGGTGCGAAGTGTCCGCAGGCTTTGGAGTGACAAGCTCGGTGATTGCGACTGCTTCAGTTTTTTTACAAGTTGTGTGCTTTCCGTTTTGAGGATACCGCACACATTTCGAATCGCATCATACGACAAGGTGTCTGGAACTTTTGGTCATGTGTATGTGGTTGTTCCTTACAATGGAAAGGAAATCACCATCGACGCTGTGTTGCCCGACTTTAACCGAGAACACCCGTATGTAAAAATAAGGGACATAAACATGGACTTGGGATTTTTGGATGGCATCGATCAGGAACCGATTGCACAAAATGAAAGGATGAGTTACGATGGGCAGGATTTGCTCTCCTGTCAACTTCCAAAACCCAATGCAGACGGCTCTTTAGGCTCGGTACAGGATATTTTCAGCAACACAACGGAAAAAATCAAGGATACAACACAGAACATCAAGTCGGATATTCACAACGCAACGCAGAATGTCAAGGAGGATGTGAAGAAAACGGGAAAGGTGATGGATCAAGGTGTTCACGCGATCAACCGAATCAACCCCACTACGGCAGCGTTGCGTTTGGGATTGCTGGCGGGAATGAAGCTCAACCTTTTTGGCGTGGCGGGACAATTGCGTTTTGCATATCTCAGTGATGATGAAGCGCAAAAACGAGGCGTGAACCAAAAACGTTTTGACCGTTACAAAAAAACACGAGAGCGTTTTGAAAAAATCTTTTTCAACGCAGGGGGAAAACCTGAAAATCTCAAGGAGGCAATTCTATCGGGAAAGGGAAATCAGGACAAGGCAGTAACACTTTCCGATTATTCGCTTTCAGGTTTGGAATTTACGGGAAACAATTCCGTGCGTGAAATTGTCGGGGAGAATCTTTACACCGATGAGATTGACACTGAACCGCAATTGAACGGTTTGGGAGTGGTGCAAACCGCGGCCGCAGTAACGGCGGCAAGCGGAATTCTTGCAACAATGGCGGGAATCCTGAAAAATATCGGAGGGCTGTTTGAAAAGGGGGAACCTGGAGCGGATCAGGGATTTGACAGGATCGACGAACAGGCAGGGAAATCAACACCAAGTGATGAGGCTTCTACGGGAAACGGATCGAGCGAACGTGCTAATAAGTCAGCGGATTCAGGCGGAACCGATGGCGGCAATGGGCAACCCGATCCAAAGGGAACTCCCCCACCCAAGGATTCCCCACCCACTGACGAAAGTTGGACGGATAAGGTCAAATCCTTCGTGGACAAAAACAAAACCCAACTGATTGTTGCCGGAGTTGCAGTAGCATCGCTTATCGGATTGTGGGCTTACAGAAAATTTTCGGGAAAGTCGAAAAGCAAAAATGAAGGACAGCGTGCTGAAAGTGTTGATGGAGTAACACGCGGATCAAGGGGCGAAAAAACGCCTGCGGAAAAACGACGTGAAAACAGGAACAAAAAAATTCTTGATGAATTAAGGTTGAGCCGGATGAAATGAAATATGACCGGAACATTGCGCTCATAAAAAACCTTGAAAAGCATATTGAAAAAATGATGGCTGTCGGCGATTGAAACTTTCCGTTTCGAAACTTGACGGCCTTGTGGATTTCCGTAACGGGCATAGCATTGTTTTTTGTAGTCTTTCATGTTGACAGGTAAGTAGAGGCAAATCGATCAAATGAGCTTGGTCATTTGTTCATCATATTGTTCAGATTCCCGAATTTGGTGTTGCCGTTGGATCTGGATGCAATGATGGATTTTTCACACCAACCCATTCGATTCTCCGATTCGCGAGAATGGCGCAGATCATTCTGAATTGGAAAGCTGTCTTTGGTGGTGGCTTTTTTTGCGTTCAATTTAAAACGCTTTCTTCCAATTCTGACAGATGATTAGCGGTGTGGTTTATCAATTCCCTTGCGAGAGATTTGTGCGCGGAATGTTTCCCAACTGATAGCTCTCATACACCTGAATTCCACTGACATTTTCTTCCTTCTTGATGTAACTTCTGTTACGCAATTTTATTTGTTTTTTTAATGACGTTTACTTTCGTTTACAAATCGAGACGCTTCCCAAATCTTCCGGTATGGCATGATAATATTATCATTTTCAATGAGATAGAATAGGCGAAAATTTTGGGCGCGAAGCAATAGATGACAAAAAAAACGAAGATTTGACACAGCGATGGAATATAACCCCCGTTTCGAATGTCTTGATTTCAAGCATCCTCAGAAGACTGAATACTGCATGGTAGAATTTCTTGATATAATGTAGAATATTTTTTTGGCATCATAATAGATCTTTAGTTCTTACTTAATCTATCAATATCTAACCCCAAAATCACTTCACTATTTCGTCCGAAAATATATCTTAATTCTGTGCCCATTTGATCAACTTCCTAATGTAATTTTGTTTAGCATCAAAATTGTCTTGAAGCCAAATGCCGTCCTTTTCACTGTAACCTATATTGTATCGCCATTGCGAATTATATAACTGATATATAAGCCCATGAATAAAAAGAGAAGATGCGTTTGGATAATCCTCACCATTATAAATACCAAAGTTCCATTTAGACCAATTCCACTTTTTTAAAATTCTCTTATGCAAAATATAGTACAGGTAAAGTTGCTTTTGGGAATTCATTTCGTTCTCTATTTCCTTTTCCCCAGAATAATGTAAAACAAACGCCTTCTCTTTGGCAATTAAAAAATCAATTAAGTTTTCACTCGATTTATCTTTTCTTTCAAAAACCATTTTGAGAAAGCCACTATTCAAATGCCAGTTTGCTTGAGCATAAATTCTATCATTGTCTTCAAGATATACTGTTGTATCCAACAAATCACCCCAGATCTCATCCTCTTGGTTTATTAATTCAGTATACGCAGAAAATATTTTCTGAAATGCAGTAAAATTAATTTCAGTTATGATTTGATAATCAAAAGAACGATTGTAAGAAAATGACATTGAGTCACCTTTATAACTTGCCATTTGCAAGAGTTGTCCAATCTTCCCTTTACTATATCTGAAATCTTCTGCCTTCCAAAACGTTTCTTCTAATTTTTGCCTTTTTACGAGATCATTTTGTTTTTTGAATAGCGACAGTTTGCAAACTTCCTCATCAGATAATATTCTAGTGAATTTATCTTTGAACTTTATCAAGTCAGTTACATCTGAAAATCCCTTATCTAAAAACAATTTAGTGAGTTGAATGCTTTCGACAATGTATGTGTCAGGATTTTTAGCAATATCAATATCGTTCGTAATGTTGCTGAAAAAACGTGTGTAGCGATTCAGTTGTTCCTTTGGCTTATTGGCTTTAATGAACATTAGTGAAGGCAAAAGTTTCATTAAATGAATCTGGCTTAAGTCGCCTTTAAGCCATTCATCATTAAAATTATTTTTATGATGTTCTACACTGAAAAAGCCATCATCAAACAACTCTTTCATTCGTTCAAGAGCATTAAAATACGGCTCAATTTCAAATAATGAAACATCTTCCAAAACCTGATTTTCAGCAATTAAACGTTTGTATTGCTTTTCAGCCAGTTCCCTTGTTTTAAAACTTCTTTCAGCAAAGCACTCAATAATATTTACCCAACGAAGAAATTGATTTAAGCCATTGTCTGCGTTTCCTGATTTTGCCTTGTTCTTCCAAAAAAAGTCTTGCCATTTTTCCCACTTTGCACCCCATTCAATTTGTTGGGTTTTAATCTTTTCATTTTCAAATAACTTTGCTCTTACCGTTTCGTTGTCTGCCAATTGTTGACCACGAGAGTTCATTGTTATATAAAGTTCCTCCCCTTGAGAAGTTTCTTCTGTTTTAAAATGCCAAAACCTTACTTGCTTTTTTATGAATTGATAATATTCTACATTTTCATTTTTAAAATGGTATTCTAGTTTATTGATTGTTCCTATCATTGCTTTTACAGTCACATCATCAGCAAAATCAGTTAAAAACCAATTCTTTTGATCAATGCCAACTAAGTCATCCAATGTTTTGCAATGCGCTACTAGTTCAATTAAAAAATTATGAGTAAGTGTCCTAACTCTATAATCAAAAGCTAATTTTTCCAACCTCTCATCAAATCTAAAGAGTGATTTAAAATCCACATAATTATGATTTTCTTTTAATGCAAAATAAAATAGTGCTAAAAATAAAGTTGTGAGACGTTGTTGCCCATCAATCAGATAAACATCATCATTTCGGTCATTAAAAACATAATAATCGGGCCGATATGAGTAAAGAAAACCAATATTCAAATCTTTTTTCGAAAGATAAGTGTCGATTAATTTTTTGATACTTTCCTTATCTTTAATATCAGCCCTTTCCAACATTTTTTCTAGTGCTTTTATCTGTCCAGAATCTTCTTCATTTGTTGCAGCCTCTTTTATTGCATCCTTAATATCCGTAAAGAATTTATCGAGAATATTGTAATCATTATTTCCCCATACATATTCTCGTTGTATCTCCGGGACGATAAAATTGTATTTGTTGATTAATTGTTCAACAGATAGCTCCTCCAAAAATTTTTGAACTGCCATATATTATTGTTTAAAAAAAACAGTTAGAATCTTTTCGATTGTTTTTGCATTTGCATCAATATCATTATTTGTCCAATGAATAGGGTCTTGATTTTCTTTATTCCCAGTATCAAAATATCTTACAAAAACTTTTAGAGTATGTGGGCGCATAAATATGCCTTCATTTATGTCGTCAACTAGAGCAGCACGCTTAACAGAGTATGGATTGTTTTTAATACTTCTGTTTTTTGAAGCATCTAACAATACAAGGTTGCCAATGGAATTAATTTTTATTTGTCCAACATACTTTTGAATAAACCTCTCAACAGTATTCTGAAAATCAGGACTATCCATTTGGCTATCAAAATCTGACTCGATTTTCTTGCTTGACTTTGCTAAATTATTTTTCACTAAGAATTGAATGTATGCTTTCTTATCCTTTATCTCCTTGGGATTCTGAGGAAAAATATGCTCGATGTCATGTCCAAATTTTTCAAAAGCAGATGCAGGCAAAAATGGATGATCTTTTTTGGTACTCCAATAAACATCAAGTAGTACAAGAATCTTTATTAAACTTTCCTGCTCGTTTTCATACCAATTTGTTGTGTCACTACTTAATGTAACAGCTAAATCATCTTTAAATATTTCATCTTTGATTTTACCTCTAAGATATTTTTTGAAATCATCTCTGGAGTCCGTTTTCATAATCCAATGTCTCCATATCACATCAAACTTCATTTTACTTTGAGCAAATAAAAATCCTAAATAGTGATATATTTCTCTATCATAAAACCAGTCCTTTAAAGTCACATGAAGTTTTAACAGTTCCTTATATAAGCCTAATGTATTGTTATTCCTTTCTTCGATAAATTCTAAGGTCAATCTATCTTTTTGATTTTTCTCTGCAAACAAAAGTAAAAGCAAATTGATCGGATATTTCTCATCTTTAAATAATTTATTTCCTTCACTTGTTTCATCCGACTTTATAGAAGTAAATCGTTTAAAATAAGTACGAACCTCTTTTTTACTCCACCAATTATTAATATCATCCAATTCCCATCCTATTCGAACTCTGCGTTCATTAACTCTGACAATGTTTTTTACATTTGAATCTCTCTGACCTTCTTCATTTGCAACTCTTGTAATTAGAATGGCTCTAACCAAATCCGAACCATCTAGCGGAATTTTTTTAGAATTTAAATTTCCAAATATTTTTTCTTCTTTACTGTCGTCAGCAATGCTGTTTGCGATTATTCTTACGTGGTTTAATAGTTTATCTGCGAATAATTCCTTATTAATCTTTTCGTTTGTAAACCAGCCATTTACTGTTTGATAGGCTGAAAACAAATAATAAATGTCTTGATGGTCAAAATCTGGGTGGTCCTGAATAAAATCACCCCAATCTGATTGCAAGATTTCGTCAGCGTTTTTAATAATTATTTCGTTGATGAATTTGTTCGTCTCTTCTCTTATTGAATTTTCAGGGAAATGAATTTTTCCTTTTACAAAATCTTTATGACCCAAATATGCAAGTACAACTACTAAAGTGGTTAAACGCTGCTGACCATCCACTACGTTAAATACTTCCGAAGTTTTATTGGGGACAAGCGTGATGTTTTGAAGACAATAAAATTTATTTCCTTCAGGCTGGAAATTATTAATATCCTCAAGTAGCTTCTTTACTTGACCACTCTTCCATTTATAGCCTCGTTGATAAACCGGTATATTGTAATATTCCTTTTTCTGGATATTTAGATAGCTATCATCGTCTGATCCAAAAATTTCTTTTACCGTAAATAATAAGTTACTCATTTTGTTCTCGTATAACGACCTTTGCTATTAAAGGTTATGATGTTAGGTTGTATCTGTCAATTAAATCCAAGCACTTAGAGAGATTATGTTCTGCCCAGAAGAAATTTGATTGTTTTTTCGCATTAACTTTTACAGAAAAATCTAAAAGAGATTTCGCTTCAAATAATTTTTCTTTGGGAAGTTTGTCTGCAATCACTTCATCCATAATCAAGAGAGCGAGATTATTTGCAAAAAGTGGATGGTCTTTATCGTGGTCGTATTTAGAGTGCTTCGAAAATTCAATTGCCTTTTTGTATTCGGTTTCTGCCGCTGCAAAATCTTTCATAACTTCCTTATAAAATGTCCCTAGCCAACAATGAGTAAAAGGATCATTTGAATTTAGGGACAAACTTGCTTCAAAAACCTCAAGTATCTTAGTTGGATCAATGATTTTTTCATTTTTATACCACTCTAAATACATTATTCGTGCGAGGTTGCCGTAGTACTTACTGCTTACTAACTTGTCTTGCTTGATATTAAAACCTTCAACAACTGCATCAAGGTCTTCAATACTTCCCTTAGTATCACCTTCCATTCCATGAAGAACATTTATTAGTTTATTCTTAAACTCCTTTGAATCAGTATGAAAGTAAATTCGGAAAAAGTTCAATCCTGGCCTTAGTTCCTTTATAATGTCATCGGGAATAAAGTCATCATCGTATAATTGTGAAAAGTAATTCAGTGCATTTTCAGCATCAGTATATTTTTCAAGTTCTTCTTGATAACGCTTGTCCCTATAGCTTTTTTCCAATGCTGCTACATAATATTTTTTCGCTTCTCTAAAATTTTTGACAGTATTAAGAGCCAAAAGCTTTGCAATCTGAATTATGTGTTCAGGATTTTCCTTTGAATACTGATATGATTGAATTGCATAATTTGCAGCTTCATCATAATTCTGGTTGTCGTGTTCAATCCAAGCTATTTGCCTATATGCAAAAGAATATTCTTTGTCAATCTCGTCTATAATCTGTTTGAAAATACCTAAAGCCATCTCATCATTACCAATCAATCGTTCAGTCATTCCATAAAAACTCATGAACTTAATAAGTAAATCTTTTTCTAAAAGACGCTTTTTACTTTCTATTATCTGAATAATATCCTCAATTAAAGCATTGTCCTTTTCTAGAATTCTTACTAAAGTTTTGTGAATGTTTTCTTTTGAGAGAAAGCTGTTTAAGAAATCTGAAACTTCATTTTTGTTTTCGCCCAAAGAGGAGAATATTTGTTTTAAGTTGAAATGAATTTCAACTTTTGTTTTAATGAAGTAGCGATAGACCTCACGGGCTATTATTGGGTGTCTTGAAGATAGACCATACTTACTGTAAATCACTATTCCTTCTGTGAAGGAATGAAATTCATTTATGCTTAGTGAAGTTGTCAAGTGTAAAGCACTGATGACAATTGATTCAGGAATTGAAAGTCCTAAATGATTACAGAAGCAAACCATTAAGTACGCCTCTTTCCCTTTTTCCGAAGGTATTTTCTCAAATTCTTCAATAATAATATCGCTGAACCTTCTACCATATCGGATTTGTAGCATTGCAACCACAAAGTGTCTCTTAGAATTTTCCTTGCAAAGTCTTACTCGTTCTTCCTTTGTCAAGTCAAGGTGTCTTATTGAAAGTTTTTTTTCGGATTCAAGTTCAATCATCTTATCCGCCAAATCTTCGCATTCAATTTCATCAAGTTGATGTAAGTTGTAAGAGAAAAGTTGCCCAGCAGTATTCAGTTCTCTTACCTTTGGAGTTACTCTATTCCATCTGTCCGGTTGGTCGGCAAGAATAAACAAAATCTTTTTCGCATTTACCGAATTGATGAGTTCTGGAAAATTTATTTCTTCTCTTAAAATGCAATCAGCAATATCATCAAGTATTATTACACATTCAGGATAAGATTCCGCAAGTCGCTTAATTTGAGTTTGAAGTTTGTTGATTTGTTTATCCTCAAGCCAATCTTTGTTAAGCGTAAAAACATTTTTCCCAATTATAGTTTGGTCAAACGAAATTCTTTTTAATAATGTAGATTTTCCACTACCGCCAACACCTTTTATAAGAATGAATTTTATGAAAGGTGTATCGGATGATGTCAGTTCTTTTATTCTTGTTTTTATCCCATCTGTTTTTGAGTAAAGGTTTCTTGGAAAATCAAAATTGGATTTTAAATCTTCAAGTTGGGGTGGGAAGCCATCATAGAATTTATCTGCGTTGATGCTTTCATCTTGCGGAATTGTGACTAAAGAAAAAGAAGGAAATTGAGGAAACAATTTTTGAAGTGTTTCCTCAATTGTTTTGCCTTCATTGATTGCTTTAATTGAATTTTCAAATATCAAACCTACTTGGGTTTGAAGTGATGTTATTTTATTGTGTTGCTCTTGTAATGTATTTTCAATGCTCTCCAACAAAACCTTTTCATACGCAACTCTTGCTCTCTTATTTTCATCACCTTCTCCTTTTAAATCTTCTGTAAACCAAAACCGCAACTTCTTTACAATAGATTCTTTGAAGTAATGTTTGAAGGATAAGCTAAAAGAAGAAAGTAATTCTTCGTTATAGATTCCGTCTGTAATATCTTTCTCAAAGGTTGAAGAATTTTTGTTGATGAGGTCTTTTAGTTCGCTGTCATTTTTGTTCTGCAAATAATTGTGAAAGAAATTCTCCTTTGATTGCTCAATTAAACTGTCAAAAAAGTTTTTGATGGGTTCTCTTTCGTCAGGGGCAAATGACATTGAAAGGCACTCTTTCTGCATATCTTTGAGAGCAGCAACAACACACCTTTGTAATGATTTTTGAATGTCATGATTTGAAAGTCCTGAATTGTCTTTAACCCAATTCTTTTTAAGTTTTGAGCAAGCCGACTCAATGAAACCTGCTCCCAATTCAATGCCAAGCCCAACGATTGCTCCACCAACAAACTGATTGGATGTCATGGAAAGTCCAACACCTGTGATAGTTGCAGTTGTCAGAAATCCTAAGAAGTTTGCTATTCGGTCTTTTTTCATTATTAAAACATTAGAACACCCAACCCTGTTTTCTCAATTTAATTTCAATGTTCTGATCAAAAGAAATATTCTTACACAAAGCCATCAAATTGGACGTTTCCATTTCGTCAATCCAGATATTTTCTCCAATCTTAGTATAAGGAATACCTCCCTTTAAATAGAAATACCAATAGAAACGCTGTCCTTTTTTTACAGCACTGAGAAATTGATTTATGAGAGAATTTGAAACGACGATAGTACTTTGCTTTTCCGCACCAATAAAGTCAATTGTAGTAACATCGTTTAATTTGTATGTCTTCTCAATTTGAGTTCCATTTTCTTCACAAGAGAATTTTAAATCATAAGTATTGAATCGATTATCAAGATGTTTTTCAACATCAAATAGAAATTCGAAATCAACGAGATCGGTGTATTTCGCGATTTTACCCTCATTAATCATTTTCCATTCTTCATAGGACATCTCCCCCTCTTTGTTTGATTTCTTGATTTCTTTCTGAGACCAAAACCATTCTGGATTTCTTACTTTAATATTGACTGCTACTTTCATTGTTGTGCCTTGTTAAGGTTGTCTGAGACTCAATGTTTTTTCGATTCAGGTATTGAATTGATGACTAAGTCAGCATAATTATCTGTTATGCTTTTAAAATTAGATTTCTTTCAGTTAAATCCATTTTTCACTTGTTGGCCACCTGACAATGTATCTACAAATCTTTGAAATAGTCGGTAACAAACGTTTGTTGTCGGATAAAATTAGAAGGCTCATTTAAACTAGTTTTAGCCCAGTCTAAACTGGTTTAAACCGTCATAATAACACCTGATACAATTGATCTCGCCAATGAAATGTTGGGTTTAGATGGAATTATTTAGAAAATCTAAATAATTGTATATATTTACGAAACAAGAAAGCTGACGACACATGACTGCTTTAGGCGAGTTTTTATCAAATAAGTCAATCAAAAAGGCCGACGTTTCACGTAAGACGGGTATTAGTACATCGAGACTGAGTGAACTTAGCAGAAACGATTCGACTAAATTAAAGGCTGACGAACTTTTTCTTATAGCCTTAGCGATTGATGTCCCCCCAAGCGAAATCCTAACCAAAGTCTGTGGACATCTAAAGCTTAAAAAAATAAAATAATGAAAAAGCAACCAACATACATAGATCTGTTTGCCGGTTGTGGTGGTCTTTCATTAGGATTGCACAATGCAGGTTGGAAAGGATTATTTGCCATTGAAAAAAGCCCAGACGCGTTCAAGACTTTAAAGCACAATCTAATTGACAATAAGAATCATTTCAAGTGGCCTTCTTGGTTGCCTCAAGAAAACATAGAGATTGATGTGGCGATAAAACGCTATAAGAGCAACCTAAATACTCTAAAAAACAAAGTCGATCTTGTTGCGGGCGGACCACCTTGCCAAGGATTTTCGATGGCAGGAAGAAGAAACGAAAACGATCACAGAAATCATTTGATAAAGTCTTATATTGATTTCATTAAAATAATTAAACCGAAAATTCTTTTTTTTGAGAATGTAAAAGGTTTTACAATGGAATTTAAAAAGAACAAGGATAAAGGAAAAGAGTACTCGGCCTATGTTGAAAATGCTTTGAATCGTGCGGGATATTTTGTAAAGGGACAATTAGTGAATTTTGGAGAATATGGTATTCCTCAAAAAAGAACTCGTTTTATTCTTGTCGGAATCAGAAAAGATATAGCTAATGCATCAAAAGAATTAGCGCAAGATTTTTTCGCAAAACTTAAAGAAAACAAACATTCCTTTCTTATAGCAAAAAATCTCACTGCAAATACAAATTTGAAAGACGCCATTTCGGACTTGTTAAAGGGAAATGGATTAAAAGAATCTCCCGATACAAAAAGTTTTCAAGCAGGAATTTATTCCAAAGCCAAAAGCTCATATCAAATTTTAATGCGATTGGGGGTTGAAAACAAAATAGCAGACAGTCATCGTTTCCCCAAACACAGACCTGATATCATTCAAAAATTCGATGTCATTTTAAATACCTGTCGAAAAAATAAAGACATTGATGCAAAAACAAGAGAACGTTTTAATATCAAAAAACATACAATTATTCCTTTGGACAAGAACGATAAAAGTCCGACTATAACCACTTTGCCTGATGATTACATTCACTACTCTGAACCACGGATTTTAACGGTAAGAGAATATGCAAGAATACAATCGTTTCCAGACTGGTATCAATTTCAAGGAAAATATACAACTGGCGGTAAACGCAGAACACAAGAAGTGCCAAGATATTCTCAAATAGGTAATGCTATCCCTCCTCTTTTTGGTGAACAGAGTGGATTGGTTTTAAAACAACTGATAACTTAATGAAACATCAATTACAATTTAAAATTAGTTCTGCGCTAAAAAACATTATTGGACGTGATTTGATCAATGATGATTTTATAGCTGTTTTTGAATTGGTCAAAAATTCATACGATGCACATGCCACAAAAGTTGAAATTACTTTTGACAAGATTGACACATCAAATCCTAAAATAATTATTAAGGATAATGGGAAGGGCATGAATTACGATGACTTAATTAATAAATGGTTATTTGTTGCCTATTCTGCGAAAAAGGAGGGAACAGAAGAGGATAGCTACGACTATCGGGATAAAATTAAAGTTAAAAGGGCGTATGCTGGAGCAAAGGGAATCGGACGATTTTCTTGTGATAGATTGGGAACTAATCTATATCTAGAAACAATAAAAGATGAACCTAATTCTAGAATTGAGGTATTATTCACTGACTGGGAAAAATTTGAGGGCAGCATCAGTGAAGAATTTGTTAATATAAGTGTTATTCACGATACAGTTGAAAAAAGTAATTATGAAATAGTACACGGCACTGTATTAGAAATTACAAACTTAAGAAGTGAGTGGAGCCGTGAAAAATTATTGAAACTCAAAAGCGCGTTAGCAAAGTTGGTCAATCCCAATACTAAAAGTTCTGAAGACTCATTCAGAATCAATCTTATTGTTGAATCTGAGCAAAAAGAAGATGATAAAGTAAAGCAAAATGGTAGTAAAAAAAAGTTGCCAAAGGAAGCAATTTACAAGGACATTGTAAATGGAGAGGTAGAAAATCTGATATTCGAAACGTTAGATTTAAAAACAACAAAAATTATTTCCGAAGTTTCTGCAATTAATAAGAACATTATAACAACTACTCTTTTTGAAGGAGGGAAATTAGTCTATAAAATTGAAGAGGGGAATCAACTTCAAAATTTAAAAAATATTGATTTCACCATTTATTATTTAAACCAATCGGCTAAATCAACATTTACAAAA
The DNA here is from genome assembly GCA_964394965.1 of uncultured Chryseobacterium sp. Classification (GTDB taxonomy): domain Bacteria; phylum Bacteroidota; class Bacteroidia; order Palsa-965; family Palsa-965. Next base: position 19,791 of record CAYMZV010000040.1, read on the forward strand.
AGAATGGGTATTGTTCCAGTTGAATATGGGCATGTCTTTGTCTATAAAAACGGTTTAAGAATTTATCCATATGGAGAGCGTGGCGAAGACCCATTAAAAATGGATAATAGAAAAGCACAAGGTCGTAACCGATTTTTAGGCACACGAGAAGTAATCGGCTATATTGACATTCACGGACAAAACGACGAACTCAGAGAAACTTCTAGTCGTGGTGATGGTTTGATTAAAACTCACACATATAGTGAATTGTATGAATGGTTTTATACAACTTTAAAAAGACTTGAAAAGTATATTGTAGATGTTTCTGATTGGGGCAAAGACCTATCCGAAGATGACTATATAAATTTGGATGAACACGAAAAAGTTTTGGCATTACAAAACATTGTAACAAAATTATCCAAGTCTAAAAATTTAATATCAATTGAATACGCTCCTGATTTATTTAAAATTTTAGACGAGAAACAAGAAGGTTCGGCAAGAGGCGTTTTAGCAGATATAAAACAAAAAATAACCGAGGATAATTTTGACAAAAAAGAGATACTAAAAGGAATTGAAAAAGCTGAAAAAAAGATATCGAATCTTGAAAAAATAAAAGATGAGGCAGAGGATGAGGCTTTGGGGGAATTCATTAAAAACGAAAGCCTTTCGAATGAGCTTGAGTCTGAAAAGAAAAAGGGTTCCTGGCAAGGTGCATTAATAGGAACGGATAAAGAAAGAATTATTGGCTTACAACATCAAATATTCCATTCTTCAAGCAGAATAAATAGAAATATTCAATTACTTCTAAAACATTTAAATCCTAATTTGATTGATGAAACAACGCGCAAGCATATCACTGTCATGTCCTTGGAATCAGCTAAGATTAATTCTATTGCAAATTTCATTACAAAAGCAAATTTCAATCTAAAGGCTAGTGAGATTGAACGGGATATCGTAGAATTTGTCGTAGGTTATTTAAATGAAATATATATTGCTGATGACAAAATAATTGATTCTCAATTGAAGATTGAAATTAGCATTAAAGGGGACATTGAATACCTCAAGGAAATTAGACCTTTAGAAATAACCACGTTAATCGATAATTTAATTTCAAATTCTGAAAAGGCTGGGGCTAATAAAATCAAATTTACTTTTTCGAAAAAGAGAGATGGCTTGTTGATTGAAGTAGCCGATGACGGAAAGAAAGGCATTGAAAAAGAAAACATCTCCAAAATATTTGATTTGGGATACACAACAACAAACGGCTCCGGTATTGGACTTTATCAAGCAAGGGATATTGTTCAAAAATTAAATGGTAACATCGAAGTTGAAT
>CAYMZV010000041.1:0-21000 GCA_964394965.1 uncultured Chryseobacterium sp.
CATATCATTAAAAAAGGATCTTACGATGATCAGGGCAACCGCGATGGAGAATGGAATTGGTATTACGACAATGGCGACATCAAGGAAACAACACATTACAATCATGGTAAACGCGAAGGGGAAAGCGATCAGTATTTTGAATCGGGATTGAAAAAAGTCCATTGCAATTATTTGAACGATGATCTCGACGGTGACTATACCATTTATGATGTGACGGGCAACATCACCGAAAAAGGCAGCATGAAAGCGGGAAAGGAAGATGGGGTGGCAACCGGTTATTATGCCGATGGAAACAAGAAAATCGAATTGCCTTATACACTCGGGAAATTGAATGGCGATGTTGTTGTCTATTCCGTTAACGGACAGATTGCAAAAAAACTGACGAACGTCAACGGAAAACGAAATGGCCACTCGCAGGAATTTTACAATACCGGAAAAATCAAGATAGAGGGCGATTATAAAAATGACGGGGAAATTGGAGAGTGGAAATATTATTGGGACAATGGAAAAGTGTTGCGTGAGGGAAGTTTCAAGGAAGGCGGTTTGCGCGATGGTGAATGGAAAGAATATTACCGCGACGGCACTCCTTCGATCGATGCTTTTTATACGATGGGAAAATCAAACGGAATCTCCCAGTATTTCGATACGGATGGAAAACTCTTTTGCAAGAAGGTGTACAAGTCGGATAAATTGAAGTCGGAAAGTTTTTACAAAAAGAATGGCGATGAAATCGCATCCTACAACACTTCCAAGCAGGTTTCGGTTGTGGAATATTATCCAACCGGAGATAAATCCGGAGAAGGCGATTATTATGACGGGGACAAGGATGGTGATTGGAAAGAATATTCTTCCAATGGTGGATGGCTCTCTTCGAAAACACATTATCGCGGTGGCTATCGCGATGGAACACGCAAGGAATATTTCCGCAATGGAAAAGAGGAAAGTGAACTCGATTATAGTTTCGGAACCAAGGAAGGATACCTGAAATCGTTTTACCAGAACGGAAACATCGAATCGGAAGGTTGGTATCAGCACGGGGCAAAAGAAGGTGACTGGTATTATTACAATGAACGTGCAATTATCGTAACGCACCGTTATTTCATGCAAGGCGGTACAATCGGTTATCAGGAATACTTCGACCAGAAGGGAAGGAAAAATGAGGAGGATTATCTGAAAGACGGATATGTGTGGACACGCACACGGTATGATAGCACGGGTGCGGTGGTTTATAAATTCGAAACGCAAAATGGAAGCGGCATTTATAATTACAAATATCCGAACGGACAGAATGAGGCGATTGAGCATTACAAGAATGGAAATCTCGAAGACACGATGACCTGTTGGTATTACAACGGACAGAAATCATTGGTTACGAATTTTGTAATTGGCAATCAGGAAGGGCATCGGATCGAATATTATGACAACGGGCAAATTTCGTTGGATGCGTCTTATGTGAATGATGACCGTCACGGAGCATACAACACATGGTGGAAAAACGGAAACAAACGCACTGAAGAAAATTATTACGCAGGCGATCTGGATGGCCACCAGAAATATTATTATGAAAATGGAACGCTCCAGCGTGAAGGCACTTGGGATATGGGTGTGCTCAGTGGTGAATTGCGGGTGTACTAGGATGATGGCACATTGGAAATGATCCGTTATTACCACGATGGGAATTTCATCGGTTATTCTTATTTCGGTAGCGATGGCAATGCCGTTTCAATGACCAAACTCGAAGATGCAAGTGGAAAATTCACTGCCTATTTTCAGAACGGGAATAAATCCATGGAAGGCAATTATGACAACGCAAAAGCGAATGGAGCCTTCACCGAATATTATCCCGATGGGAAAGTTGCCAAAGAGGAGAATTACAGTTACGGCGATTTCGAAGGCGTGCAGAAATATTATTCGCACAACGGAAACATCAAAAAGGAACTCACCTATTACGCAGGCAAATTGGATGGATTGCAAAAATATTATGATGACAATGGAAAGCTGGAGCATACGGAAAACATTGTGCTCGGTGATGCTTTTGGAACATGGACTTGGTACAATCCCGACGGCACGGTGAAAATGACAAAAGTGTATTACGATGACCGTGAGTTGTCGGAGAAAGTCAGCCAAACCGCTCCTGCTCCCGCTTCGGATCCGAAAGGAAAACCGAAACCGGCGAAAACCAAATAATCCTTTTGCAATGCAGAAAATCCTGTTTCTGTTTTTGATATGCTGTTCTTCATCACTCACAGCCCAGAAGAAAGACATTACCGCTGACTACATCAGGAAATATCCCGATGAGAACGCGGTTTATCTCAATCGCTCCGAATACAACACGATCAAACTTGAAAAGGGCGAGTTGAAGGTTTATACCAAATCTTCGGAAGACCTTTTATTGCTGAGCGATAAAGTCACGAGCTATTCCGATCGTCCGATTTATTTTTCCTCATTCTCCGTCATTTCCGATATAAAGGCGCAAAGCCTTGTTCCGGATGGATCGGGCGGCTACACAAAAATTCCCGTGAAGGAAAAATATGTGACGAATGAATTCTCGGAAGGTTCCTTTTACGATGACATGCGCGCGAAGCATCTCGTCTACACGGGTCTCGCAACAGGTGGACGCATCCAACTCGATTACACGGAGCAACTGAATGAGGCACGGTTTTTCGGAAGATTTTATTTCAGCGAGAATGTTCCAACAGAGCAGGCGACTTTTACCGTTGAAGTTCCAAAAGGTGTAACAATCGGTTGGTTGCTTTTCAACATCAAGGAAGATGATCTCATATTCGAAAAGAAAGAGACGAGAAAAAAAACAATTTATACCTGGACCAAAAAGAATGCATCGAAAGTGAAGACGGAAGATGATGCACCTTCCGCACTTTATTTTGCACCGCACATTGTTGTTTACATCAAGGACTATACCGTGAAACACCAAGTGAAAAAATTGCTCGATGGTCCCGGCGGTTTGTACGATTGGTATTACAGCATGGTGAAAAATGTGAATGAAACTCCCGATCCGGGTCTGCAGAAAATCGTGGATTCACTCACGAATGGAATTACCGACGAGCAGGAAAAAGTGAAAAGGATTTTTTATTGGGTGCAGGACAATGTGAAGTATGTCGCATTCGAAGATGGGCTTGGAGGATTTGTTCCGCGCGAAGCGAAAACAATCTGTTCGCGGCGTTATGGCGATTGCAAAGACATGGCGAGCATTACCACCACGATGTTGCGCATGGCGAATATTCCCGCCTTTCTCACATGGATCGGTTCGCGCGGGATTCCTTACCGTTACACAGATGTCGCTTCACCGATGTGTGACAATCACATGATCTGCACTTACATCAGGGATGGGAAATATTATTTTCTCGATGCCACCGGAAAAAATGCGCCATTCGGAATCCCGACTTCTTTCATTCAGGGAAAACAGGCGTTGATCGGTGAGGGCGAGGGGAAATTCGAAATCGTAACCGTACCGATCATTGACAGTTATAAAAACCTCCGGACAGATTCCGTCTTGTTGAAATTCGGTGATCACAATACGATGAGTGGAACAGGTTCGATTACTGTTGTGGGTTACGAAAAAATCGATTTGACTTATCCGTTGGATGGGTTGAGCGATGTGGAACGGACGAATTTTTTCAAGACTTTTTTGCAGAAAGGCAATAACAAATTCATCATCGATTCGCTTTCCTACGATCACCTGTACGACCGCGACAAGCCATTGCGCGTGAATTACAATTACAACATCGGCGATTATGGTCATACCAATGCGGATGAGTTGTACGTGAACATGCAATTGGATAAATCGTGGCAGAATCTCATTCTCGATTCCACACTTCGCACTGCGCCGAAAGAGATCGATTATAAAAACAACGAGGTCGATGTTACCATTCTTGATCTCCCTTCGGGCTACACGGCGGATTGTTTGCCTTCCGACAGGAAATTCGGCGGCGATGATTTTGGTTTTGACATTTCCTATCGCGAAGTGGGAAATAAAATCATCGCAACAAAAAAAGTGTACATCAATACATTGATGATCGAACCTTCCCAGTTTGCACAATGGAATGAATTCATCGCGAAATTGACGGATGCCTACAGCGAAAATATCACGCTGAAAAAATTACCGCAGGCCAATCCTGTGCCGGAACAGAAAAAAACACCTGCTAAAAATCCGGGAGGTAAAAAATGAAACGGGCCCTCACATTTTTATTTTTCTTTCAAGCCTTTTGCGTTTTCGCGCAGGATGTTTCGCAACCTCCGAAATGGAAATCCTATTCGTGGGACGATGACCGCAAACCGTATACACTTACCGCCGCTGAAAAAAAGAAAGGTGCTGTCATCATCAAGGACAAACGCATCATCGAGATTTATTTTGATCAGGACGGGAAAAAATCCGAAGTCAATGAATATTATACCAAGCATGTCATTGTCAGTTTGAATTCCGATAATGCGATTGAGGAATACAACACGGTTTACATTCCCATGACAGGCGTGACAGCTGTGGTGGATTTGCATGCACGTTTCATTTCCAAAACCGGAAAAATCGTCAACTTCGATACCAGCGGAGTGAAGAACGTGGAGAATTACAACAACCATGGTCCGTTCAAGATATTTGCCCTGGAAGGAATTGAAAAGGGCGGAGAGATGGAATATCTCTACACGATAAAAAAACCGTACAGCCTTTGGGGAACCGAAACGTATCGGAGCCCTTATGATTACCGTCAGATCACGCTTGACATTCTTGCACCTTCCCATCTGAAATTCGCTGCGAAATCATACAATGGCTTGCCTGATCCGGAAACGGATGAGGATGCAGTGAAGAAAAATGTGTTGCACATGGAAGCGGATTCCATCATCGGATTTGAAGATGAATTGTATTCTTCCGGTGACGCCGCTTATCCGAGAGTGGAATATAAACTCGCTTACAATCTTTCGCAGGACCGCAAAAAAAGAATGTATACCTGGAATGATGCATCGGAATCCTATTACAGGGTGGTTACCGATGTTGCCGAAAATGAAAAGAGAATGTGCGAAGCGCTTTACAAGCGGATGGATGTGGATATGCTTTCCGATGAAACGGAAAAAATAAGGAAGATCGAGTCGTATATGAAAACGCACTTTACGGTACGTGAAGATGCATCGGGACCGAAGTTTGAAACGGTGACTGGAATCCTGCAAACACATCTTGCCGATGAACTTGGAATCATGCGCATGTATTGGCAGATTTTTGACATTGCCGGAGTGAAGAAGGAAATTGTCCTTACATCGGATCGTTATGACAAACAGTTTGACGGTGATTTCGATTCATGGACTTACCTTGAACATTTCCTGATGTATTTTCCGGGAGAGAATAAATACATCGCACCGTCGGAACAATTTTCGCGTTTTGGATTTCCAACTTCCAATTGGATTGCACAGGACGGTTTGTTCATCCGCGAAGTGGAATTGGGTGGCGTGAAAAATGGAATAGGCACGATCAAACACATTGATGCAACCGATTACAAGGCGAGCACATATGGATTGTATGCGAATGTGACGTTGGACCTCGAAAAGGGAATGTCGAATGTGCACATGAAAGACACGTATACCGGTTTTGCCGCTTCAAATATCCAGCCGTATTATTCCTATCTCAGTGTTGAAGACAGGAGAAATGATGTCAATGAGATTTTGAAAAATACGGCAGCGGATGCGAAACCGAAAAATACAACCGTGAAAGGGTACAATTCGGATGATACGCTTTATTACCAACCTTTTTCAATCGAGGCGGATTATTCCACGAATGCCTTTCTTGAAAAAACCTGCGACAAATATATTTTCAAGGTGGGTGAATTGATCGGAATGCAGACTGAAATGTATCAACCGCAGCAACGGCGTACCGACATTGAGGTGGTTTTCCCCTGCAACTATCACCGTGAAATCCGTTTTGAAATTCCGAAAGGATACCGTGTCACCAATCTGGACGCATTGAATATGGATGTCCATCACGACAATGACAGTACCAAAACGCGCAATGAGGATTTTGTGAGCAGCTACAGGGTGGAGGGAAACATGGTGATTGTGACAGTCGATGAAACCTATCGTGTGACACATCTTCCCAAATCGATGATCGAGGAATACAAGAAAGTCGTAAACGCCTCAGCGGATTTCAACAAGATTTGCGTCTACTTCGAGAAAGATGTGCAGTGACCCGTTGTAAGTTGTAATTTAATACAACTGCACCATTGTCAAGTCAGCACATTGTCTTATTTCATGAACAAGTCTATCCCATCCACCAGATCCGATTCGAGTGTTTGGATATGATCGGTTGAGAAAGTCTCGAGCCAATCGCCGACCTTATTGTGGGGAACATATTTTACGCCTTCGTCAAATGCGGCAGGGTTTTCAATGTCATTGAGCAATAATCCTGTCTTTTCATTTCCGTCTTTCAGGAAAATCCGTGCCATCTCCCCATTTTGCATTGCATTTATCATGTTTCTCATTTTTGATTTTACCAAAATTAGACTGCCATTATTACGCGAATGTTATGCGAAAATGAACAGCGGAACATGTTTTGAGAATCGGGCTGTTGAAAAGGGGGAACAAGCAATAAAGGAAGTTTGAAAAACCCCGACCGCGTTATTGTCAACGTAACTATCAATGACGAGCAGGGGGAGGAACCTCAATGTGCCATAACACCCACATGAAGCAAATGATCAATGTGAGTTGGGTCAACTCCATGATGATTACGGTACTTGCATTTATTATATGTTGCTTGAAGTAATCGTCACTGCTGAAACCTTGAGTGGCTGAAAGAAGCGACTTTACTTTTTTGGAATGATACCACCAACGCCAATGGCAATAGACAAGCGATACGAATGTCATGATCAATCCGACAGAAACCATACATGCTGTAGTCTGATTGGACTGAACAAGTCTTTGAGCATCAGCTGATGTCATGAACCATCCGAATACGATTACCAAACTCGCAGTTGAAGTGAGAATAAGGCTATTAAAACTGCTTTTCAGGTCTTTCAATTCTGCAAAAAGCAATTTAACAATATCGGAAAGTTCGTCTGCCATACTTGATATTCTATAATCGAAAGGTATTAAAAATGAGGAACAGGTCATTTCCCTTTTTATTCGTGAATTTCAAATTTCAAAACTCAGAGTTCAAGATTCCCTTTGGAATATGCCATTCAGTCAGTGCCTTTTCCATTGGCACAGCTCTTGACTATCTTTAATCTGTGTCAAGGATTTCAAAGCACCTGATCTTATTCAAGGAACTGTTTCCTTTCACTTTTGTTGTCCTCATCTGGGTGATTCAGATTCTCCAGGGATTTCTTCAAGAGGATTGGAGTGTGTATTCGGTTTATCCACGCACCGTTCACGGACTCATCGGCATCATCACTTCTCCGCTGCTGCATGCGGGTTGGGAACACCTGTTGGGAAACACAATTCCACTCATTGTCTTGGGATATCTGCTTTTCGCTTCCTATAGGGAAATCGCTGGAAAAATTTTCTGGATCATTTATCTGTTGAATGGAACCTTGCTGTGGCTTTTTGCGCGACAGGCTTTTCATCTCGGTGCAAGCGGAGTTGTCTATGGACTTGCATCGTTTTTATTTTTCAGTGGAATGATCCGCAAGCACAATCAGCTTGCCGTGATTTCGCTTCTCATTGTTTTTCTTTACGGTAGCATGGTCTGGGGTGTTTTTCCATTCGATCCGAAAGTTTCATGGGAGGCGCATCTTTATGGTGCATTGACGGGATTGTTGCTTGCAATTGTTTATCGCAAGGAAGGTCCGCAACCGAAAAAATTCTGGGAAGATGAAGACGATGATGACAATGAAACTGTTCCGGAAGAAATTCCATCCCCGCCTCCGGCACCGAATGATTCTCCATTGGAAATCGTTTATTCCTACAAGGAAAAATCCAAGGACGGGGAAAATCTGCAATAACCTGCGCAATCTGTGGTTACATTTGCAAAATGAATTTATTGTCAGTTGAAAATATTTCCAAATCCTACGGCATCCGGACATTATTCAAGGATGTCAGTTTCGGATTGGAAGATGGGGATCGTGTTGCTTTAGTGGCAAGAAATGGTGCGGGAAAATCCACACTGTTGAATATCCTTTCGGGAAAAGATACGCCCGATACCGGAAAAGTTTCCGTTCGTAAAAATTTGTCCATCGGTGTGCTGCAGCAGGAACCGAAATTCGATTTGGATAAAACCGTCATTGAAGCTGTGCTCGAAGGCGAAGCTGAAGTTTCGAAATTGGTGCGCGAATATGAATTGCTGATTGAACAGTCACATCACGATACAAGTGAGGCTACGCAGGCGAAATTGCATCACGCGATGGATCGGATGACAGAGATGAATGCGTGGGATCATGAAACGGAAGTGAAATCATTGTTGTCGAAACTCGGTTTCACCGATGTGACACAAAAAGTTTCCACACTTTCGGGCGGACAGAAAAAACGTCTTGCACTCGCACAACTTTTGATTGCCGAACCCGAACTCCTGATTTTGGATGAACCAACCAACCATCTCGACATCGACATGATCGAATGGCTTGAAGGTTATCTCACATCAAGGAATCTTACCATCCTTCTTGTTACGCACGACAGGTATTTTCTCGACCGCGTGTGTACACGCATCATTGAAATCGACAAGGAAACGCTGTTCAATTACGATGGGGATTTCACGTATTTCATCGAGCGGAAAGCGGAACGCGAAGAGCAGGAGGCTAGTTCATTGGAGAAATCACGCAATCTGTATCGCCGTGAGTTGGTTTGGGTGCGCAAGATGCCACGTGCGCGCGGAACAAAACAGAAAGCGAGAACGGATGCATTCAAGGAGGTGGAAGCGAAAGCAAAAGGAAAAGCACCCGAAGAGGAATTGAAACTCGAAGTGAAAATGTCGCGCATGGGTGGGAAGATCATTGAAATGATTCATGTGAATAAAAGTTTCGGCGAAAAAAAAATCCTGAAAAATTTCGACTACACTTTCAAGAAAGGTGAAAAAATAGGGATCGTTGGAAGAAATGGAATCGGTAAATCCACTTTGCTGAATGCGATCATGGGATTGGAGCCGATTGATTCCGGAAAAATCCAGGCAGGTGAGACGATCGTGTTCGGTTATTATTCCCAAACGGGAATGGTATTGAAAGAGGACAAGCGCGTGATTGAAGTGGTGAAAGACATTGCGGAATTTTTTCCGTTGGCCGATGGAACAAAAATGTCGGCGTCGCAAATGTTGCAGCGTTTCCTTTTTCCGCCGCATGCACATTTCAGTTATGTCTCTTCACTGAGTGGAGGCGAACGCCGCCGTTTGTACCTGCTGACCGTGCTGATGAAAAATCCGAATTTCCTGATTCTCGATGAGCCGACAAATGACCTGGATATTCTCACACTCGGAATCCTTGAAGATTTCCTAGCCGATTTTCCTGGATGTGTGCTCATTGTTTCGCACGACCGTTATTTCATGGACAAGTTGGTGGACCATCTTTTTGTTTTTGAAGGCGAAGGTGTGATCCGCGATTTTCCAGGAAATTATTCACAGTGGAGAGAGAAATTCGGTTTGGATAAACGCATGGATACCTTGGCTGTTGAAGAGAAAAAGGAAATCGAGATACCGGTTGAAAAAAACGCAGAACCCAAAACTCCGAACTCCGAACCGAAAAGGAAACCTTCTTTCAAGGAGAAATTCGAATTCGACCAGTTGGAAAAGGATATTCCCGCTCTTGAAAAGGAAAAAGCCGCAATCACGGAAAAACTTTCTTCCGTCAACGATCACGATGAGTTGATGAAATTATCGGAACGGTTTGCGGTTGTGGAAAGTGAATTGGAAACAAAATCATTGCGTTGGCTGGAGATGTCGGAACTGTTCCAAGGTTGAAAAATTTGACACTTCCTCGATTCAAACTTTCCCTTTTCTTCCCAAAATTTTCAATCTTCTTACGTGTGATGCCAATGCATTTGCAAACGTTGGTTTCAAATTGTAAGTGAATCCGAACCCGTGGGCTGTACTTTCCACAAAGTGTTTTCATTTTTGCGTGCATCCGTTTGATCCGAATGACTTGAATGATACATGCAAAAAAACGGCAAGGTGCTTTCGGGAGAAATGATTTTGCCCATTCATTTTTCCTGATCTTGCCTAGATGAACAGGTTCATTCGGGAATGATTTCAGGCGGATTTTTCACGCTTCGCATGATGAAATAAATGACAACACTGATTGCCGCCGAAAAGAAACACCAAACCGAAATCGCATACTTCGTATAGAAAACCAATGCGACGATGTAGGAAAGCAAAATCAAAACGCCCAATAGACGCATTCGCCTGACGGAAGAGAAAAAAGTGGGAATGACAGTTGCAATGAAATAACAGCTAGCGCCGAGATAACGCACCACAATGGGAAAGTGAAGATGATATGCGATGTGATAATTCTCTATGGCTGCTGTAACCGGATACAAAAACATGCGATACAATATTGTAACGGAAATTCCTGCACCGATTCCTGTGAGAATGAGAAATATTTTTTTGCGTTCAGGTTTCTTTTCAAGCAATGAAATGGAAAGCGGCACCCAGAATGGCCAGATCACCTGGGCGATGAAAATAAATGCGTAAGAAAGAATCGTTTGATATTGCGGATCCATTTTCCCTTTCAACGTCAACCATAAAAATCCTTCAATGAATTGTTGGATGGAAAAAATGAGAGGAATTGCAGCGAATAAGGTTTCAGGGGATTTTTGTGCCTGCTTTACGGAAACAACTCCTGCAACAGCAAGAATGACGCCTGAAGTGAAACTTGCCGTTGCTGAAAAACACATCTTGGTTAGGTTATGGGTTGAGCCGTCATCATGATGCGGTGAAGATAGTCCCTATTTGAGTTGATGAAATGAATTATTTTCCGACCAACCTGCCAATCACCCCGTTTCTTCAGCTTTCCCGTCACAATTCGGTTTGAGGTAAAAGGCCGAGTTGGATTTTGTGTTTTGGTTTGGCGTCGGATTGTTTGACAAAACATCCTTGTTGTTTTTAAAAATCCTGAAATGCAAAAGCCGTCCTTATGAGACGGCTTTCTGTTCGCGATAAAACCCCTACAATTTTATTGCGATTCTGAATACGTTCTTTCTCCGGTTTGTGTTCCATTCTCATCCCACATTTTCCATGTTCCGGATTTTTGTCCTGCAGTATAATGCATTTCCATTCTTTCCTTTCCGTTATCATCCCACACAATCCATGTTCCCTCTTTCACTCCCGATTTGTAATTCGCTTCACCTACCTTGCTTCCCGCATCATTCCATTTTTCCCACAAACCGTTGCGTAATCCATCGAGATAAGTTCCGGCTTCCATCTTTTTTCCATTTTCATAAAAATAGATTGCATAACCATCCGCTTTTCCCTTGATGATATTGATCTCCGATTTTTTTACTCCATCGGCAAAATGCTCACTGAATTGTCCTGTGTACAATTCACCGTTTGCATCAACATACAATCCGTTCTGAACGGAAATCCCTTGTGCATTCAACATCCATGTTGATGACAAGAGGAGAAGAAAAATTATTGCTATTCGTTTCATGGCTGTGCTGGTATTAAGTGATTTTGACTTCCTGCAACTTCCATTACAAATTTAAGGCGACAATTTATCAGGTGTTAACGCTTGCGTAAACCAAACTTTACAATAGATATAAAATATTGACAATCAGTAGGATTAATCGCTTAACATTGGAAAAACTTAATATTGGGAAATCAATCCTGTTGCAATTCCACTATGAGTGTGGAGCAATGGTCACAATTGTCAGTGACCGTTTGATTTGCGATATAGGTAATGTAACTGAATTGAAGTTCATAGGAACCTCTTGGAAGATCGGGAAGAAAAAAGTTCCCGTCGAAATCGGTGTAAGCGACGATGCTTGTTCCTTTCACTCGAACCTCAACACCAGCAAGGGTTTCATGAGTTTGTTTGTCAACGACATTTCCACTTACAAACATGACATTGTCACTCGGAGTTCCAGCGAAAATGGAAACCTGGAAAACAAAAAGGAAAAGAAATAGGAATGCTTTTTTCATCTGGATTTGCTGTATCAAAATTACTTCGGCGATGATTGGAAAATTTGAATCAGTCTTTACCATTGGATGAATACTGTGTTAAATAAAAGCCATTATTGTAAATAATAGGTTATGGTAATGGAAATTCCCGATTAGGTGCGGCAGGTGGTAATTCCTTAAATTTGAGATCAGGCGGAACATGCTTTTCATGAGTGATTTCCGAATGATCAGGTTCATTTAATTTTCTGCAACCATTTATGGATTCCATTCCAAATAATTTCTGGCAATTCGATGCCAATCATTGGTTTCAGAAACTGTCAACTTCCGCCAATGGTTTGACACAAGGAAACGCGGAAAAAATCCTTGCACAGTCAGGTGTAAGACACAGGGGAAATTCCCCTTTTAAAAAAGATGTTCTTCTTTTCATTGGACAATTCAAAAGTCCGTTGATGCTGCTCCTGATTGGCGCCGTAATCCTGTCCGCCTGTCTCGGCGACACATCCGATGTTTTTATCATTCTCTTCATCGTTTTGTCAACAGGTTTGCTCAGTTTTTTCCAGGAACGCAATGCAGGAAAAGTGGTGGAGAAATTGCAATCGATGATTGCGTTGAAAAGCAATGTGATGCGTGATGGAAAACCGCAGGAAATAATTTCATCGGGAATTGTTGCGGGTGATGTGGTTTTATTTGCGGCTGGGGATATGATTCCCGCCGATTGCCTGATTCTTGAGTCGAATGAATTGCATGTGAATGAGGCAAGTCTTACAGGAGAATCCTATCCGGTAAGAAAAGAAGCGGGTGTAATCGCCGAACATACGGAATTGGCCAAACGGACAAATTGTTTGTGGGAAGGTTCAAACATTGTGAGCGGAACTGCAAAAGCGTTGGTGATGGCAACAGGCGACCAAACGATTTTCGGAAGCATTGCAAAAAGTGCCGACACATCTTCCGAAACCGCTTTTGAAAAAGGCATAAAGGACTTCGGTTATTTTTTGATGAAAATAACTCTTGTGCTTTCACTTTTCATTCTTGTTGTCAATTTGCTTTCGCACAAAGGTGTTGTGGATTCGGCGTTGTTCGCCTTGGCGCTTGCTGTTGGAATGGCTCCAGAATTGCTTCCCGCCATCACCACCATTGCAATGAGTGCGGGTGCGCGGCGCATGCTCGAGAAAAAAGTGATCGTCAAGAAATTGTCTTCGATTCAGAATCTCGGTGAAGTGAATTTGTTGTGTACCGACAAGACAGGAACCATCACGGAAGGTGCAATCAATGTTTCAAGCATTGTGGACAGTTCGGGGAAAGAAAATGATTATGTAAAGACACTTGCATGCTGGAATGCGACGTTGGAAACCGGTTACGGAAATCCCATTGACGAAGCGTTGAAAAAAATAAAATTGGAAGCGGTTGTCACTCCCCAGAAAATCGGGGAGATCCCTTATGATTTCATCCGCAAAAGATTGAGCATAGCGGTGCAAACCGAAAAGGAAAAAATCCTGATCAGCAAAGGTGCATTTGCGCAAATCATCGGCACCTGCAATCGCATTCGGAAAAGTGATGGAAGTGTGGATGACTTGAAAACATACAGCGAACATCTTGAAGAACAATTTGAAGAATACGGAGCGGAGGGTTTCAGGGCGATCGGTGTCAGTTACAAAACAATTGATAAAAACTCCATTGTAAAAGAGGATGAAACGGAAATGATTTTTGCGGGATTCATCTTGTTGCAGGATCCGATCAAGGAAGGAATTGTTGATACCATTCACGAATTGAAAAAACTGCAAGTCGATTTGAAAATAATAACAGGCGACAATAATAATGTTGCAAGATCGATCGGCAAATCCATTGGAATTGAAAATCCGGTGATCATGACCGGACAGGAACTTTTATCCACAAGCCCTGAAGCGTTGCAGAAGCGTGTACGTGACACACACATTTTTGCAGAAGTGGAACCGCAACAGAAAGAGCGCATCATCCAGGCATTGCGCAAATCATACACGGTCGCTTACATGGGCGATGGAATCAATGATGTGCCTGCGATCACTGCGGCCGATGTCGGGATTTCAGTTGAGAATGCGGTGGATGTTGCGCGTGAGGCCGCTGATTTTGTCCTGATGGAAAAAAACCTGATGGTGTTGGTGGATGGAATTCGCGAAGGGAGAAAAACTTTTGCGAACACATTGAAATATATTTTCATCAATACCGGATCCACTTTCGGAAACATGTTCAGTGTGGCGGGAGCATCGTTGCTGTTGCCTTTCCTGCCCATGCTTCCGAAACAGATTTTGCTGACAAACTTCATAACCGATTTTCCTTACCTCACGGTTGCATCCGACAATGTTGACGAGGAACAGTTGGAAAAACCCGGCAAATGGGATTTGAAACTCATCCGCAATTACATGGTGTTTTTCGGAATACACAGTTCGTTGTTCGACTTGATTACCTTTCTCACTTTATTGTTTGTCTTGAAAGTGAAGGAATCCACATTTCAAACCGGATGGTTCATTGAATCGATCCTCACGGAATTATTCATCCTGTTCATCATCCGGACACGAAAGAATTTCTTCAAGAGCAAACCGGGAAAATATCTTTTCCTGCTCAGCTTCTTCGGATTGGTACTGACAATAGGATTGCCGTATGCGCCGTTTGCCGATGTGCTCGGATTGGTTCCATTGCCATTCTCCATCATGGGAGCCATGTTGCTGATCGTTGCCGCTTACATTCTCACTGCTGATTTATTGAAGGTCTGGTTTTTCAAAAGGTATAGGAACGTTTGAAGAATCGGAAGAAATCATTTTACACGCTGAAAAAAATACGGATAACAATGGGAAAAAAAACACGATTGGATAAAATTTCAACGGATCCGACAGAGAAAATAACCGAGCAGGAAGCTGCGGTAAAAAATATCCGCCTCATTGAAAAATTGAGCAACATCCAGAATAGGCTTTATGCACAGCGGAAATATGCCGTGCTGATTGTGTTGCAGGGAATGGATGCCGCCGGAAAAGACAGTGCGGTACAAAAAGTTTTTTCCGGTGTGAATCCTGCAGGCTGCAGGGTGAAGGCATTCAAGGTACCGACGGAGGAAGAGGCGGCACACCATTTTCTCTGGCGTATCAACAGGGAATGTCCGGAAAAAGGATTCATCCAGATTTTCAACCGGTCGCATTATGAGGATATCCTTGTTCCGACTGTAAACAAGACGATGGACAAACATGCGGTCAAAGACAGGATGGAGGAAATAAATTATTTTGAAAAAGGATTGGTGAGGGAGAATACGATTGTGATGAAATTCTATCTGCATGTTTCGCACGCCGAACAGTTGCGGCGACTGCAAGACCGGAAAACGGATGCGCATAAACGGTGGAAATACCAAAAGGAAGATATCCATGCCATCAGCCAGCATGACAAATTCAAGAAAGTTTATGAAACGATTTTTGAAAATTGTTCGGAAGGCGCGCCTTGGCAAATAATTCCTGCCGATAAAAAATGGTACAAGAATTATAAAATCCTGAAGGAAATCGTGAAGACGCTGGAGGAATACGATATCGATTATCCGAAAATAAAATTCTGAAATGCTTTTCAGTTCGCGCTTGTAGCACAAGGTCAGTGTTTCAATCTGCCTTTTTCCTCCGCATTGCTGTTCACATCACGCTCATCGGTTTTTACCCTTCCGAAATTATAACTGATGCTGACAATTACCCTTCGTGTGTCTTCCTTGTGATAGAAATTCCAATTCTGATTGTCAAATTGTGAATGCGTGTGGAATTTCCATGTATTCAGCACATCCGACATTCCGATGGAACAATCCATCTTATCCTTGAAAAAAGATTTTTTTATTGCAAATGCCGTCTGCCATAACTGATCGATTTTAATGATGCCGTAAACATTCGGTCCGCGATAAATGCCGATAATTTCAAGTTTGGTTTTGTTTGGAAGAAGGAATGTATTGGACAGATTCGCCGAATAATTGATGCCGTAAGTCCGGAAAGGCACTCCTCCTACATCACCCTTGAATTCGCGATACGCGAAATCACCATTCAGGGAAAGTTCCCACCATGGTTTCATGTCATACTTGATGAAAAGCGTATAGGCATAAACGGTATTGAACTTTATGTTTTTATTCGACTCAATGAATATTTTCGTGCTGTCATTCTGTATCGTGTAATCGAGCATGAAATCATTTGTCTTTGAATACGAAATGGAATTGTTGATGATTCCCTTGAAACTGTAAGTGAGTTCGGCCGTGTAACAATATTCCGGTTGCAAAAAGGGATTTCCCTCGAAGTAAGAATATTGGTCCCTGTAAATCACGAATGGATTCAGTTGGTCGTATGCAGGACGATCGATTCTCCGGTTGAGGTTCAGTTGGAAATTGTGGTTTTTGTTTTTGACAAATTCCATTGAAATGTTCGGGAACAAATTGGAATAATTTTTTTTCAATACAACTCCCGACGATGTGTTTTTGCCATTGACCGTTGTATTCTCCGCGCGCATTCCCAACTGGAAATTGAAATGGCGGATGGATTTGGAATAATTGAAATACGCGGCCAGTGTCTGTTCCCTGTAAACGTAATTGTTCGACAGACTGGAATCCATGTAAAAATTGTTGGTCGTCAAATCCTGCCGCTCAAAAAGATAATTGTTGGTTGCGTTGATGTTGCTTCCTTTTATTCCGGTCTCCATCGTTGAGGTGGAATCAATCGTTTTGGAGAAATCCAATTTGGAAGAAAAAATTCTTGTTTCCGCCTTATTCGTGTTCCGGTAAATGTTCGGTTGCAATACTTCATTCCCAATCGCATCATAAAAATAATTGGCGTTGTAACCCTTGTCCGCTTCGTTGAGATCGGTGAAGTCGGTTGAAAAATCCAATACGGTTCCAGTTGTGTCGAATTGATGCTCGGCGTTCAGATTATAATTCACGGTATTCCATTTGTTCGGTGTTTCCGCTGATGAAATGGCGTGATCGAATCCGGTGTTGTTGTAATCATGGAATTGATTTGTTGCGGTTCCGTGTGAGTTGTAACCTCCCGGACCTCCATTTATCTTGAACCCAATCGTATTTCTTTTATTCGCATACCAATCCGCTCCGAATTTGAAATCATTGCCCGTTTCCAGGTCATTGAATATGGAAAGATTGTCCACTTCGGTATGTCCGGAAGGCGTTGTGAAATTCCTGTCGAAGCGTTCGCTGGTGTGATACATGTCATAAACGCCATCCACACTCGTAAAGATGGAAACCTTTTCATTCTTGTAATTCAATGAAAGTCCATAACTCGTTTGATTGTAAAATCCCTGCGAGGATTCCGTATACACCGTTCCGCTGAATCCGCGTTGTTCATTTTTCTTTGTCACAATGTTGATCATGCCCGCTGTTCCCGCCGCATCGTATTTCACCGGAGGATTTTTCAACAATTCGATTTTCTGGATGCTTTCCGCACTCATCGCTTTCAGCATATTGATCAATTGCTGATTGGATATTTGTTGCACCCTTCCATCGATCATTACAATCACTCCGCTTTTTCCCTGCATGGTAATGATGTTGTTGTCGAGTGTCACGCCGGGCAGTTTGGAAAGCAAATCGTAAACGGAATTCCCTTTTGCCAGCACACTGTTTTCAACGTTGACGGTTATGTTGCCATTCTTGAATTCAAAAGTCTGTTTCACACCCGTTACAGTTGCCTCCTGTAAAATAGGTGAAGGATGGAGCATGATTTCGGGGACCGAAAAATTTGTCAAGCTGTCCAGTTTTATCGCGGAAGAATATTGATCTGAAAAACCTGTCGCAGTTATTTTCAATAAATACTTTCCCGACTTGAGATCGTTGAACATGTAAATTCCCTTGGCATCGGTACTTTCCCCTTTCACGATCGAGCTGTCATTGGCATTCAACAGGGCGACAATCGAAAACGGGACAGGCGCTTGAAGCGAATCCACAATTTTTCCCTGGATCGAAGCCTGTGAAAAAACTTCGGCAGGAAGGATGAAAAAAAATAAAAAATTGAAAATTATTTTTCCCATTGTGGACTTCATTCGATTTCGCTTCTGTAAGATAAATGATTATGCTGGACAAGAATTATCGCGCCCGATTTTTTCAATTTGCCGTGACAATTTTTTTCACTGACGTTTTCCCTATTGCAAAACCATCACTGCCCTGAATCCGATATACGCACGCGCATCCGTCACACCCACATATTGCTCGGGCGCCTCTATTTTTGTATTTTCAAAATCAGAGAACCACGATCCTCCCATGGAACGTGCCACACCTTTGACAGTTGGATTACTTAAATCCCACGTCCAGACCATTTCAGAAACATTTCCGACTGTGCAATAAAGTCCATTGTCATTCGGATTGTAAGAATAAACCGGAGCCGTCAACAATGTGTCAATCGCACGTGCCGCAGTTGTAACAATGGCACGTGTAGACATTTTTGCAGCAACGCATCCTTTCGAGTTGTTCTTGTTCATCGGCGGACCTTCAGGCGCTAGTTTTCCAATTGAAGCTGAATAATTGAAATCGCACAAGTAACATCCGATTTTATTTTGCAAAGTGTTTTTACCTGCATATTTCTCCCAAGGAGTTTGTATGGTTGTATCACATGCACGCGCTGCATAAATCCATTCCACGTTGCAGGGAAGACGAAACACTGGCATTTTTGTTCCGCTCCATTTTACATCCTTGTTCGTTATCGCCTCTTTCATTGAAGCTGTCAGCCAATTGCAATACAATTCGGCACCCTTTCGGGTCATATTTACAGCCGGAAAATCATTGTAACTGGTTTGATAGGCATACACATTTTCAAATTCTGGAATGCCAACGGCTTTCCATCCGCCGTCGACCGGTTTCGCAAGCAGGTAATCGTCGAATCTTCCCTGCACCAATAAATCATTGAGAAAAGTGTTGTATTCAAAGTTGGTTGTTTCGGCATTCTTGATCGAAAAACCGTTTACGGTTACCAGTTTTCCATCAACGCTCGTGACGCCCATAGGAAGGGTTGAATAGATTTTTTTCTTCACTACGTCTTTCATGATTTTCAACTTGTCTTTCTCGGTTTGCTTTTTTTCCTCTTCTGTCAACGTTGGGATGTCTTCATAGTGCAATGTCTTGTCTTCAGGAATGTGGAACGTGGTTGCAATTGAAGGTGAAGAACCATTGTTCAGGTTTCCGATTGTCGGAGAAATGGAATCTTCCTTTTTTGCAGAGTCCAGCAACGCAATCATGACCGGATTTGTTCTTGGCAATGGATTCTCAACCAATTGCTGTTGTTGTTCCTGTTGAACAACAGGAGTGACTTGCAGAACAGGATTTTGTTTTTCCACAACAGGAATAAAATTTTTCTGTACAGCAATTTTCCGGTCGCGTGAAGTGAAAAAGATGACAGAAACAATTGTTGCAACGGTAAAAAGTGAAACCAGGAAAATGTTCAATCGGAAATTATTGCCGCGCTGTTTGAAATCATTGACCAGTTTTTCAACGATTGAATTATTGTCGGCAACTGGAATTGTTTCTGCATTCGCTGGGGAAAAAATATGTTGTGCCATGGCTTCAAGTGTTTTTTCGTTAAACATTTTTTCCTTGTCAAGCAATGCATGACGGAGCAGAACATCGAAATGGTTCTCTGGAATGAATTCGTTATCCGTGGTTTTCATGACTGCCTTGTTTTTGGTCCCGATAGCTATCGGGGTGAATTTTTTCGTTCAACTTGTCCGCTAATCTTTTTTTCAGTCTTCCGTAATAGACTTTCAATTGGTCTTCCGTTTTTCCGGTGAACTTTGCGATTTCAGCATACGGAACATCCTGACTCCGCATCAGCAGGAGAATCCGTTCCCAATCCTCGAGTTGATCAAGCTCGTTGACGAGGAGATTCATTGCCGGAGAACTTTTCGTTTCATTTTCCGATTCCGCCCGATGGTTATCGGGATTGTCAAAATGTTTTTCATCAAGTTCAATGATTTCAACCGGAAGGTTTTTCCTGTCGCGGTAAAAATTCCGGAGATAATTGATGAAAACGGTGAAAACAAAAGATGAAAATTTTTCTTCCGAAGAAAATGTGTAATTGGAATTCGTTTCAATCACCCTGTACAGGGTTTTGTAAACCAAATCCCAGTTTTCATCCTCGTTCAGTTTCCATTTGTTGCGCGCATACCCGAAAAGTTTTTTCCCATAACGTTCATACAAAACACGGATGGATTCCTTGTCCTTTTTTGCAATGAGTTCGTATGTGGCTTTTATTTCAGGCATTCCGGAAACGCGTTCTATGTATATGAACACGGATGGGTAACAGGTAAAGGTAATTGGGTTAATCGGGGTGGCTAAGGTAATTGGGGGATTGGGGAAATAGGGTCATTTGTTTTTCCCCTTCAACCGATCGGTTACTTTTTTGGTGGCATTCATTCCCGGCAATTCAATCAGGTAATGGATGGCGAAACAAAGCAGCACAGTTGCAACCATACAAGCGGAAATCACCATGCCATAACTTTCGGATAAGCCGTGTGAGAAAAAGTCGAAACCCAAAATGAATTTGAAGGTGATGAAAAGAACGAGCGGATGGAATAAATAAATCGGATAGGAAATCTGTCCGAGCATTTTTGAAACGGGAAGTGTGAGTATTCCGAACAAATCGTTTCCTCCTGCAAAAATGAGAAATGCCAATGCGGAAATTGCAATCGGAAGGATTTCATTCGGTGAATGGAAAAAATAAACGGTTGCAAAAAGAAGCGAGATCGCAATTGCTGAAAATATTTTTCCCGAAACAAGGCTGCAGAATTTTTCCGATCGAAGGGCAAATGCAGCGGCAATTCCTCCGGCGAAAGAAAAAAGATGAATGGGTTGAATCGGGAATTTAAAAATGATCAGGCCGGCGAAAACCAGAGTGATCAGGATCGTAACGAAAGAGGTTTTTATCCTGAAAAAAACCAAGCCGATGAGCGGAAGTGAAAAATAGAAAAGCCATTCATAAATCAGCGACCAAGTG
>CAYMZV010000042.1:0-20818 GCA_964394965.1 uncultured Chryseobacterium sp.
GCCCAATCCGATGGTGGGTTGTGTGATCGTACGCAACGGACACGTCATAGGCGAAGGTTGGCACGAGCAATACGGAGGTCCGCATGCAGAGGTGAATGCGATTCGCAAAGTGGCCGATGAAAGGCAATTGACAGAAGCCACGTTATATGTGAGTCTCGAGCCTTGCGCGCACACTGGAAAAACACCGCCTTGTGTGGATCTCATTATCGAAAAAAAAATCCCCTATGTCGTTGTCGCTTGTCTCGATGAAAATCCACTGGTCAAAGGAAAGGGGATCCAGAAATTAATCCTGAATGGAACCGATGTGAAAGTCGGGGTCTTGGAAAAAGAAGCGCAGTTGCTCAACAAAAGATTTTTCACTTCGATGACCAAACACCGTCCCTACATTATCCTGAAATGGGCGCAATCATCGGACGGATTCATTGACCACAACCGCGATGAAAAAGACGGACGTGCCATCATCAGTTCTGCCGAATCGCATTTGCTCGTTCACAAATGGCGTTCGGAAGAAGCTGCAATTCTCGTCGGCACCAATACCGTCATTGCCGATGATCCGCAACTGACCGTACGCTTGACCGAAGGAAAAAATCCGGTACGCATTACGTTCGACAGGAAACAAAGAATCCCTTCCACAGCAAAAATTCTCGACGGCACTTCACCGACAATCGTTTTCACCGACGGTCCTGATTATTACACCGATCATACCCAATTCATTCCGATTGATTTTTCAAATAATCCGCTCGCACAGGTCATGCATGTGTTGCAGGAAAAAAAATTGCAGTCCGTTCTTGTGGAAGGCGGCGCTGCCTTGCTGAATAAATTCCTCGAGCAGGGATTGTGGGACGAGGCAAGGGTTTTTGTCGCCGGAAAAAAAATCGGTGCGGGAGTGAAAGCTCCGATAATGAAAATCGATTTCGCCAAGGAGGAAATTGTAGGTGGCGATAAATTGTTCAGTTACTTGAATCCACAATTAATGATGAATGATTAATGATTAATGATGACTTTGACCGAATTAATTTTTCATCAGTGACAATTTCCAAAATTTCATTTCGATTTTTCAATTATCAATCTGCACATCATTAATCATTAATCGCCCACCATGTCCTGGCTTCTCCTCAGCATATTGACCAACACGGTACTTCTCTTGATCCTGAAAGCGTTTACGCGTTTTGGAATAAATACATTGCAGGGAATAGTCGTCAATTATTTTGTTGCGGGATCCATCGGAATGATTCTTTCGGGAATCCCATTTCCCATTGGCGAATTGCCACATCAGGTTTGGTGGTGGGTACCGTTGTCGCTCGGGATCCTTTTCATTTCCATTTTTTTACTGATTGCAAAAACAGCCCAAACCATTGGCATTTCCGTTGCCACCGTTGCCAATAAAATGTCGGTGGTGATTCCTGTTGTAGCTGCCCTTTTCCTTTACCATGAATCGATAACACTTCTGAAAATAATTGGAATTGTGATCGCCATTGTGGCCGTTTATTTCACTTCCATTTCCCCTGAAAAGGAAAAATCGGAAAGCGGAAGGCGCATATTGTTTCCTGCATTGATTTTTCTGGGGAGTGGAATCATCGACGCATTGGTCAATCATGCTAAAACAAAATTGGTTCCCGATGCACACATTCCATTTTTCATTTCACTTTCATTTCTCACGGCAGGAATCATCGGAATCACTGTCATCATTTTCAGGATGGTAAAGACAGGAGAGAAATTCCAGGTGAAAAGCATTTTCGCTGGAATCATTCTGGGCATTCCGAATTATTTTTCCATTTATGGAATCACCCGCGCACTCGGAAGCAACATTATGGAAAGTTCAGCCTTGTATCCCGTCAACAATATGGGAATCGTGGCCTTGTCGGCAATTGCGGCGTTGCTTTTTTTCAAGGAAAAATTTTCGCCACTCAATTGGTTGGGGATTTTTCTTTCACTCGGTGCCATTGCACTGATTGCATTCAGCTGAAATGAATACAAAAAAATAAAATTTGCTTTTCGAGGATACATACCGAACAATAGAAAATCCATCCCAGGGAATTTTCAAGGACCGGGGAAGCAAATTCCTTGCGTTCGTTTTTCCAATCCGGAATGAACAACACGTGAAAGAACATCTTGCGGAATTAAGAAAGGAACATCATGGCGCACGCCACCATTGTTATGCATTTCGTATGGGCGCCGACAAACAGTTTTTCCGTTCGAATGATGACGGTGAACCTTCAGGCACAGCGGGAAAACCCATTCTCGGACAAATCCAATCCAACGACCTCACCGATATATTGATTGTAGTTGTCCGGTATTTCGGTGGAACACTGCTTGGCGTAAGCGGATTGATTGCAGCGTACCGGAGTGCGGCGGCGGATGCAATTGCAAATTCGAAAATTGTCGAGAAGAGAATTCAGGAAGTCTATCAATTGGAATTTCCCTATTCGGCAATGAATGATGTCATGAAAATTATCAAGGATGAAAATCTCGAGCAATGGGAACAGGATTTTCAGTTGGAATGCAAATTGAAATTTTCAGTAGGGAAGAATGATGCGGATAGGGTTTGTGAATCGCTGAAAAAAAATTCCGGTGTTGTTCTAAACTATATCGAGACAAAATGAAAAAACGGTTTTCATACCTATTGTCTTGTCTCGCAATTTGCATTGCCGCAACATTCATTCCCGGAGAAAATCTCGTGAAGAAATTTCCATTCAGGCATTACATCGGAAAAGATTTCAAAAATTTTTATACCGAATTCAAATCGCAAGCGGACACACAACACATCGCAACACAAACCAATTTATACCAGCCGAATGTACTTCGCATTGAAGGAGTGGAAATATTTGCAGGTTATTATTGTGTAAAAGCCTATTTCAAATCCGCCCATTATTTCATTCCGGATTGGGAACATCCCGACAGTTGTCTGCAATGGGATTGTCCGCAATTTGACACCGCAAAACTGAATCGGTTTGAAGTGTTGAAAGAGAATCTTGTCATCAAGACGTACAAATAATTCCATTTGCATACTTTCAGGAAGCAAATCCATTTCATCCAAGAAACGTCACCCGTCAGTTTTTTTTACCTTTAATAAAAAAACTTCCATGCGCGCCCTCTCCATCATTGGAATTATCCTGAGTTTATGCGGAATGATGCTTTGCCTGTATGTCATGACAGAGGCCAAAGCCCATTGTTATTGCAACGAAGATTACCTCTACAGCAGCGGAAGTGTTCCCGACGAAGCGATTGGCGGTTCATTGATGATGTTGTTGCTTTTCATTTATTTCCTGATCTATTCGATCGTTGCCCTCTCGAAAAGTTTCAAGAACAATAATCCCGTTCCGCAAGTCATTCCCCAGTATCCGACCATGCCTTATCAGCAGTACCAACAACAGTTGTATCAGTATCCGCAAAATCCCTATCAACAAAATCCGTATCAGCAGCAGAATCCCTATCAGCAAACCAATCCTTACGGTCCACCGAATTTTCAAAATCCTGTTCAGAATCCAACGAACAATCCAAATCCTTGGGCGCCGCCACCGAATCAAAATCCGCCAACTGATCCTCCGCAGCAATAGTGGTTGTCGGTTGTAAAATTTGCTGATAGGCAATTCGTAAATTCGCTGCATTCGTAATTTGTTCTCAACCTAATTCCAGGTTGCGGTAAAAAAAATAAAATGAAACTACACACAATTGATACCGGATTTTTCAAACTGGATGGCGGTGCCATGCATGGCGTTGTTCCGAAAAGCCTGTGGAGCAAGGAAAATGTGCCCGACGCAAACAACATGTGCAATTGGGCGATGCGCTGTTTGCTGGTGGAAGAGGGTGAACGCCTGATTCTCATAGACAATGGAATGGGAGACAAACAGGATGCAAAATTCTTCGGGCATTATTTCCTGAATGGCGATGCGACACTTGAAAAATCATTGCACGCAAAAGGTTTTGACTTGGGCGACATCACCGATATGTTTCTCACGCATTTGCATTTCGATCATTGTGGTGGAAGCATCAGGTACAATGCCGACCGCACAAAACTGGAAACCGTTTTTCCGAATGCAACTTACTGGAGCAATGAAACACATTGGGAATGGGCGACAAAACCCAACGCACGCGAGAAGGCAAGTTTCTTGAAAGAGAATATTTTACCGATAAAGGAAAGCGGACAATTGAAATTCCTGAAAGAAGGTGATGAGCTGATTCCCGGATTCAAGCCCATGTGGGTGAACGGTCATACCGGCGCAATGATGCTGCCGCAAATTTCCTACAAGGGAAAAACGGTTGTGTACATGGCCGATTTGATGCCGAGCGTTGCACACATTCCGCTTCCATGGATCATGGCTTACGATACACGCCCGCTGATTACACTTTCGGAAAAGGAAAAATTCCTTCCTCAAGCTGCCAAGGAAAATTTTGTCCTGTTTTTCGAACACGACGGTGTGAACGAATGCTGCACGGTTGAAGAAACAGAAAAAGGGGTTCGTGTCAATCAAAAATTTTCACTCGACGATTATTTCGGTCGGTAGAAATTGGGGTGAAAAGTTCTGTATCACCGAATAAAAACATTTCAACTTTCCAACCATTCACCAAACAATGAAAAACGGTCTTGTACTTAGCGGTGGCGGTGCACGCGGATTCGCACACTTGGGTGTATTGCAGGCATTGGATGAATTGGATATACACATTGATGCGATGGCGGGAACCAGTGCGGGTGCAATGGCTTGCGCGTTTTATGCTGCCGGACACAAACCGGAAGAAACCTTGAAATTGATCCAGTCTTATAGAATTTATCATTGGATAAGAATCCTATGGCGCAAACCGGGAATACTCAACATGCGGAAAATTGCGGAAATGTTTTCCGAGAATCTGCCGGAATCATTTGAAAAACTGAAACTCCCATTGACAGTTACCGCAACCGATATCGTGAACGGGGAATTACGCTATTTCAATTCAGGTGAATTGGTTCCTGCCATTTGCGCTTCGTCCTGCATTCCGATCATGTTTGAACCGATAAAATTCGGAGGCACACAATTTGTCGATGGTGGATTGCTGAATAATTTTCCGATTGAAGCATTGCTCGGAAAAACTGAAAATATCATCGGTGTCAATGTCAATCCCATTGGGAAAACCGAAAACCAGATTCACATCAAGAATATCATGGACCGCAGCTTGCATCTCGCGTTGGACAAGGCGATTCGTGACAAGGAAAAATCATGCACGGTTTTCATTGAGCCGAAAGGGTGTGAGGATTTCGGAATGCTTGATCTCACCAACGCCGATAAGATTTTCAAGATCGGTTATGAAGCGACGATGGAGAAGAAAGAAGAGTTGTTGAAGTTGAAATGATGAATGGATTGCAGATTTCCGCTAATCAAAATCATAATTACCCGCATTCGTAATCCGTATATTTGCACCGTTCGCAATCCGTAACCAGAATGGATCTTGTCAGGGAAAAACTTGTCTTCCTCATCTCCACCCCACTCTACGCTTTTTTCATCGGCGGGGAAATACTCTTGAGCTTTTTTCACGACCGGAAATATTACACCACCAAAGGCACATTGATGAATGTGTGGCTTTCCGCCTTGAATTTTTCACTCGATTTACTGTTGCGCGGATTCGTCCTGATTTTTCTCGCTTACTTTTTCCAATTCCATTTTGTACTGATAACGACTCCGTGGATTTATTGGTTGACACTTTTGGTTGCCGAAGATTTCATGTTCTACTGGCTGCACCGCGTCGATCATTATTGCAGGTTGTTTTGGGCTGTTCACGTCACGCACCATTCCTCGCAGGAATTCAATCTCACAGTTGGATTCCGCTCTTCAGTTTTTCAACCGCTCTACCGTTTTGTCTGGTTCATTCCGCTTCCGCTGCTCGGCTTCAAGGGAGAAGACATCATGTTGATGTATGCCATCACGCAGATTTATGGAATTCTCATTCACACACAGTACATAAAAAAACTCGGTCCGCTCGAATGGTTCATGTCCACACCTTCACACCACCGCGTGCATCACGGTGCGAATGTGAAGTATCTCGACAAGAATATGGGAATGGTTTTTATTTTCTGGGACAAACTTTTCGGAACATTCCAAGCCGAAGAGGAAGAAGTAAAATACGGATTGACAAAAAACCTGGACAGACCTTATCATCCGATCAAAACCATTTTCCACGAATGGAAAGACATTGGAACCGATTTGAAAAAACCTTCTTCATTCAAGGCGAAAATCATGTACGTGTTCGGTCCTCCCGGATGGAGTCATGACGGTTCTAAAAAAACTTCGCGGCAGTTGAGAAAGGAATTGAAAGATTCGAAAATTCAATGATTCGAAAATTTCATTTCAACATTCAATATTTCTTGTTCAATATTCGACATTCGATTTTTTGACTGCCGACCGACAACTGGATTATTTTTTACATCATGCGACCGATTAATTTTGACAATCAATAAATGAATACAGCTTTATGGATAATGCAAGGGCTTCTTTCCGCTTTTTTCATTATGCCGGGTTTTGGAAAAGTCAGCGGCAGTATACAAAAACACATTGAGGACGGGCACATAAAACCGAACGACACGATAATACCGATCAGGATATTGGGCGTTTGTGAATTGTTGGGTTGTGTGGGTATTATAGTCCCGTGGCTTACAGGCGCAGCACGCATATTGACACCCATAACCGCAATTTGTTTTTGCCTGATCATGCTGTCGGGCATTTTTGTTCATACCAAAAAGAAAGAATATAAAATGCTTCCCATGTTGATTGCTGTTTTTGTTTTGTCTGCGGTGGTGGCCTATTTTAGGTTCGCTTCCTTGACATAGTTATAAACACTTGGACATTTAATAACTTTGGTTCTGGCAATTTTTCATTCCAAAAAGCCCAACACCGCAAACTTCGAAATCGGCTGTCTACTAGATAAAAAATAATAATAATCTCAAAATCCAAATCACACTAAAATGGATGCTTCAAATATTATTGCATTAGCACTTGGAGGAATAGGGTTTATTATTTCTATTGTCGGATTTATTGTAAGCCCAATTCTTAATCTCAAGTCAAAAAGGTTAGAAAAAAGATTGGAATATCGATTTGAATTATTTCAGAAAATATTAGAGCTATGGGAATTTAGTCATCAACCTGCCAAAGAACATGACATTAAACCTTTGCTATTAGATATAAATAAATTGATTCAGTTATACTGATATAACTCCGAAATTAAGTCATTTAGAGAGTTGATGAATTTTTACAATAACTATGTTCAAAATCAAAATGAGCCAAACAGACAAAAGCTAATAGAAAAATTAGCCGGTTTTTTTTCAATTTCTTTTAATTCATATAGAAAAGAAATTGTTTTAGATAATTTGATAGAGACTTGACAACAAGATTATAAACCAACCCAAAAAACAACTCAAAAAACATCAATCATGGCACTTATCAATCCGCACATTAACTTCAATGGAAATGCAGAAGAAGCATTCAACTTTTACAAATCGGTATTTGGAGGAGAGTTCGCGAAGATCATGCGCTTCAAGGATCTATCAAACGCTGAATATCCGGTGGCGGAAAATGAAGCAAACAAGATAATGCACATTGCCTTGCCAATCGGCAAAAACATTTTAATGGCCAATGACGTTCCGGAAAGTATGGGACGGGTAAATGAAAATGAAAACAGGTCCAAGATATCTGTCAGTGCAGAAAGCCGTGAAGAAGCCGACAAATTATTCAGCGGACTTTCAGCAGGCGGAACCATTGAAATGCCTATTGGCGACAGTCCGTGGGGTTCATACTTTGCAATGTTTAGAGACAAGTTCGGTATTGAATGGATGGTGGATTTTGACCCAAAGTATAACGGGAAATTATAAGCGGGAAACAACGAACGCTTAACAGCGATAGCCGTTGCACAACTATCTTTTTCTCAAAAATAATTTTCCTATCCACTGAATAGCCTCTCACCTTCCTGCTCTATAAAATTTTACAGCACGATTTTTTGTCAATAACCCCGAAAATAATTTTCCGGAAATTTCTTCTGTTGAAAAAAGAAAAAATATTGTTCACTCCACTCTGATTT
Organism: uncultured Chryseobacterium sp.; assembly: GCA_964394965.1. Classification (GTDB taxonomy): domain Bacteria; phylum Bacteroidota; class Bacteroidia; order Palsa-965; family Palsa-965. Next base: position 8,041 of record CAYMZV010000042.1, read on the forward strand.
TCTTTCTTCCGTAGTTCTATCGCCACCACCTTCACTTTTCTCTCGCGGTAGTTCGTGAACTTTTTCAGGTTGTACGCAATCGCCGCGCCGATCATGAATTTGTTCGCGTTTTTTATTCCGCGTGTCCATGCGCATGCTTGCATGCGAAATTATTTTTCGGTCGCTGTTCAAATTCTCAAAATAGCCGGCAAGAATCAGTTTGAAAAAAAACAACTGGGTCGATGCTTTGTTGTCCTTCGCTTCCGTAATAATTTTTTGTCTCCGAATAAAGAAAATTCAGATCGAGTGTTTCTTTTAATCGGCGGTAGAAATTTTCTTTCGGAACGCGTTCACTGAGCTGGAAGTTGGTGAAGAGTTTTTCTTCGTAATGTTTTTTTTCCTTGCGTGCGAACATTATAATCGCAAATGGAAATTTGTCAAGGGAAAAGTTCAGGAGTTGCGAACGGTTTTATCTTAGTTGTGTATCAAGCACAGCGGCTATGCGGAATGGCGCACGAAGTAATTTTTTAAAAATCGAATTTGGTCGTGCGCCACTGCGCATAGCTGCAAAACGTTAGCAGCAAGTGGCGGAACAATTCCGTAAGACGAAAAACGCTTGGTTAGACAAAATACTTACTGACCATTTTACTCGATGACTTCCGATTGCTTGGTTCTTGAGGCTTTTAAGCTTATTTGACGGCTAACCGAAAAGACTATACCTATATTGTAACCTTGGTGAGAAGTTTCCGGTAATTGTTTTCGAACAGGAAGAAGTGAGTGGCTCAATCGCAATCCTACACGCCATTTTTCGTTAAATACGTAACCAGTACCCAGATTGAAAGAAAATTCTTTTTTACTGAAGGGATAAAAGTCTTGGTTCGGAAATGCCACTCCTTTTGTATATTCTCCAGAACCGATTAATGCTGCTAATCCCGGACCAAATTCAAAATAAACCTCTTTCTTGTTATATTGGAAGAGGATTGGAATTTCCAGGTAAGCTAGACGTAACCAATAATCACCATACTTCCCTTGATAATGATGGTCTCCACCAGTTCCTTTGTCAATTCTATTTAGTTCAGCTTGCATAGTCCAACTTTTACTGATTTTTATCTGAACCCACATTCCACCCATGTAAGCAATTCTTGGTTCAGTTTTTACGGGACTGCCTGTAATAGTTTGCATTCCTGAACCTAATTTAAACCCAAATTTACATTGAGTTTTTAATTTACCTTGAGACCAAACATCAAGGCAAATAATTGACATGACAAAAAAAATGAAAAGCTTTTTCATGGCTAGTTAACGGAATTGTCAAATAAATATTGTGCTATAACAACGATTCTATTTTCGAACATTTAAGCATAAGCTAAACCGTGTGCGCCACCATGCTACTAACAGCAGTGACCGTTGCACAACTATCTTTTTTCAAAAATAATTTTCCTATCCGCTGAATAGCCTCTCGCTTTCCCGCTCCATAAAATCTCACAGCGCGATTTTTTTTGTCAATTACAGAATGAAAATAATTTCCCCGAAGGGGCAGGCAGAATAAAAAACTTGTTTATAAAGCAAAAAACATTGTTCACTCCATTCCGATTTTCATTTTTCCTCACTTCCATCGATGTAACATCTTTTTTTTCTAGCCGACAAAACTAAAATCGAATATCTTTTCTCAGCTTAGGCAGAAATTTTCTTTGTCAACTCTTTCATTCAATCGAAAATTTGCAAATCGTTTTCTTCGCACTTTTTTCCCCTTTCATGATTGCATTATAATTCAAATGAAAATTATTCAGGGAAATGTTTCAATAATTCTCAACAATTGTATCTTAGTTGTGCAACAAGCACAGCGGTTTGGCAAATGACTTGCCTGTTTTAACTTTCGTACAGAAATCGCCCGCAACACCGAAATTCAAACCTGCACCAATGAGCAATCAGACAGACAACGTACCCAAGTGGGTACGGATCGCAGTAGGCATTTTAGGATTATTCAACCTTGCATTTGGGCTAATGAGTTACATGAATATGTCGATACTCTTTAAAGATGGGACAGGGCTTGATCTTACAAATGCAATTCTCAAAAATGCGAACTATGAATTTGCCGCGAGAAATTTGGCAATCGGTTTGGCATTGACTTTTGTAACCATAATCAAAGGCGCTCCCGAAGCCCTTGTCATTTTAACCATCGTTAGGGCATTGATAGAAATCCAAACCATCATCATATCTTTTGTTCAGGGAAACATAAGTGTCATGTTGCTTATACCGCTTGCATTTTTAGCGGTTGAAATAATCATGATCAAGACATTGATAGTGGTAATTAAAAAAGAGGAGAAAGAGCGATAAGAAAATTACGGCAAGTGCATTGGAATAGCATTTTCTGTCAGGAGTAGTGTCACAAACGGAGGACGAGACACTATTTGCGTCAAGTATAAAGCGATTGAACGATTCAAAATCCAACTCAAACTATTTCACCAACTCTGTCGCAATGGAAATCGGATTCGTCAACGTTTTGTGAATGGGACAATTATCCGCGATTTCCAAGAGGCGTGACTTTTGTGTTTCATCCAAATTCCCGAACAACTCAATCGACCGAATCATTTTCGAATTCTTTTCTTTCGCATTCCTTTCAAAAGTCACATCCACTTTTACATCTGTCAGGTCCCATTGTTTCCGGTCTGCATACATGCGTAATGTAATGCACGTACACGCAACCAAGGAAGCTGCCAGCAATTCATCGGGCGTAAATCCCAAATCCTTTCCACCCGCACTTTCCGGTTCATCGGAAATGAAAACATGCTTCGCAGATTTCAATTCCGTCCTGTAATGCGCTTGACCGATATTCCCACTGATCTTGTCCATCGTTATTTTTTATTGGGTAAAGGAACGAATTCGGTTTCGCCGGGCACCTTTGGAAAATCCTGTTCAAGCCAATTCATTTTTGCTTTTTCAATCAACTCCTTATCCGACGAAACGAAATTCCAATAGATGAATCGTTCTTCGGGAAACGGTTCGCCACCGAAAATATAGACCGTGCTGTTTTCCGCCATTTCAAATTCACAGAGTTTGCTTTCCTTGGCAACCAGGAATTGTTTCGGATGAAAAACATTTCCCTCACTCTCCACATTTCCCTCGAGAATGTACAATGCACTTTCACCGAAAAGATGATGGCCGATATTCAGCTTTTGTTTTTCCGTATTTTTTATTTCAATGAAATAAAGCGGACTGTATACCGGAACCGGCGATTTTTTTCCGAACGCTTCACCTGCAATCAATTTCATGGATACGCCATCCTGTTGCCAACTTGGAATTTCATTTTCCGCAACGTGACTGAAAGACGGTGCCATTTCCTCCAATGCTTTCGGAAGCGCCACCCATATCTGCAAACCGTGCAGCATCTTGTCCGATTTCCGCAGATACGCGGGAGTCCTTTCCGAATGGACAATTCCTTTTCCTGCCGTCATCCAATTCACGGCTCCGGGTTTTATCTCCATTTCGGTTCCCAAACTGTCCTTGTGCATCACACTTCCTTCAAATAAATAAGTCAGTGTGGAAAGTCCAATGTGCGGATGCGGCGGCACGTCGAAGTTTTCATGGTCGCTCATGCGCACCGGTCCCATGTGATCGATAAATGCAAACGGTCCCACCATTCGCTTTTCGCGGAAAGGAAGCAAACGCCCCACCAAAAAATTTCCAATATTGGCGGAGCGTTCTTCAATGATCAATTGAATGTTTGACATGTCGGTGAATTTAGTTAGAGACTATTTCGAAAACCAAAAATTCTCGATTGCGATTCCGGGTTTCAGATTCCAGATTCCAAAACTACAGGTTCCAGATTTATCAATGAAAAACGACTGTCTTTTGGAATCTGGAATCTATTTCTTGGAATCTGGAATTTTGGAATCTGGAATTTATTTTTTTGGAATCTGCTTCATTAAGCTTAGTCTTCCAAGTACCCGAATTTACCCATATTGAAATCATCCATAGCCTGAACCAATTCACTTTTTGTATTCATCACAAATGGACCATAAGCGGCAATCGGTTCGTTGATGGGTTCTCCACTCAAGATCAATGCGATTGCATTTTCATTCGCCTCCACGGTAAATTCCTCTCCGTCATTTTTAAACAGCACAAAATGATTCGTAGGAACATTTTCAGATCCATTCACTTTCACACTTCCTTCTATCACCAGCAATGCCGTGTTGTAATTGGAAGGAAGCGAGAAATCCGATTTCGCACCCTTGTTCAACTTTGCATTGAACAGATGGACCGGCGTAAATGTCGAAGCCGCACCTTTTACATTTTTATATTCACCGGCAATCACTTCAATCACGCCTTCATTTCCCGGAAGCGAAAACTTATTGATTTGTCCATTCGTCAAACCCTGGTATTTCGGTGTCGACATTTTATATTTCGCGGGAAGATTCACCCATAGTTGCACCATCTGGAAATCGCCACCTTCCTTGCTGAATTGCTCTTCATGAAATTCCTTGTGCAGAATTCCTGAAGCCGCTGTCATCCATTGCACATCACCTTCACCGATCACACCGCTGTTTCCGGAGCTGTCGTTATGCGCGACTTTTCCCTTGTAGGCAATCGTTACGGTTTCGAAACCACGGTGCGGATGTACACCCACTCCTTTCGGAGTTGCGGATGGCGGAAAATAAAATTTCGAATTGTAATCCAGCATGATGAATGGTGTCAATCTTTCCATATCCAAACCATTGGCACCCGGAATGAAATTATGCACCCTGAATCCATCCCCGACATAGTGCGGCGCCCTTGGTGCCACAACCACTTCAATGTTTCTTTTTGTCATATCATCCTTGTTTTAAATTGTACAGCAAATTTACCTTGACAGTGGTTCGTGCACATTGATGTATGATAAGAAATGATTTTGCCGTTGAAATGAAATCACTTCGGCCTGTAATGTTTATTGGCCAATTCCTTTCTCACCCTGCTCAGGCTTTCCGGCGTCACGCCCAAATACGAAGCGATCATCCATTGCGGAACACGAAGAAGCAGATCGGGATACAGCTTGATGAAATCCATGTAACGCTGTTCCGCAGTTGCACTCAAGAGTTGATTGATCCGTTTTTGCAAATGGCGGATATGATTGTGCAAGGCTTTCTCGTTGGACAATCTGAAGTGTTCACTCATCCCGATCATTTTTTCAAGAAAGTCCTGATCAATATAAATGATGGTGGAATTTTCAATCGCATCAATATAAAATTCGGAAGGCTCGTTGAAATAGGCACTGCTCCGGTCACTCACAATCCAATTTTCAGAACCGAACTGGATGATGTGTTCCTTGCCTGCATGGTCAATGGTAAATGAGCGCAACAAACCTTTCTCGACAAAAAAGGAATGCTTGCAAACTTCTCCCGGATTCAGCAACACGGTATTCTTTGCAATGCTTTCCGATTTCAGGCCTTTCGACAATTCATCAAACTGCTGATCGGTAATTTGTGCGTTGTTCCGGAGATATGTCTTGAAATTTTCCAGTATCATACTGAGCGTCAATGCTTGATTTGCAATTCGTATTTAAAACTAAATCAGATCGGCATCATTTTAAAACAATTTAGCGATAACAATCAGAACCCTTGGGAAGAAAATCTAAACCGGGTCCACATCCACCACCACACGCACTTTCTTGAAGTCGGCATTTGCCTTGAAAAGTAAAATCTCTTTTGCCAAGGTGTCTTTCATTTTTGTGCTGTTTGCTTCGCGCTCGATTTTGAATAGGATATTTTTCACGAACTCGTCACGGATTTTTCCAACAGGTGGAAATTCGGGGCCAAGGATTCTTCCTGCGAAATGTTCTTTCAATTTATTCGCAAAAAATTCCGCTCCGTTGTCCAACAGCAAATGATCTTTCGATTTCAAACTGATGCGGATCAACCGGTGAAATGGCGGATAGTGAAAAGTATTCCGCTCGGCGATCTCATTGTTGTACATCGTTTGGTAATCGTGCGTGATCACACAATGGATGATCGGATGTGTGGGATTGAACGTTTGGATGATCACTTCGCCGCGCTTGTCACGTCGCCCCGCTCGTCCCGCCACTTGCGCCATCAATTGGAAACTGCGTTCCGCCGCACGGAAATCGGGATAATTCATCAATTGGTCGGCGGATAAAATCCCGACGAGCGAAACATTTCCGAAATCCAATCCTTTCGTCACCATTTGTGTTCCGACGAGAATATCAATCTTGTGCGATTCAAAATCATTGACCAGATTCTGCATCGAGAATTTTCCACGCGTCGTATCCAAATCCATCCGCGCAATTTTTGCATTCGGTAAAATGAGCGAAAGTTCCTCCTCGATCTTTTCCGTTCCAAAACCTTTCATTTTCAATTCCGTGCTTCCGCAAGCAGAACATTGTGTCGGTGGAGCGGTTGTCCATCCGCAATAATGGCAACGCAACTGGTTTGAATTCTTGTGATACGTCAAACTCACATCGCAACGGATGCAATGCGGAATCGTTCCACAACTCTGGCATTCGATCGAAGGTGCAAATCCGCGGCGATTCTGGAATAAGATGATCTGTTCCCTGTTCTCCAACGCACTTTCAATCCGCTGAATGAGAAACGGTGAAAAATGCGATTTCATCAAACGCTTTCTCGACAATTCCTTGATGTCGACAACGGCAATTTCAGGAAGCAATGTTCCACCATAACGTTCGTCCAACACCGCCATTCCATAACGTCCCTGCCGTGCATGGCAAAAAGTTTCGATCGAAGGTGTTGCCGATCCCAATATTGTTTTCGCGCCATGCAATTTCGAAAGCCAGATCGCACACTCGCGTGCATTGTAACGCGGCGCAGGATCGTGTTGCTTGAAAGAGGAGTCATGTTCTTCGTCGACAATCACCATTCCCAATTTTCCGAATGGCAAAAAAATCGAAGAACGCGCACCGATGATCACCACCGGATTGTTTTTCAAAACCTCGTTCCACACTTCCACCCTTTCATTTTCATTGAAACGCGAATGGTAAACCAAAACCTTTTCACCGAAATGTTTTTGCAAACGGACAATCAACTGCGTGGTCAATGCAATTTCGGGAAGCAGATACAAAACCTGTTTCCCCAATGAAAACTGTTCGGAAATGAGACGGATGTACACTTCGGTTTTCCCACTCGAAGTGACACCGTGCAACAGGCAAACATCTTTCGAATTGAAACTCTCGCGGATTTTCACAATCGCATCTTCCTGGTGCGGACTCAATTCCAAAACCTTGTTTGCGCTTTCCTTCAACAGCAATCTTGAAACTTCCAATTCTTCCGTTACAAGAATCCCTTTTTTCACCAATGAGGAAAATATGCCATCACCGGTTCCCGCCGTTTTCAGCAAATCGATTTTGCGAACGGCCTTCGCGTTTTTTCCATAACGGTCGGACAAATAAATGAATCCCATCAGCAATTGCAATTGCTTGAAAGCCTTTTTTTCGAGCTGTGCAAAAACGTCTTTCAATTTTTCCTCGTCATCGAATTCTTCCGAAAGCCGCACGTACGTTTCATATTTCGGCTGGTAACGTTGTTGTATTTCTTCGTAAACAAGAATCACACCTTCATTCAACAATTTCCGCACAATCGGATAAACTGTTTTCCGGTCGAGAATCGCGCTGACATCATCAAGTGTCAATGTCTTTCGGATATCCAATGCTTCGCAAAGGGAAAACGCCTCGTCATCCAGATTCTTGCGTTCGCCTTCCCAATTCCCATTCAGCAAAATCCGCGTTTCACTTGTCAACCGCAAACCGGACGGAAGCGCAGCGAGCATCACTTCACCTTTCGCGCATAAATAATAGTGCGACATCCACTCCCAGAATTTCAATTGGGCTTCCGTCACAATCGGTTCCTGGTCAATGACGGAATCAATGTATTTTGTGGTGTAAGCGGGAGCGGTCTCGTGCACTTTCCAAACAATCGCCGCATACAATTTGTTTTTCCCGAATTGGACAATCACACGCATTCCGGTTTGCACCTGACCGTTCAACGTTTGCGGAATACGATAGGTGAACAGGTTCGGAAGTGAAAGCGGTAAAACAACGTCGGCGAAATAGTCAACTCGTTCGGACATGTTGTAAAGATAAGCGTGACGTTGTTTTTTCCAATGGAAGTTGTAGGGGAATGTTGCTAACTTTAGTTTCATAACCAAAAAGGATTTTTCAGTCCATGAAAAATTTTCCCTTTGCATTTTTTCCTTTTGCCTTTCGTTCACCGGAAAATTCATTGTGAACAGATGAGTCACGATTCGATTCTCCTGCTCACTTCACCCTCCTTTTCCGGTTTTGTGGAAAATCTCGGTTACATCGGGATTTTCATCTGGTTCATTTCACTGGACCAATTCACTCCCATTCCCGAAGAAATCACGCTGCTCACCATCGGTTATCTTGCGGCACATGGAATATTCAATCCGTTCATTGCAGGAATTGTTTCATTGGTTGCTTTTCTGGCGGTTGACACAGCCTATTATTTTCTTGCCCGATCGGGGAATGAATTCTTCCAACGATTTTACAAAAAAAAGCATCGGCCCTTCATGGATAAATACAAAAAGAATATCCAAGAAAACTTGCCGCGCACACTTATCGTTTTGTGTTTCATTCCGAGAATGCGGATGTTCGGTCCGATTACGGTGGGCATGATGAAACTTCCTTACAAGCGGTTCATCCTGTTCGATGGGATCGGCGTCGCGATTTTTACGGCAATCTACATTTCACTTGGAACGGTTTTCCGCAAGAGTCTGGAACTTGCCGAATTGAAACATGTCATTTTCATTTGTGCCATGGTCGGGCTTGCCGTAATTATTTTCATTTTCATGAGGCGCATGAACAGGGAAAAAAAGGATGCTGCATGAAATTTTAAATTCACTACTTTTCAATTTCAAAAAAACAGTTGACCATGAATTGCCCCCGCTGCAATACTCCCAATGAAAACGATGCCCGATTCTGCAAGAATTGTTCATTGCCTTTATTTGCCAATCCCGCTTTACCGCAACAGCCTTACCAACCCGTCGCTTCAACCCCGCTTAAGGACAATGGCGTTTTACTGCTCGGAATCATATTGCTGCTGGGATGTTTCCGTACACTCTATTGGATTTTTCTCGACAAGGTGATCCAGCCCATTTTTTTCAGTGATCACGAAGGTGGAATAGACTGGAGTGCGTCCGATTGGATTTACAAATGGAGTGAATGGGCATTCGACCTGATTACGCTGACACTCATGATCGTTCTTGCCGTAAAATCAAAAAACAAAATGGCGCGCATCATTCTTGTCATTACCGTCATCGTTGAATTCATTTCCTTTATCACTTACAAAATCGTTCCCCTGTTCTATCATCCGGATATGAAATTTTTCCAGTTCTGAAAATTGTGTAAAAACCTCAACGCACAATAATCAGCTTTTCACGTGAAATGGAATCAGCTGTTTCAACCATGATGGAATAAACTCCCGCTGCCAAATCTCCAGTGTAAAAATTCACATCCTGCCGGCCGGAATGTTTTTCATCGCGGATCATTTTTCCTTGCGCATCATACATGCACACACGCACATCACCTGCATCATGCACACGCACAATCACATGATCGTTCGCGGGATTCGGAAAAACATCCACACTGTTCGAAAAATAATTTTCATTCACGGAAAGTAAATTCTGATCGGGTGTAATGAAAACACGGTACACGGTATCATTCGCCCAACTTGTCGGAGGAAGATTCGGAGTCGGGGAAACAATTCCGCCAACCAGGTATCCTGCCAGCACGCGACCGCTGAGCGAACGCAATTTCACCACATCGTTTGAATAGGCGGGAACGGAAGCGACCGGAACAAATTTCATGTTCGATCCCTGCAATCCCGGCATTTGCAATTGAAGCGGCACTTGCGCCCAATGTCCCAACGTATCGTGAACCAAAACGGAAATGTCGGAAACAAAAGGGACCAGCGAATCCAACGTGAGTTGTCCATTCGCCGGATTAAAATCATATTCACTTTCGCCGCCGAATAAAATCGTGTACATCGTACTCCGCACCGAATCGTAAAGCGGTTCCAATGCGCACGTGTAATTGTTCATCTGCTGCGAGAATGAAGAATCCACCTGTGCCCCATTGACAGGATCGTAATTGATTGGCCACGGATACGGAAGTTCATAATCCTTCCTGAAAACACCACTGTAGGCACACCAACCGAATGATCCGTCGGCATGAACCACATTTCCAAGATTCAAATCGCGCCGGTGAAAATTGGTCGTGTCGGTGAGATAGGTAAAATTCGAAACGCTGACTGTAATTCCATTATCCGTCAAAGTGAAACGCTTTATCTTATTGGAATACGTCTGCAGGAATGTCGGTTGCGGAGGGTCGGAATATCTTCCTGAAAAATCCTGTCCGAAAAAAAGGAAACATTCCCCATTGGCATTTTGCATTTCACCGCCGCACACACGCAAATTCGTATCGGTGATTTGCCGGATATCTGGAGCGATGCTGGTTCCCGCCATCACCGCGGCAATCATGTTGTTGATGTCAATGGCCGTGAGTTTCGGATAAGTACGGTAACCCATTGCCGTGCTGTCCCAACCAAATCCTCCAACGATATAAAGATAATTTCCGATGCGTGTATATTCCGCATTCGTCGCGCGCAATGGATCTGCGACAGCAGTGGGCAATTGTGCAAGCGGAGCGGAATACCACGACCAAGTTGCCGTGTCGATTACGCTGATGACATCGCTCTCGTATAAAACATCGAAATTATTATTCGTGGAAAATCCATGCAACCCATTTGTTCTTCCACCGATAAACAACCATTTGCTTCCGGATTGTGCGAACGCAAAAGAATGCATTCCAGGAAGAGGACCTGCGATCACGGGTTGGATTTCCACTGTGAAGGGAACCTGCGTTTGCGCGTGCAGAAATTGTGTCAGGAAAAAAGGGAAGAGGAGCAGGAAATATTTCATGAAGGGAAAATTCAGGAATGGATTACCGATAAAGATAATCCGAAAGAAACACTTTTCATTGATTGCAGCTTGGGTTAAGGTTAGGATGCCGGGGTGGACAAAGGGTTTCGGCAAAGTGCGGATGCAGGATTTGGGTTATGCGAAGAATGTTTTTTTGCCACTCTCCCTCACCTCCTCACCACCCTGGCTTCTTTTCCTTAACCCAATCTCCCTGACAAGTAAATGTATGCCTGATATGGGTATTTTTGTAAAAATGATTTTGTCATGACCACCGAAGAAATTGCACACGCACTTAAGCTCACTTCACAGCTCCAGGAACTGCACGGGGAAAATGCGTTCAAGGTAAAGGCATTGGCCAATGCAGCTTACCGGTTGAACAAAACTGATTTGGATCTCGAGGGAAAATCGCTGGAGGAATTGCAGAAAATCGAAGGAATCGGAAAAGGAATTGCAAAGGATATTTATGAATTGCAAACCACCGGGAAACTGAAAATACTCGAAACGCTATTGGAGAAAACACCGCAAGGTGTTGTCGAGATGCTGGGCATAAAAGGAATCGGTCCGAAAAAAGTGGCGCAACTGTGGAAAGAATTGGAAGTGGAATCGCCGGGAGAATTGCTGTACGCCTGCAACGAAAACCGTCTCGTCGATTTGAAAGGTTTCGGCGAAAAGACACAAGCTGCAGTAAAAAAATACATCGAGTTTTCCATGGCAAGCCAGGGCAAATTCCATTTTGCGAAAGTGGAAAAGTTTGCGGATGATCTTGTCGCTTTTTTGAAAAAGGAAACCGACTCACAATATGTTTCGCTCTCCGGACAAGTGAGAAGAAAGGAAAATGTGATTGACGGGATTGAAATTGTGGCTGCTGTTCCCGAGAATAAAATCCACTTGGAAAAATTTGAAAATCCAAGAAAGATTCCTGTTCACGTACATACCTGTGAGGAGAAGGATTTTTACGAAGTGCTTTTTCAAACCACAGCTTCAGCAAAACACCTGAAGCAATTGGAAACACTCGAGAAAAAACCTGCCTCGCATTTCAATTCCGAATCTTCCATTTACAGGGCATACGGATTGGATTACATTGATCCTGAATTGCGGGAAGGAAACGGGGAAATTTTGTTGGCGCAACACCACCAGCTTCCGGAACTATTGGAAGAAACCGATCTCAAGGGAATCCTGCATAATCACAGCAAATACAGCGACGGCATGAATTCCCTCGAACAAATGGCAATCCGTTGCCGCGATTTGGGATATGAATATTTTGGAATCTGCGATCATTCACAATCCGCCTTTTATGCGAATGGAATGAAGCCCGACACGGTGCTTGAACAACAAATGGAAATCGACAAGCTGAATAAAAAAATGGCACCGTTCAGGATCTTCAAGGGAATTGAATCCGATATCTTGAATGACGGTTCCCTTGATTATGAAAAAGACGTTTTAAAAACATTCGATTTCATTGTCGCTTCCGTCCACTCCAACCTGAAAATGGACAAGGAAAAAGCAACGCATCGTTTGGTAAAGGCAATCGAAAATCCATTCACAACTATTCTCGGTCACCCGACTGGAAGACTGTTGCTTTCACGCGAAGGTTATCCCATCGATCACAAAAAAATAATTGACGCTTGCGCCGCGAATGGGGTTGCGATTGAATTGAATGCGCATCCTTATCGCTTGGACATTGACTGGACTTGGATTCCGTATTGCATGGAAAAAGGCGTCTTGATTTCCATCAATCCCGATGCCCATGAACTGGATGGATTCCTCGATTTGCATTGGGGAACCGTGTCGGCGAGAAAAGGAATGTTGACGAAAGAACATTGCTTGAACGCACTATCGCTCGAGGAAATTGAAGAATGGT